>JAQXOB010000036.1 GCA_029098305.1 Clostridia bacterium
TGGTTCGATAATTCTTGGTCCAAAGATAGGCTTGTTGCTTGGTACAATATTTGGATTATCCAGCTTCATCACCTGTTTTGGATTGGACGCTTTTGGTGCAGTTCTGCTCAGTATAAATCCGTTTTATACATTTGTGACTTGTGTAGTGCCAAGAATGTTGTGCGGATTTTTGCCCGGATTGATTTATAAAGGTCTTGCCAATAATAAGTTTCTTGCAAAACATGACAAGCAAGACATTACAGCCACATCAATCGCAAGTGTTAGCACTGCATTGATAAATACATTGTTTTTCCTTGGTTTTATGTGGCTTCTTTTTGCTGAAGACTTCTTAAATAACGAAGAAGTTATAGGCGTGCTTGGCGGAACAGTGATTGGCAGTTTTAAAACACTGATTGTAGCATTTGCAGGTATAAATGCTATTATTGAATCAGCTACAGCTTTGATTTTGGGAACTGCTATTATCAAGGCATTAAAATACTGCTTAAAGAGATTATCCTGATGTCAAGAAGTTATCTTAGCAACATAAAAACAAAATATATCGGAAGATACATAAATTATTATTCCTGCATAGATTCCACAAACATTCAGATGAAACGAGTAGGCAAAAATATGCCTGAAGGGTACACTATTGTAGCTGAAAAGCAGGAAAATGGCAAAGGTCGACTAGGCAGAGTATGGCAATCACAAAGCTGTGACAGTATATATATGAGTATATTGCTAAAGCCGGACATACATATTGCTCAGGTGCCAATTATCACACTGCTGTGTGGTCTGTCCGTTTGCAAGACTATCGAGAGAGTGACAGGTGAAGAATTTGGCATAAAGTGGCCGAACGATATAGTACATAGAAATAAAAAGCTCGCAGGAATACTGTGCGAGGGTTGCATGACAGGTGATAAGCCTGAGTTTGTGGTGGTAGGCTTAGGGCTTAATGTGAATAACAGAATTTTTCCTGACGAAATTTCGAGCAAGGCTTGTAGCCTTTATACCATACAAGGTAAAGATTATGACAAAAAAGATATAATCTGTGATATTCTATCTGATTTTGAACAGCATTATGAGATGTTCAAAAAAGATGCGTATTTCTTTCTGGATGAATATAAGAAAAAATGCGTGACACTGGAAAGAAAAGTCTCTTTTCAGAAAAACTCAAATGGTTTTTCAGGTGTAGCATACGACATAGACTGTAACGGTGATCTTTTGGTGAAGACAGACAGCGGAAGTGTAACTGTATCATCAGGAGAGGTTACTGTGCAGGGTATATATTAAAATTATTTATAAAATAAATGCCATAGGATACAAGCTTGTTTGTCCTGTGGCATTTGTTATTTTCTTTCTGTGGAAAATGCCTTTAAGTATTTGATTTTGTGCTTGCACAAATGATGCAAATGTGATAACATATAATTTGTGTTATTGCAATAAGAAAGTGGGTTCATAGCATTGATTCGAGAAGTAATATACGATTATGATAAACAGTTAGAATATATAAATCTCTCACGTGAAATTATGGATATCAGAAAAAGAGGAGAAAAACCTCTTGCTTTTATCCACACATACGGATGTCAGCAGAATGTGGCTGATGGAGAGCGTATAAAGGGTATGCTGGAGCAAATGGGATTTGACTTCACTGATACGGTGGATGATGCCGATTTTATTCTCTTCAACACTTGTGCTGTGAGAGAACACGCTGAAGATAGAGTTTTTGGCAATGTGGGGGCGTTAAAGACGTTAAAAAGACGCCATCCTTCTATATTGATAGCGCTTTGTGGATGCATGATGGAGCAGGAGCATATCGCTAATAAGATATATAAAAGCTTTCCTTTTGTTGGACTTGTGTTTGGCACTCATGCTATCCATAAGTTTCCTGATATGTTTTATCACAGCATCACAGGCGGTAAGCGTGTGTTTGAAAGAGGTAATGACGACCTTGCTGTGCATGAGGGCATACCGATTAAGCGTGACGGCAGTTTTAAGGCATGGCTATCTATTATGTATGGTTGTGATAATTTTTGCTCATACTGTATTGTACCCTATACCAGAGGCAGAGAGCGTAGCAGACGTTTTGAAGATATAGTGGCTGAGGCTAAAGAGCTTGTAGCTAACGGATACAAAGAAATCACACTCTTAGGTCAAAACGTGAACTCATATGGTAAGGGCTTAGAAGAAAAGCACACCTTTGCTGAGCTTATAAAAGAGATAGACAATATAGAAGGTGATTTTCTTATAAGATTTATGACATCACATCCTAAAGATTGTTCAAAGGAGCTTATAGATGTGATAGCACAGAGCAAGCATATCAGTAAGCACCTGCATCTGCCATTTCAAAGCGGAAGCGACAGAATCCTTAAGGAAATGAACAGACGATATGACAGAGAAAAATATCTGGACATCGTTAATTATGCCAAAGAGAAAATAGAGGATGTTTCGCTAACATCTGATATAATAGTAGGTTTTCCCGGTGAAACAGAGGAGGACTTTGAGCAGACTATCAGCTTAGTAAAAGAAGTAGGCTTCACATCTCTTTTCACATTTATTTATTCTAAGCGTGTGGGTACACCTGCCGCAGAGATGGAAGATCCTACTACAGACGAAGAAAAAAGTCGCAGGTTTACTCGTCTTTTAAAGGTACAGGAGGAGATAGCTGCCCAGAGATGTGCATCTATGGTGGATAGCGTACAGCGTGTGCTTGTAGAGAGTATGAACGAGAAGAAAGGTATGCTTTCAGGAAGAACAAGCGGAAATATTATAGTAGAATTTGACGGAAGTGAAGATTTGATAGGTAGCTTCGCTAACGTGAAGATAACAAAGGCTCGCAACTGGATATTACAAGGCGAGCTGGCACAATAAATTAAAAAGTATAAAAAAGGAGATAAATAAAATGGATATGATAGAACTTGCAAGAGAAATAGGAAGACAGATACAGAAGGACGAGGCATACTTGAATTTGAAAAAGGCACAGGAAGATAGCGACAATGATACTGTGCTACAAGAGCTTATCGGCAACTTTAATCTCAAAAGACTGGCAATTAACAACGAAACTGCAAAAGAGGATAAAGATAACGAGAAACTTATCGAGCTTAATAAAGAGCTTCGTGTAATCTATGCAGATATAATGAGAAATGAGAATATGACAGCCTATAACAACGCAAAAACAGAATTTGACAAAAAGCTTGCAAGAGTTATGGCAATTATTCAGCAATCGGCACAGGGTGAAGATCCAAACACAACCGATTATGTAGTATCATGCTCAGGCGATTGCTCAGGCTGTAGCGGATGCCACTGATAACTGATATAAGATATATTTAGTTTTTTTCAGGAGGTGGAACTATGGCAGAACTCTCGCCAATGATGAAGCAGTATTTTGAAATAAAAGAGAAATATCCCAATACCCTTGTTTTTTATCGACTTGGTGACTTTTACGAGATGTTTTTTGAAGATGCAAAGATAGCATCACAAGAGCTTGATCTCACCCTCACAGGGCGTGACTGTGGATTAGATGAGCGTGCGCCTATGTGTGGCGTGCCGTTTCATAGCTGTGATGGATATATAGCAAAGCTTATTCAAAAGGGCTATAAGGTGGCTATTTGTGAGCAGGTGGAGGATCCGGCTCTTTCTAAGGGGCTGGTTAAGCGTGATGTAGTGCGTGTTATCACACCCGGCACACTTATCGAAAGTTCTATACTCGATGCAGGCAAAAACAACTATATTTGCAGTGTATATGTAAAGAATAAAAAGTGTGGTATAGCCTTTTGTGATATTTCTACAGGCAAGCTTACTGCCACGCAGATAGAGGGTCACGATTTTATAAAAAAAGCAAAAAACGAGATTTTGTCCTGTTCACCTAATGAAATTATATGCAATAGCGGAGTGCTTAGGCTCAAAGGAATCAGTGAGTACATTTGTGAACGCATAGGGGTGGAGATAGAAGCCACAGAAGATGCTGACTTTGATTGTAGCGATAGTTTGTTTTATGAATATTTCCCCAATGCAGAGCTTAATGAAAATGACTATGAGCAAAACATTTGTTCCATATCGGCTGTATGTGGATTGATGGGCTATCTCAAGCGAACCCAAATGAACGGCTTGGAAAGAATATCTGTTCCAAAGTTCTATAAAGGTGAGCAGTTTATGTTGCTCGATTTTAACACTAAGAGAAATCTGGAGCTTTTGCAAACTATGCACACGGGCGAAAAGAAAGGCTCTTTGCTCTGGGTGTTGGACAAGACCCACACCGCCATGGGCAAGCGACTTTTGCGCACATGGATCGAGAGACCGTTGCTTGCTTGCAATACTATTATTAACAGGCAAAATTCGGTGTCGGAGCTGGTGCATGATGTGATACTTCGCTCAGATTTATCTGATGCCTTAAAACCTATGATAGATATACAGCGCCTTATGACAAAGGTGACGTATGGTTCTGTTAGCCCTAAGGAGATATATTCGCTTGGACTGGCATTTGGGCAGATACCATGCATAAAAAGTGTGATTGCAAAGACAAGCTCACGGCTTTTAAAGGATAGCTATAACAAGATGGATGATCTAAGTGATCTCCATGAGCTTATTATGACAGCTATCAGTGAAAAAGCCCCCATAACCTCCAAAGACGGGGGTATCTTTAATGAAGGCTACAGCAAAGAAGCAGATGAACTTAGAATCATAATGAACGATTCGTCATCACTGCTTGCAAAAATAGAGGCAAGAGAAAAGGAAGCTACAGGCATACCAAAACTCAAAATAGGTTATAACAGAGTGTTTGGCTATTATATAGAGGTCACAAATATGTATAAAGACCTAGTGCCTGAAACCTATATCCGCAAGCAGACCTTGACCAACTGTGAAAGATATATCACACAGGAGCTTAAAAATCTTGAGGGCACCATATTGGGCGCAAAAGAGAGATGTTGCAAATTGGAGTATGATCTGTTTCAGAATTTTGTGAAGCAGATATCTGCACATCTGCTTAGAATAGAGCAAACTATAGATGCAATAGCTGTTGTAGATGTGCTTATGTCTTTGGCACAGGTGGCTAGCGATAATAGATACTGTCGCCCAGAGGTGAATAACAGCGGAAAAATAATAGTAAAAGAAAGCCGTCACCCTGTTGTAGAACTTTTACTTAAAAATACACCGTTTGTGCCAAACAATATATATCTTGATAATGACAGTAACAGAACAGCCATCATAACCGGACCTAATATGGCAGGTAAATCTACATATATGCGTCAGGCGGCACTTATCACAATTATGGCACAGATAGGTAGCTATGTGCCTGCTGAAAGCGCCGAAATAGGCATCACAGATGCTGTTTTTACTCGAATAGGCGCATCAGATGACCTCACCACAGGTCAATCTACATTTATGGTTGAGATGAACGAGGTTGCAAATATAATAAAATCAGCCACAAAGAATAGTCTGCTCATTCTTGACGAAATAGGCAGAGGAACATCTACCTATGATGGTATGAGTATCGCTCGCAGTGTGCTGGAATATGTGACAGACAAAAAGACTCTTGGTGCCAAAACCTTGTTTGCCACTCATTATCACGAACTCACTATTCTTGAGAATCTCATGGATGGTGTCAAAAACTACAATATAGCTGTCAAAAAGAGGGGCTTTGATATAACCTTCCTGAGGAGAATTGTACCGGGTGGAGCCGATGAGAGCTATGGTGTGGAGGTTGCAAAGCTTGCAGGCATACCGGAGAGCATAATTATGAGGGCTAAAGAGGTTCTATCGGAGCTTGAGGGTCAATCCGACAATAAGCCAATAACCCAGAATGTGTCACAAAATACAAATACTGAAGAAACTTTGTTTTCTTTGATAGATACCGGTAACAATAAGATTATAGACGAGCTGAAAAACATTGATATAAATACGCTTACACCGATAGAAGCTATGAAAAAGCTCTATGACCTTGTAAGCATGGCAAAGGATACATAATAGACTTTTGCTGTTATGACTTATACAAACTAAAACTAAATTCTAAAAAAATTATGTTGTGGTGAGAATATGTCAAAGATTAATATACTTGATAAATACACTGCAGAGCTGATAGCTGCAGGTGAGGTGGTAGAAAGACCTGCCTCTGCTATAAAGGAACTTTGCGAAAATGCAATAGATGCAGGCGCAACCAATATTACAGTAGAGATAAATCACGGTGGAATCACCTATATGCGTGTTACAGATAACGGCTGTGGCATAGAGCGTGAGGACATCCGAAAGGCTTTTTTGCGCCATGCCACCAGCAAGGTGAAAAGTGCAGAAGACCTCGATTCTATAGGTACACTAGGCTTTCGTGGAGAGGCTTTGGCATCTATTTGCGCTGTGTCTAAGGTAGAGCTTATCACAAAATCTGTGGATGAACAGATAGGCTCTAGCTATTGCATTGAGGGTGGCGAAGAGAAATCATTTGAAGATGCCGGATGTCCAAACGGCACCACGATAATCGTGCGTGATTTGTTTTATAATGTGCCTGCACGAATGAAATTTCTAAAAAAAGATGTTGCCGAAGGCAACGCTGTTTCTAGTATTATAGACAAGATTGCGCTCTCTCACCCGGAGGTGGGCATAACATTCATCAGAGATGGCAGAAAGTCTATTTGTACATCCGGTGATGGCAAGCTTTTATCTGCTATTTATGGTGTTTTTGGCAAGGAGTTTGCCAGAGAGCTTATCCCGATGTCATATAAAATGTATGGCATAGAGATATCCGGTTACATTTCAAAGCCAATCCATGCACGTCCTACACGAAATCTGCAAAATTTCTTTTTGAACGGCCGATTTGTGAAAAGTCGCACCGCCATGGCGGCACTGGAAGAGGCTTTCAAAGGCTCTGTTATGGTTGGCAAGTAT
Organism: Clostridia bacterium; assembly: GCA_029098305.1. Taxonomy (GTDB): domain Bacteria; phylum Bacillota; class Clostridia; order Oscillospirales; family Acutalibacteraceae; genus JAEEHZ01. Next base: position 6,853 of record JAQXOB010000036.1, read on the forward strand.
CCATCATGTGTGCTTAATATAACTATGAATTGTGGCACATATGATGTCAATGTTCACCCAGCTAAGATGGAGGTTCGCTTTACCAATGAGCGACCACTCTTTGACTGCATATATCACGGTGTCAAAACAGCTTTGATAGAGGGCGATACGGCCAAAAGATTTGAAATGAATAAAAGTTTACCGGATAATTATGCATTCAAGTTTATATCAAAGCGTGCAAAGAAAATGACATCAGAGCCTGTGGTAGAGTCACGAATATTGCCTGTAAAAGAAGACACAGCGGAAGAACCCGAAATCTTTGTGCCTAAGAAAACAGCAATTAGAGAAAATGAAAACATCGCGCTTAACGACGTTGCAGACAGGATGCCATATTCTGCTGACGTAGTAAGTGATGAATATATAAGACAGCCGATGCCGGTAAATACAGACAGACGTACATCTCAGCCAATAACAAATAATCAAACAAAAGCCACACCTCCATCATCTCAACAAAATATAGATGATAAAAAACCAAACCTGTATGAGTTTAATACATCAGTGAGCAGTCGGTTTGAAATGCAAAGCAGTGATAAAAAGAAAAACGCAGAAGCTCCTGTGATTTCACATAACGTTTCTGCAAGCAGGTTTGTGGCAACTATGCCAACGAGCAACGAATCTTCTTTTCAGTTCCAGATGGATAGTATTAAGCCAAGACTGAGATTTATTGGTGAGGCTTTTAATACCTATATAATTTTGCAGAGTAAAGAGGATGAGCTGATGCTTGTGGATAAGCACGCAGCACATGAAAGACTTATTTATGAAAGACTAAAAAGAGAACGAGATACTTTTGCTCAGATTTTGCTCTATCCGGTTATTATCAATCTATCTAAAGAGGAACACAACACTATAATTGAGTGTAGGGATATCCTATATAAGGCAGGATATGAGATAGATGATTTTGATCAAGGCAGAGTAATTGTTAGGGCAGCACCCCATTATCTTGATGAAACTGAGATAACCGACAGCGTGATAGAGCTGGCTTCTTATCTCATGGATAACAAAAATCACACACTGAGCGAAAAAGCAGATAATATACTACACTCAACAGCGTGCCGTGCAGCAATCAAAGGTGGTAATATTAGTGCCACGCAAGAACTGATAGCACTGGTTCAGATGCTGGAGGATAATCCTGATCTTAAATATTGTCCTCATGGTAGACCAATAAGCACAACAATCAAAAAACGTGATATAGAAAAACAATTCGGAAGAATACAGTAATAAGAAACGGTGCATAACGTATGGAAAACACTACTCAAAACAGAATAAAGATTTTGGCAGTAGTGGGTCCTACTGCATCAGGCAAAACATCACTTGGTGTTAGTCTTGCCAAAAAGCTTGACGGAGAGATAGTCTCGGCTGATTCTATCCAGATATACAAAGATATGCAGATAGCAAGTGCCAAGCCTACTGATGAGGAAAAATGCGGAGTGCCACATCACATGATGGACTTTGTGCCTACAGATGAAAGCTATAATGTATCAAAGTATGTAATGCAGGCACACGATGTGATTGCAGATATTACACGCCGAGGAAAACTGCCGATTATTGTGGGTGGAACAGGTTTGTATATTGATTCGCTTCTCAATGACATAGAGTTTGCCGAAGAAAATGATAACACAATCAGGATGAAGCTGGAGCAAAGGCTTAAAAGCGAAGGGATAGAAACACTTTATTCTGAACTGATAAAGATAGATCCCGAATGTGCATCTATTCATATCAACAACCAAAAGCGTGTGCTGAGAGCACTGGAAATCTATTATGCTACAGGTAAAACACCCACAGAGAATAAAATAATCTCTCGCTCTAAGCCATCACGATATGATGCCACATTTATTGGTCTAAAATGTAACAACAGAGAAGTGCTGTATAACAGGATAAATTTACGTGTGGATCAAATGCTTAAAGAGGGATTGCTGAAGGAAACCAGGCATATTCTCTCTAAGAGTCTCAGTGATACTGCACGAGCTGCGATTGGCTATAAGGAGCTAGAACCCTTTATTAATGGTGAAATCTCTCTGGAAGATGCCATAGAAAACCTCAAACGTGAAACAAGACGTTATGCCAAACGTCAGCTTACGTGGTTTTTACGAAATAAAGAAATAAACTGGATCAATACAGATGAATATAACGATACAAGCTATATCTTAGATAAGGCTTTTGACATTTGCGAAAGGAGTGGTTTGTTACGGTTAAGAAAATCTTACAACGACTTGGCATAGCAGTTGTTTTTATGGTGATAATTTTTTATGTAGTATATGCATTACTTGTGTCACAGTATTCAATGATACAAACCGAGAAGGTTTACACATCAAAGGTTGCAGATTCGTTTGATACAAGCTGTGTGGTAATACGCAAAGAACAGCCTATTACATCGGACATAAATGGATACATATCTTATGCTATCAATGATGGCGATAAGGCGAAATATGGTGGAGTTGTGGCAAAGGTTTTTTCATCAGAAACAGCCACAGCAGACCATATAGAGAGCAACAGAATCTCAAGTGAGCTAGAAAGTATATCTAAGCTAAATAAAAGCCTTAAAAATCTTTCTGTTGGTATAAATATAGCAGAAAGTCAGATAACATCCGCACTTACAAACTACAATGTTGCCAGAGTTTCCGGAGAATACTCAAGGCTTTATGATTTGCGAAACGACATTATGTATTACATAAATGAGCGAAAATACCTCACAGGCGAGGTGAAGAACTATAACGACAGAGTAAACTATTTAAAGGACAAGCTCTCGTCTTATTCTTCCGGTTCTGTGGGCAATTATAGCGAAATATTGGCGTCTGTATCGGGTGTGTTCTCATCTTATGTAGATGGCTATGAAGCTTGCTTTGATTATGACAGAATAAAAGAAATGACAGTGGATGACTATCAAAAACTTCAGAAAAAGGTGGTTTCTCAAAATACTGTCGGAAAAATAATTACAGAGTTTGATTGGTATGTAGTATGCCCTGTTACTGCCCAGCAGGCTTTAGAGCTTAATTCGGGCTATGGCGAGGTTGATATAATTTTCACTTCATCTACATTCGACAAAGTGCCTGCGAAGCTTGTAAAAATCAATCAAAAGAGCAAAAAAGCAGGCGGTCTGGCTATTTTTAGGTGTGACACTATCAACGAATATTTAGTCAATTTAAGAAACGAGGATATCCGCATAGAAACAAATCATTATGAAGGACTCAGAATTTCAAAAAAAGCACTTAGAACAATAGAAACAGAGGTTACTACCACTGACTCAGACGGCACAGAACACAAGAGCATACAAAAGGTGCAGGGAGTGTATATAAAATATGCCAAGGAACTATTGTTCAGAGAAATATCAATATTACATTCTGCATCAAACTATGTAATCTGTGATCCGAATCCGGAAAACCTCCTCACAGACTACGGTAATCTAAAGCTTTATGATGAGGTTGTAATACAAGGAGCTGATTTATATGACGGTAAGGTCGTCAAATAGTTATAATAAGGCTGATATCGAGTATAACTATAAATATATAAACGAACAGATAGCACTGGCTTGTCAGAAAGCCGGCAGAAGCAGAGATGAAATCACATTTCTTTCTGCTGTCAAGACCGTTCCTGCTGATATCATCAACTACGCTATCTCACTGGGCTTGGATCATATAGGCGAGAACAAGGTGCAGGAGCTTCTCGAAAAATATGATGAATATGATCTCAAAAATGCTTCGTTGCAGTTTATAGGTCATTTGCAAACCAACAAGGTAAGGCAGATAGTCGGCAAGGTGGACATGATACAGTCTGTAGACAGCGTGAAGCTTGCTCAAGAAATATCAAAACGCTCTGAGGCACTCGGAATATGCACAGATGTGCTTGTGGAAGTGAACACCGGCAGAGAAGAAAGTAAATCAGGTGTGATGGTAGAAGAGGCCTATGAGCTTATAGACCGGATACGTGAATTTAATGGAATAAAAGTGAAAGGACTTATGACAATTCCCCCAATTTGCGAACCAAACGAGAAAAATTTAAAATATTTTTCTATGATTTACAATCTATTTATTGACATTCGTTCAAAAAAAGTGGATAATGTTGATATGAGTATTCTGTCAATGGGTATGTCTGACGATTATGCAGATGCCATTGCAGAAGGAGCCACCATGGTTAGGATAGGCTCCGCATTATTTGGAAAAAGAATATATAATTAACGGAGGGCATTCATTATGGCTAATTTTGTGAATAAAATCAAGGGAATGGGCTTTTGGCCTTCAACAGATGAAAATGATGATTACGAGGCATTTGATAATGACTACTCAGGCGAGTCTTATGACGATATGTCAGATAGTTATGGTGACTATTCTTCTCAGTCTAGATCAAGCGCAAGCAAGGTTGTAAACATCAATGCTACTGCCACACTTAAGGTAGTTCTTTTCAAGCCAATCAATTTTGGCGATGAAACCAGAACAATCGCAAACGAGCTTGTAAACTCTCATACAGTTGTTCTTAACCTTGAGGATGCAAGCCCAGAGGTTTCCCGCAGAACCATTGACTTTTTGAGTGGTGTAGCCTTTGCTAAGAAGGGAGCTATCAAGAAAATAGCTTCAAAGACATTTATCATTCTTCCACAGAATGTAGACCTCACAGGTGATGATCTGTTAGATGAGCTTGAAAGCAATGGTGTTTATTTTTAATAAATACTTGAGTTGTTAATATAAAATATATGTTACGAAAATCACACAATCAAGAGAAATTTTGGTTGTGCGGTTTTCTGTATCGTTAGGTGGTTCTTTATGCTTAATATTAATGATATAAAAAATATTAATATTACCAAAACAATGATGGGTGGTTACAAAATTGAGGAAGTAGATGAACTACTTTCTAAGGTTTGTGATACACTTGAAAAAAATGAATTTCAAAAGGCCGAGCTTACCAAAAAGCTTAAAATACTTGGAGATCGTGTAGAAAAGTACAGAAACGATGAGCAAGCTGTAAAGAACGCATTGTATGAAGCCCAAAAGAAAAAGATAGAGATAGAAGAAGAGGCAGAATATAACGCAAGGCGCATTATGGATACTACAGAGAGAAAAACCGAAGAGGTTAAGGTGCGCCTGCAAAAAGAAATACAAAACGCGCTCAGCGAAGCAAAAAGTATAAAATCAAATGCCAAAGCTGAGGCAGATAAGACAATCGCAGATGCAAAGCTTGAGGCTAAACATATTCTTGAAGATGCAAAAAAGCAGTGCGATGAAGTGTATAACGAGGTGGAAAGAGCCAAGAAAGACTACATTGACCTGCAAAACAAAATTGTGCTTTTCAGAAACGAGCTTATAGAGAAATATAAGTCGCATTTGCAGGTTATTGTGGAGCTTCCATCGAGTGATTCTGTAAAAGAAGTGGAAAAAAAGCTCGATATGGAGTATCCCACATCAAGCAATGTTTCAATGAAATCTAAGATAGATGAAATAGATACAAAAGTAAGCAATACCAGAGAAGATAAAACTAAAAAGCGTACTCCTAGTTATCAGGAAAGATACGAGGCTGTAGAAAACGACTTTGATGAGTTTATTCAAAGAACACTTGAGTTTGATACCAATGAGGTTAAGTCTGCTGCACAAAAATTATCAAATGAGCAGGTAGGTGTGCATCGTAACACAGACGAAAACATGGTAAATACTCAAGATATTCCAGATGTTAATGAAGATATTTCTGCCGGCATCGGCGCAGGCTCTTTTGTGCAAAAGCCACGTGTGAGGGTTGCACCGCACTCTGACAAACATGGCAAAATAAACTACACATCACGCACGATTGATGAAAGCTATGACGAGTTTGAAGAAGATGACGGCATTAAAATAATAGATGACAATATCAGATTAAAATAAAAAGGATGAACACATAAAAATGGCACAGAATTATAATGATACATTAAATTTGCCTGTTACTGAATTTCCTATGCGTGCCGGCTTGCCTCAGGCAGAGCCGGTTATGCTCGAAAAATGGGAAAAAGACGGCGTATATGAAAAATTAATGGAGAAAAACGAGGGCAAGCCTCTGTTTATATTACACGATGGTCCTCCTTATGCCAATGGTAACATACATCTTGGCACAGCACTTAACAAGGTTCTTAAGGATTTTATAATCAGATATAAAAATATGTCTGGTTTTAAGGCTCCTTTTGTACCTGGATGGGACACTCACGGTCTTCCAACTGAGCTAAAAGCCAGAGCTAAGGCAGGTATCAGAAATTCTACAGAGATAGACGATGTAGAACTCAGAAAGATATGTCGTGAGTTTGCTATGGGCTATATTGATGACCAGAGAAATCAGTTTAAGCGACTTGGCAACATAGGCGAATGGAATAATCCATATATTACTCTCAAGCATGAGTTTGAGGCTAAGCAAATAGAAGTTTTTGCAGAGATGGCTTGCAAAGGGTATATTTATAAAGGATTAAAGCCGGTTTACTGGTGTCCTGACTGTAAGACAGCTCTTGCAGAGGCTGAGATAGAATATGCTGAGGATCCTTGCCATTCTATATATGTTAAGTTTAAAACAGTAGATGATAAGGGCGTATTCTCAAAAATGGGGATAGACCCGGATAAGGTTTACTTTGTGATATGGACCACAACTACATGGACATTGCCTGGCAATGTGGCTATATGCGTGGGCCCTAGATTTGATTATTCTATCATCAAGCATAATGATGAATATTATGTGATGGCAGAAGAACTCTACAAGAGTGCTATGGAAGATGCCGAAGTTACCGATTATGAGGTTGTAGGCAAAGTAAAGGGCAGCGAGCTGGAGTATATTAAGACAGCTCATCCTTTCCTTGATAGACATTCTATGGTAATCGTAGGAGATCATGTTACACTCGAGAGTGGTACCGGTTGTGTACATACAGCTCCGGGCCATGGTGTAGATGACTTTAACGTATGCAGTAACTATCCTGAGCTTCCTATCATAGTTCCTGTAGATGCAGACGGCAGACTCACAAGCGAAGCAGGCGAGTTTGAGGGATTACTTACAGCTGATGCCAATAAGCCAATCGCAATGCATCTCAAAGAGACAAATGCATTGTTTGCTATAAAGAAGATAGTTCACCAATATCCTCATTGCTGGAGATGTAAACAGCCGGTGCTCTTTAGAGCAACTGATCAATGGTTCTGCAGTATCGAAGATTTTAAAGAGGATGCTATAAAGGCTATTAAGGATGTAAAGTGGATTCCTGCATGGGGTGAAGACAGAATCACATCTATGGTGCGTGACCGTAAAGACTGGTGTATTTCAAGACAGCGTAAGTGGGGCGTGCCGATTCCGATATTCTTCTGCAAAGAGTGCGGAGAGCCACATATTGACAAGGAAGCTATGCTTGCTGTTTCTAAAATCTTTAGAGAGCAGGGTAGCGATGCATGGTATGCTATGACTGCCGAAGAAATGCTTCCAAAGGGTACAGTCTGCAAAAAATGCGGAAATACCACATTTGATAAAGAAAAAGACATCATGGATGTGTGGTTTGATAGCGGAAGCAGTCATGCAGCTGTGTGTGAACAGAGAGATTATTTGAGAACTCCTGCAGATCTTTATCTGGAGGGTGCCGATCAATATAGAGGTTGGTTCCAGTCTTCATTGCTTACATCAGTAGCTTGCAACGGAGTTGCTCCTTATAAGGCTGTGCTAACTCATGGTTGGGTTGTTGATGGCGAAGGCAGAAAGATGTCTAAGTCACTCGGAAACGGAATAGACCCACAAGAGGTAGTAGACCAATATGGAGCAGATGTGCTCAGACTTTGGGTTGCATCTTCTGACTATCATGCCGATATCAGAATTAGCAAGGATATCCTCAAGCAGTTGTCTGAGGCTTATAGAAAGATTCGTAACACAGCAAGATATATTCTTGGTAATATCAGCGATTTTGATCCTGATAAGGATATGATAAACTTAGACGAGCTTTTGCCGATAGATAAGTGGGCTTTGAATAAGCTTAATGAGCTTATCGACAAGGCAAAGCAGGGATATGACGAATATGAGTTCCATAATGTTTTCCACAGTATACACAACTTCTGTGTGGTAGATATGTCTAACTTCTATCTTGATGTGCTTAAAGACAGACTCTACACAGAGAAGGCAGATAGTAAGTTGCGCAGAGCTGCACAGACTACTATCTACATCATCTTGGATGCTATGACACGCCTTGTTTCTCCTATACTTGCATATACATCAGACGAAATCTGGAAGTATATGCCTCATAGCAGTGATTGTGATAAGGATAATGTTGTGTTCAACTCTATGCCGGAGAAGATCAACGTGACATTTAATGATGAGTTTATCGCACGTTGGGATGGTATTCATAAACTTAGAGATACTGTAAAGAAATCTATCGAGCTTGCAGTTAAAGAAAAAACCATACGTTCTTCACTTGAAGCTAAGGTTAAGCTCACAGCCGGTGGCGATGAATATAAGTTCATCAAAGAGGTAGAAGACGAGCTGGCAGCAGCATTCATCGTTTCACAGGTAGAAGTATGTGATGGTGAAGGTGAGCTTGTGGCTGAGATAACTCATGCCGAAGGTGAAAAGTGCAGTCGTTGCTGGAGCTTTAGTCACACTGTGGGATGTAATGAAAAATTCCCGGAGATTTGCAAGCGCTGTGCAGATGTGCTTGAATAAGATTTGATTATCTTGAATAAAATTTAAAATAAATATGAGCTCCGTTCATTGTGTCGGTTTGGGTGGATGTTAAAATGATAATAGCTTTACTCGCATAGCCGATGTGAGTGAATGGAGCTTTGTTTTAGATTTATATAGTTTTAGTTTTTTAAGGTGGATTGATAGTATTGTTAGCACTTGCTTTTTTGGTAGTTGGAGCGCTTGTGATATGTGACCAGCTCACAAAGTACATGGTGGTCAGCTTTATAAAGTCTGCAGATGATGTACCGATTATTGGTGAATTATTAAAATTTACTTATCTGGAAAACAGAGGTGCCGCATTTGGAATACTCCAAAATCAGCGCTGGATATTTATCATTATTACTGTGCTTATCATATGTGCTTTTATTTGGATGATGATAAGGTATGAAATAAAAAGCAAGATGCTTTACGCAGCAAGTTTGTTGATTGTAGCAGGCGGTGTGGGTAACCTGATCGATAGAATATTTTTGGGTTATGTGGTGGATTTTATTAAGGTATCATTTTTCCCGCCAGTGTTTAATTTTGCAGATTGCTGTGTCACAATAGGCTGTGCATTACTTATCATTTCTGTGATAGCAGTTAAAACACCAATGGTTAAAAAAACAAAAAAGGATTAAAAAAGATGCTGTTGCACTAGAGGCAATTTGCACAATTTGTGCCTCCCTCTGATGAGGGAGGTGGCAAAACGAAGTTTTGACGGAGGGAGAGAAAAGATAAAAATTCTGCAAAAATGCAGTTTTTCTCTCCCTCAGTCTCGTTTCACTCGACAGCTCCCTCGTCAGAGGGAGCCGATTTTGATAACAACCTCGTTTATTTGTGCATATTAACCTTAATGCGACAGCTCTGTTGTATAGGTAATTATGGAAAATATTATTTTGACAGTAGATGCCAAGAGCGCTTTGCAAAGGGTAGATAAATACATATCAGAGCAAATCAGCATTACACGAAATGCGGTACAAAAGTTAATTGAAAAAAATTATATTCTGGTGAACAACAGCACCATAAAAAGCAATTATAAGGTGAAAGAAAACGATATTATTAGCGTTACTCTGCCGGACCCTGAAGAGGTGGAGATAAAGGCAGAAGATATTCCGCTTGATATCGTATATGAAGATGATTGGTTGCTTGTGGTGAATAAGCCAAAGGGTATGGTGGTGCATCCTGCTACAGGCAATTACACAGGTACTCTTGTTAACGCACTTATGCATCACTGTAAGGATTCTTTATCGGGTATCAATGGAGAGATTCGTCCTGGGATAGTGCATCGTATCGACAAAAATACTAGTGGTTTGCTGATAGTTGCAAAAAATGATACAGCTCATCTTGGACTAGCCGAGCAGATAAAGGAGCATAGCTTTACCAGAGAATATGAGGCGGTGGTGCATGGAAGATTTAAACAAGAATCCGGCACTATAGATTTTCCTATTGGCAGACATCCTGTTGATCGCAAAAAAATGGCGGTTACATACTCTAATTCACGCAATGCCATCACACACTACCATGTTATAGCAGAATATGGGAACTACACCCACATAAGACTACGACTTGAAACAGGACGCACCCATCAGATAAGAGTGCATATGGCGCATATCGGCCACCCTGTTGCAGGTGACGATGTATATATGACACGTCAGATTGATAAAGAGCTTTGTGGGCAGTGCCTGCACGCTAAAAAGATAGGATTTGTGCATCCTAAGGATGGCAAATATTTGGAATTTGAGTCAGATCTTCCAGATTATTTCAAAAAATTTCTTAATAAGATAAGCAAAATGTGCTAGTTAAGAGGTTAACATATAGTATTTTAATGCTTTACACCATTGAAATTTACACAAAAAATCCAAATTTTTTTACTAATTTTTTTGAAATGGACGATATTTTTGAAAAATGCTAATAAATGGCAAAAAAGCTTGATGTTTACATTTTGATGTGCTATAATTGGCGCAATCTATTTAAAATAGGAGTGGAAAGAATGAAAAAGATATTATCATTGATTATTGCATCATCTATGCTTGCATCTATGACTGCAATGACAACTGCCTTTGCTGATGAGGCTAGACTCACAGGCGACGTAACCGGCGATGCAAAGGTATCTATGGAAGATGTTACAGAAACACAAAAATATGTAGCAAAGCTAGTTGAGTTTGATGACGAACAGCTTAAAGCAGCTGATGTAGATGGCAACGGCGACGTTAACATGGAAGATATCGTAACGGTGCAGAGAAAGATTGCAAACCTTATAGATAAATTCCCTGCAGATGATGTAACAGATACTGAAACTGATGTAGACAGCGAATCTGACACAGATGTTACATCTGATACAGATAGTGCATCTGATACAGATGAAACTTCAGATACAGATACCACATCTGAAGGAGACACAAGCGTTGTTCTCAATCTAAAAGAAGCTCGTGAAAAGGGCGAGGGCGTGAACCTCAGACTTAAGGGTCAGGTTGTATATATCTATGGCAACAACACTGTAATTCTCGAAGACATCATTGACGACGTTGTAGTATGCTATCAGATATATGATGGTGATGGTGTATCAGCGGGCAAATATCCTATGAATGCTATCGTTGAGGTAGAGGGTACCACAACTTCTTATAACACAGCATTGCAGATCAAAAACCCTACAGACGTAAAGACTGTTTCTACTGACAATGCACCTATAGCTCCTGTAGAGGCTACAGTGGCTCAGTTATCAAACCGTATTTCTACTAAGGTAGTAATAAAAAAAGCTACTTTGGCAATCGTAGACGATCAGAATATGACTATCACAGATGCTACAGGTTCTGTAAACCTCTTTAGACCGGCTGCTTTGCCAGATGGATATGAGGCTGGTATGACAGTAGATGTAGTATGTTGCCCATATATGTATAATGGCGCAGTTCAGGTTCGTAACATGGGCAGTGAAGACTATATCCTTTCAACAGGTAGTTCTGACAGCAGTGACAGTGACGGTGACACTAACACCGACACAAGCTCTGAAACAGATATTCGTTTAGATGATGCAGTTGCAACTCTTTACACATACCTCAAGAGCATCGAAAATTATGGCGACCTCAGCGAAGATGCTGCTAACACTTACACAAGTGAGAGCTATGAGCCATTCATCGAGCTTGTAGAAAAGGCAGAAGCTATAGTAAACGCATATGGCGAGGGCTACACAGCAGATCAGGTAGTAGATATTACAAACAAACTTGTAGAAGCATGGAATAATCTTGAAGAGTCAGCTATTGGTATGCTTGAAAGAATGGTAGGTCTTATCGATAGCTATGGTGACAATGTTAACGATAATGGCTTCTATACAAACGATAGCTTTGGCGCATTTATGACTATTTATAATCAGGCTAAAGCTGTTTTAGCTGATCCATCATCACTTTCTAGTGAACAGATAGAAGAGCTTGCAGAAGAACTTTATAACTTCTGGGTTGAGGGCTTGGAGCTTACTTCTATTGGTACAATTTACACTATAGTGAATGAAGCACTCTATTACTATCCGGACAACAATGACGGTATGTTCACAGATGCATCTTACAATGCTTTTGCTGCACTCGTTAACCAGGGTTTAGAATATCTTGAAGGTAAAATAACACTTACAAGTGGTCAGGTTGATAGCCTTGCAAATGATCTTCAGGCTGCTTATGAAAACCTTGAGTATTCTAAGGACTACCTCTTAGAAGTTGTAGATTATTATATAGAATCTTTTGCATCAGTATATGCAGAGCATAAAGATGACGGTTCCAACTCTGATTTTTATGAATGGAAATACATTTACGAAGAGCTTTTAGATATTTCTGATGATATCAGCGTTTATGATACAGCTGAGATAGAGCAAGTTATAAACGATTTCTATGAATATAGCGAAGTACTAGGCCTTCTTGGTGGACATTAATTAAATTGATTTTTAAAATAAAACAGATCGGGTTTATGCTCGGTCTGTTTTTTCTACTTGTATAAGCTATAAAATTGTGATATCATACTAAAAAAATGTGGGATAATACGCAAAAGGGAAAGATAAATGGAAAAGATAAATTATGATAAAGAAACCGAAAAGATTATAGAATCTATAAAAAGAAGCGGTGATGTTCCGACATTATTGCTTCATTGTTGCTGTGCGCCATGCAGTAGCTATGTTTTGGAATATTTGTCGCCTTTTTTTAAGATAACAGCTTTTTTTTATAATCCTAATATTGGCACTAACGATGAGTATGCATATAGACGTGATGAGCTAAAAAGATTTATATCACAGTTCGATGCAAAAAATGAGATAACCGTTATAGACGGCGATTATGAACCCGATGTGTATTATAAAGCGGTGCAGGGTATGGAAAAGGAGCCTGAAAGAGGAGCAAGATGCGAGATATGCTTTAGGCTTCGTTTAGAAGAAACTGCCAAGCTTGCACAAAAAGAAAAGTTTGATTATTTTGCAACTACTCTCACACTTAGCCCCCTTAAAAATGCTGAACTTATAAATAAGATCGGATTGTCATTAGCAGAAAAATATGAAATAAATTATCTATGCTCAGATTTTAAAAAGAAAAATGGATATAAAAGGTCTATAGAGCTTTCAAAAGAGTATGATTTATATAGGCAGAACTACTGCGGATGTGCTTTTTCAAAAAGAGATTAAAAAAACTCGGCTTTTTTAAAGATTATTTAAGCTATACAGATTATAATCAATACAACAAGTTGATATGGAGGTAGAAAATTATGCATGAAAATAATATTAACGGTTTTATTCCATCAGAAGAAAACAATAAGCCAAACGAAAATACTTATATAGAAAATAATCAAAAAGAAGATACCGCAAACTCTCATGCTGATGAATATGAGAATTTTGCAAGAGATATGGATGAGATTCACTCTGAGAATGACTTTGAAAAAACAGATTATTCTGAACAGAGTTATGTCGAACCTCAGCAGGATGATATGTATCATAGCTATGAAAATGAGAGCTTTCATCAATTTAATTATAACAAACAAAATGAACAATCAGGTAAGTATGAAAATTATCCTGTCACACAGCCTGTGAATGATTACAGACCACGGCAATATTCCGGGTATAATAATCCTTATCAGAACAGTGGGTTTTCCGGCAATGCCAATGGAAATGGAAACCCATATAATTCTGATGGGTTTAACACACAGCATCCTAATATTAACGATCCTGCAAATCCAGCAGATCCTATGTTTAACAATCCTACAGCACAGCAGACAAAGACAAAGATAAAGAAAGAAAAGAAGAAAAAAGAGAGAAAACCTCTAACAGTTAGGTCAGCTGCAGTGCTGGTTGCTATATGTGTTTTGCTATCGGGACTTTGTGGTGTAGGCGGAGCATACGTAACAAACAAATATCAGCAGAAGAAAGGCACAGCATCTTCTTCACTTGTCATCAACAAAATTGAGAGAGATTATAAAGAGGCTTCAGAAGCTACAGCACCGGCTGATTTAAGCACAGCCGAAATTACAGGATTAGCCGCTGATAGCGTAGTAGAGATTATAACTGAATCGGTAGCAACCGGTTCATTTATGCAACAATATATCACTAGCGGTGCCGGTAGTGGTGTTATTATCAGTGATGATGGATATATCATCTCAAACAACCATGTTATAGAAGGTGCTACAAGCATTTCTGTTACACTGCGTAATGGCGAGAGCTACGATGCAAAGCTTATTGGTTATGATCAAACTCAGGATGTTTCACTTATAAAGATTGATGCCAAAGATCTCACGCCTGCTGTGTTTGGCGATAGTGATAAAATAAAGGTAGGAGATACAGCGGTAGCAATAGGCAACCCTTTAGGACAGCTTGGCGGAACAGTTACCACAGGCATCATCAGTGCACTTGACAGAGATATAGATATTGAAGGCGTAACAATGAATCTTTTGCAGACTAATGCTGCAATCAATCCAGGCAACAGCGGTGGCGGACTTTTCAACGGTCAGGGAGAGCTTATCGGTCTTGTTGTGGCTAAGTCATCCGGCAGCGATGTGGAAGGGCTTGGATTTGCTATACCTATCAATGATGTTTCTGATATTTTGGAAGACCTAATGGAGTATGGATATGTGCGTGGTAGAATCTATCTTGGTATGTCGTTGATTGATATCAACACAAAGCAGATGGCTGCTATGTATGGTTTGAGCGAAACAGGAGTTTATGTAAACACAGTTGATTCGTCATCTGCCGCATATAAGGCCGGCATACAGTCTGCTGATAGAATTACCACTGTAGGAGGAAAAGAGGTTTCCAGCATAGAAGAAATAGAGGAAATTATCGATGAATATGAGGTAGGAGATGTTGTCAGCTTCGGCATCGAGAGAACCTCAAGAATAGGTAAAAAGACAACGGGTACAGTGGATGTTACATTGGAAGAATACATTCCATCACTTTCAGACCGTGTGAACAATAATACCGCTCCAAATCAGGGAAATGGTAATGATAACGGCTCTTACTACGACGACTGGGACGATATATTTGGAGATATATTTGGAGATTTCTTCGGCTGATATTAATATATTTATAGGCATTTTGTCCACTCTAAGATGATATTTCGTCTTAGAGTGGATTTTGCTATATTTGTTTATAAATTGTAAAATATTTTTTAGCAAATAGTTGAAAAGAATTGCTGAATGTGATAGTATGTATCAGTACATATAGGAAAAGGGTGTTTATATTGAAATCTTTAAGAGAACTTTATAAAAAAGGTAAAGGTCCTTCTAGCTCACATACTATGGGGCCAAACAAAGCGGCTATTCTTTTTAAATCTGAAAATCCAGATGCAGATATGTTCAAAGTAGAGCTTTTTGGTTCGTTGGCAAAAACAGGAAAAGGCCACCGCACAGATACGGCTGTGTATGATGCTTTGTTGCCGGTTCATACAGAGGTAGTTTTCAGAACAGACTATGATGGAGAGCTTCCGCACCCAAATACGCTTGATTTTTATGCTTATAAAAATGGTGTAGAAACTAATAAAATGCGTGTTATGAGCGTCGGTGGCGGTGAGATATCTATCGAGGGTAGGCCTGATATAGAAACCCCTGATGTCTATATGGAAAAAAACTTCACAGAGATAAGAAATTTTTGTCGTGAAAGAAATATAAGATTAAGCGATTATGTGGAGCTTATCGAGGGTAAGCAGATTTGGGACTTCCTTTTTGACACGTGGAATACAATGAAAAAAAGTATAAACAAAGGACTGGTAAAGGAAGGGATTCTTGAAGGCGGATTGGGTATTTCACGATATGCCAGCCGTTTGTATAACCAAAGACACATAGACGAAAGTAGCATAACCCGTGAAAACAGAATTGTTTGTTCCTATGCTTTTGCAGCCAGCGAAGAAAATGCTGACTGTGGCACTATTGTAACAGCGCCTACTTGTGGTGCGTGTGCTGTTGTGCCTGCTGTGCTCAAATATATGCAGGAGAAGCATAATTTTTCTGATAAGAAAATTTTGAGAGCCTTGGCGGCCGCCGGCGTTGTGGGCAATGTTGTAAAGAGCAATGCATCTATAAGTGGAGCAGAATGCGGATGTCAAGCAGAGATTGGAACAGCGTGTTCTATGGCTGCTGCAGGATTAGCAGAGCTTTTTGAAATGGGCTTGCATCAGATAGAATATTCAGCCGAAACCTCATTAGAGCATCACTTGGGACTAACGTGTGATCCACTATGCGGGTTGGTTCAGATACCATGTATAGAAAGAAATGCTGTGGCAGCTATGAGAGCCATTAACTCTCTCAGCCTTGCAAACTTCCTCACAGGAACAAGAAAGATATCTTTTGACATGGTTGTGCAAACGATGTATAACACCGGCAAAGACCTCAAAAGAGAGTATAGAGAAACATCTGAAGGTGGTCTTGCAGAAATATATGGTTGATTTCTGTTAAAATGATAATAAACTGATTGTGCATTTTGCAATAGAATTAATAAAAAAATTACATAAAACATATCTTTTTTGTAGATTTTAATTAAAATATTATTTTTATAGTGCAAAAATTAGCAATTTGTGATATTATTCTAATGTAAATTGATTATGGAGGAATAAATATGAAAACTAATTTTAAGAAGACATTGCTTTCAGTCTTACTAGTACTGGTTATGGTTTTTGGAACTATTTCAGTAATAGCATATGCTGATAGCAGTTGGGGTCCCGGTACATACAAAGTTACAACCGGAATTTCTATGAGAAGCACTCCGGAGGTGCCTGCTGTAGACCCTAGTTCAAATAAGATTGGTAGCGTAACAAAGGATGCAACTGTTATTGTTACAGAAATTCAAGACGGTTGGGGTCATACATCTTTTAAGGATTTGACCGGTTGGGTAAGCATGGACTATCTTGAGTTTGTTAGCTTTGATATGTCTGTTCCGATTTCTAACTATTATGTAAATTGTGATGTTCTCAATATCAGATCTCAGGTTAATCTCAATTCAACTGTTCGTGGCACTGCCGATTATGGTACGGTAGTTACTGTTAATAGAACTCGTCAAGATGGTTGGGTTAATATCACTGTTGATGGCGTTACAGGATGGGTTATGAAAAAATATCTTATTCAGAGATATGAGTCTGATATGGATAAGAATGTAACATTTTCTTCTTGTGTAACAAAATCAAATGCAAACCTTAGAACAGGACCCGACAAGGTATACAACACCAGAATGGTTATTCCGGAGGGATCAGAGCTTGTGATTTCAAAAATCCTTGATGGATTTGCATTCACATCTTTTGAAAACACACTTGGTTGGGTTTCACTTGAACTATTAGATTATAAGAGCACTAATGAACTGCAAACATTCCACCCTTTCACAAGATCAATTATGTTTACAGCAGGTGACGGTGCTGTTTATGCTAAGGGAATAGATATTTCCAAATGGAATGGTACTGATATAGACTGGCCATTGCTTAAAGAAAGTGGTATAGACTTTATTATCATGCGTCTAGGCACAACAAAGGGTATTGATTCAAGTTTTGAGACTTACTATGAGGCTGCAAAGGCTGTTGGTATTGATGTAGGCGGTTATTTTTACACATATTCAACTACTGTAAAGGGTGCGAAAGAAGATGCACAGCTTTGCTTGCAGTGGCTCAAGGGCAAGCAGATGGAGTATCCTATCTATTTTGACATCGAAGATCCAACTTTAATTAACCTAAGCAAAACAACTTGTACAAATATGTGTACTACATTCTGTGATACAATGCTCGACGGTGGCTGGTATCCAGGTGTTTACACCATGGCAGACTGGTGGAGCAGTAAGCTTGATTATAACGCACTTGGCACAAAGTACGAATCATGGATAGCAAGAGTAAACAGTAAGACTGTTTCCAGCCAATGCTCACCTTCAGGTTCTTATGACTATGCATCACAGTTTGGTATGTATCAGTGGAACTGGTGTGGAAGAATTACAGCTATTTCCGGCGGAAAGACCGATGTTGACCTTGATGTAGTTTATAAGGATTATCCATCTATAATTAAGGATATGAAGCTGAATGGCTATGATGGCACACCTTCTAGAAACTTGTTTGTAAAGAAGAATTATGGTGATGCTGATAACAATGAAAAGATAAATATGTCTGACGTTGTTTATATGCAAAAAGCTGTAGCTAAGCTTGTAGAGCTTTCAGGAGCTGAAATGGTTCTTGCAGATGTAAACTGCGACGAAGCCGTAACTATGGATGATGTTGTAAGCGTTCAGCAGTATATTGCAAATCTTAAAAAGGCATTTGCAGTGGGCTAATATATAAAAATAACAAATTCTTTGGGGCAGTTCCTATTATTAGGAGCTGCTCTTTTAATGATAATATCGGAGGGAATAAAGACAAATGTCTTTATTATATAGCAAATATGGCTAATGGAATTACGAAAATTGGAAATGTTGAGATAAGAGGATTTGCTGCTCTTGCACCTATGGCAGGTGTATCAGACAGAGCTTTCAGAGAAATATGCATGGACTATGGTGCATCATATATTGTAAGTGAGATGGTTAGCTCAAAGGGCATAGCTTATTCTAATGCAAAAACTCAAGATCTCATGGCGATATCAGAAAAAGAACATCCATCAGCTGTTCAGATATTTGGATGCGAGCCTGATACCATGGCGATGAGTGCCGTAGAGGCAGAGAAAAAGGGTGCTGATATAGTAGATATAAATATGGGCTGTCCTGCACCTAAGATAGTGAATAACGGTGGTGGTAGTGCCCTTATGCGCAACCCTGCTCTCTGTGGTGAGATTGTTAAGGCTGTTTCTCAGGCAACTAACCTGCCTGTTACTGTAAAAATCAGAAAGGGCTGGGACTCGAATAGTATAAACGCTCTTGAGGTTGCTCAAATTTGCGAAAAAAACGGTGCTAAGGCTATAACGATTCATGGCAGAACTCGTGAGGATCAGTATAAACCATATGCAGATTGGAGCATTATTAAGCTTTTAAAGGAAAATTTGAATATTCCTGTTATTGGTAATGGTGATGTAACGAGTGCAGAGGATGCTGAAAGAATGATAGAGCAAACAGGCTGTGATTTGGTTATGATAGGCAGAGGAGCCTTGGGAAATCCCATGCTTTTTTCGGAGATATGTGCATGGTTTAATGATTTTAGGCAACTGCCCACACCATCTATCGCAGAAAAAATGTCAGTTATGTTGAGGCACGCCGAGCTTGCGGTACGTTATAAAGGTGAAAAAATAGCCATGCGTGAGATGAGAAAGCACGCAACGTGGTATCTGAAAGGCTTTGGTGGTGCGGCACAATTCAGAAATGAAGCTGGTAGGGTAGAGACGCTTAAACAGCTTGAAGAAATCTGCGCAAGGGCAGTTTATACTTTGAACAACAGATGATATAAATTCACACCACTTTTTGATTGTAATCATTGATTGTTTTTAGTATAAATTGCCGAAGTTTTAACAAATGTTTAATTAATTCTATGTAATTTATGTAGAAATTCAATTTTTTTATATTTTATAGGTGAATTTTTCTACAAAATATGGTATCATTTCTCTAGCTTTTTTATGGAGGAGAAAATTTATGAAATCAACCTTTACCAAGACTGCTGTTTCCATTCTTATTGTGCTTGCAATGGTATTTGGCACATTTTCTATGGTAGCTTATGCAGACACTAAATGGGGTGTAGGCACTTATAAGGTGACCACGAGTATTTCTATGAGAAGTACACCGGAGGTACCTGCAGTGAATTCTACATCAAATAAGATTGGTTCTGTTCCAAAGGGAACCACTGTTATAATCGAGAATATAGAAGGTTCTTGGGGCTTTACTGAGTACAAGGGACTTTCCGGCTGGGTTTGCATGGATTATCTTCAGTTTGTCAACTTTGATATGTATGTTCCGGAGCCGAATTATTATGTAAACTGTGATAGTCTGAATATCAGATCACAAGTGAACACAAGCTCTAAAATTAAAGGCGTTGCCGAACATGGAGCATTGGTTACTATTAACAGAACAAGATCTGATGGTTGGGTTAATGTTACTATTAATGGCATCACCGGTTGGGTTATGAAGAAGTATCTTATTCAGAGATATGAGCAACCAATTGAAGAAACTATAAATTATTCAAGCTGCACGGTGGTAAAAAATTCTAATTTAAGAACCGGCCCGGGAACAGAATTCAATGTAAGAATGGTTATCCCTGCAGGAGAAAGTATTGTTATCTCCAGAATTATTGATGGATTTGCTATGACCGCTTATGATAACACATTAGGTTGGGTTTCTCTTGATCTTTTGGAGTATGTTGGACCAAGTTCTGCTGAGAAATTCGGAACTTTCACAAGATCTATAATGCCAACAGCTGGTGACGGCGCAGTATATGCCGAGGGAATCGACATTTCTAGATGGAACGGAGATTCAATAGATTGGTTTGCGCTTAAGCAGAGTGGTGTAGATTTTGTAATCATTCGCATTGGTACAACAAATGGAATAGACAAAGAATTTGAAGAAAACTACGAGGCTGCTAAAGCAGTTGGCTTGGCTGTTGGTGCTTATTTCTACACATATGCAACCAGCGAAAAAGGCGCTCAAAAGGATGCAGAGCTTTGCTTACAGTGGCTAAAGGGTAAGCAGATGGAATATCCTGTATATTATGATATAGAGGATCCTGTTCAGGCTAACCTTAAAAAAACCACCTGCACTAATATGTGTACTACATTCTGTGATGCCCTTATCAAAGAAGGATGGTGTCCCGGAGTGTTCACTATGGCTTCATGGTGGAGCAGTAAGTTGGATTATAATTCACTTGGCACTAAGTATGAATCATGGGTATCTCGTGTAAGAAGCGGAACAGATGGCTCTGTATGCACACCATCCGGAACATATGACTATGCGTCACAATTTGGTATGTATCAGTGGAACTGGAATGGCAAATTTAAGGCTATTCCAAATGGCAGTGCCGGAGTAGATTTGGACGTTGCCTATAAGGATTACCCAACAATGATGAAAAAATCAAATCTAAACGGATTTGATGGTACTCCATCCAGAAATACTTTTGTGAAGAAGAATTATGGTGATGCTGATAACAATGAAAAGATAAATATGTCTGACGTTGTTTATATGCAAAAAGCTGTAGCTAAGCTTGTAGAGCTTTCAGAAGCTGAAATGGTTCTTGCAGATGTAAACTGCGATCAAGATGTAACCATGGATGACGTTGTAAGCGTTCAGCAGTATATTGCAAATCTTAAAAAGACGTTTGCAGTGGGCTAATTTAATAAAAAGATAACTTTTTTGGAGCAGTTCCTATTTATTTTAGGGGCTGCTCTTTTGATAAATAGCGATTATTTTTTTCTTATTATTATTGAATTAAAAGGAAAGTTTGCAAATTTTAGAAATGTGTGATACAATATTGAAACGGTCTTATAAATTTATTTTTTAGGAGGAACTTTTCTATGAAAAAATTACACAAAGTTTTGGCTGTTGTTATTGCCAGCCTTATGTTTAGCTCAATGACTGTAGTAGGTGCTTCTGCTGACGTTAAGGCAGATGCAAAGGTTGGTGCTTGCTCTGCTATTGTAATGAGCGAAGATGACGGCACAGGCGAAGAAAACCCAGGTGAGGGTGAAGACACAAACACCGATTCCACAGAGGATGATTCTACTAATACTGATTCCACAGATTCTGAAGAGAATACTGATTCCGAGGAGAATACAGACTCTGAAGAGAATACTGATTCAGAAGAGAATACTGATTCTGAGGAGAATACTGACTCTGAGGAGAATACAGACTCTGAGGAGAATACAGACTCAGAGGAAAACACAGATTCTGAAGAAAGCACAGATTCAGAAGAAACATCAGATAAAGAATCTGATACAGACGCAACAGAATATTTATGTGGCGATGTGAACAATGACACTCGCATAAATATGGAAGACGTCGTGGCTATTCAAAAGCACATTGCAGAGCTTACAATTCTTGAAGGTGAAGCTCTTAAAGCAGCTGATGTTATGGCTGATGAGAAAGTAAATATGGTGGATGTAACAACTCTCCAGAAGTTTATTGCAGAGCTTATTAAAAATCTTCCATACAGTGAAAATGAATCAGATACAAGCACAGATACAACATCTGACACAGAAACAGAGTCTGATACAATAACAGACACAACATCTGATACAGAAACAGAGTCTGATACAACAACAGATACAGCTTCTGATACAGAAACAGAGTCTGATACAACAACAGATACAACATCTGACACAGAAACAGAATCAGATTCATCTACAGATAGTAGTACAGAATCTGATTCGGAAACAGAAACATATCTTGTAACTCTTGATATAGAGAGATTTGATTGGGAACACGTGTATGCATATGTCTGGGAAGAGACAGTTCCGGAAGAAGGCGAAAACGCTGAGTATGTTTCTTCACCGGCAGATTGGCCTGGTATTGAGATGACACGTGACGAGGCTACAGGTTTTTATGTACTCGATGTTTCTGAATTTACCAACTGCAATAAGATCATATTCTCAAATGGAATCGGCCAGCAGACAGAAAATCTTAATCTTGTATTTATGACCGGCGAGGGCGCTCACTACGTACTTTTGGGATATATCAAATATTAATATTAAAAATAATTTTACCCGTATAAAGCTTTTAGGTAAGGCTTTATGCGGGTATTGCTTTGGCTGAAGCTGAGGCTAAATATGGACGTTTGCTTGACATATTGACACAAATAAATTATAATAATCTAAACAATTTATTATGGTGTTTTGTGCGCATATTTCGTGATGTGCGTGCAGGTTTGGAGCTTTACTAATGGTAGAGATTATTACTAAAAGTGTAGAAGAGACCGAGCAATTAGGCGAGAAAATAGGCGCTGCTTTAAAAGGCGATGAGGTGCTGGCACTATACGGAGGATTAGGCATGGGAAAAACTGCATTCACAAGAGGAATTGCAAGAGCCTTCGGCTGTGAAGATGGTGTTTCAAGCCCTACTTTTGCTATAGTAAATGAATACGAGGCATCTAAGACTATTTATCACTACGATATGTATAGAGTTACATCATGGGATGATCTGTATTCTACCGGTTTTTTTGACTATATAGGCAATGGTATTATAATTATCGAATGGAGCGAAAATATCGAGAATGCAATTCCGGATACAGCTATACGCATCAATATAGAGCGTTTGGATGACAGTGTGAGAAAATTTACTATTGAGGGAGATGTTGACCTTTGAAGATATTAGCCATGGATTCTTCGGCAGTATCTGCAAGTGTGGCGATAAGCAACGATACGGCTATTTTGGGTGAGTTTTATACCAACACAGGCCTAACCCATAGTCAAACCCTTATGCCTATGTGTGAAGCATTGCTAAAAAATACGCAAACATCTCTGGATGATATAGATGCCTTTGCGGTGTGCAAGGGTCCGGGCTCTTTTACAGGGCTTAGGATAGGTATAGCCTCGGTGAAAGGCATGGCAATGGCACTTGATAAACCATGTGTAGCAGTGTCCACATTAGAATGTATAGCATATGGCGGTGCAAACCTTGATGGTATTATATGTGCGGTGATGGATGCCAGATGTAACCAGGTTTATAATGCACTATTTAGATGCAAAGACGGAGAACTGGAAAGAATATGTGATGATAGAGCGATAGCAATCTCTGAGCTTGAGCAGGAGCTTGCAGATGTTAATGAAAAAATTTATCTTCTTGGCGATGGTGTATATATCACAAAACAAAATCTTTCTGATGACAAATATATTTTGCCTTCCTCGAATAATGTGTATCAGAGAGCATCTTCTTTGGCACTCTTGGCAGAAAGGAAATTTAAAAACAACGAAATCGTTTCTGCTGAGCAGCTTATGCCCACATATCTGCGTTTGCCTCAGGCAGAAAGAGAATTAAATAATAAAAAATTAAATGGAGGAATTAAATAATGATAGCAATAGGTTGTGACCACGCAGGCTTCGAGCTAAAGGAAGCTATAAGAAAGTATTTAGAGGAAAATAACATAGAATATAAGGATTTTGGCACATACAGTACCGATTCTGTAGATTATCCGGTATTTGCCTATAAAGTTGCTGATTCTATCGTTAAAGAAGAGTGCGAAAGAGGAATACTTTGCTGTGGCACCGGCATCGGTATCAGTATGGCTGCTAACAAGGTCAAGGGTATTCGTGCGGCTGTGTGCAGTGATGAGTTTTGCGCAGAGATGACCAGAAGACATAATGATGCAAATATCATTTGCCTTGGCGGTCGTGTTATTAGCGAAGAAATGGCTGTTAAGCTTGCCGATATTTTTCTTCATACTGAGTTTGAGGGTGGCAAGCACTTAAAGAGAGTTAATATGGTAACAGATATAGAAAACGGCAAGAACATTTTATAATAAGGGGAGGAAGATTCTTTATGGTAGGACGTGTAGTTGTATTTGATCATCCGCTGATCCAACACAAGCTTTCACTTATGCGTGACAAGACCACAGGAAGCAAAGTTTTTAGAGAGCTTGTAGGCGAGGTTGCTATGCTTATGTGTTACGAGGCCACCAGAGATCTCCCTACCGAGGAGATAGAGGTGCAAACCCCTCTCAGTGTGGCTAAGGCAAAGACAATTTCAGGCAGAAAGCTAGCTTTTGTGCCGATTCTTCGTGCAGGCACAGGTATGCTGGATGGTATGCTTAGTCTTGTGCCGGCGGCAAAGGTTGGCCATATCGGCTTGTATCGTGATGAAACTACATTGCTTCCGGTAGAGTATTATAACAAGCTTCCTTCTGACATCAATGAGAGAGACGTTATTGTGCTTGATCCAATGCTTGCTACCGGTGGTTCAGCTGTAGATGCTATCAGCATTATTAAGCGCAGCAATCCAAGAAGTATCAAGTTTCTTTGCATTATAGCAGCACCAGAGGGTATAGAAGCTCTTACAAAAGCACATCCTGATGTGGATGTATTCTGTGCGGCTAAGGACGAAAAGCTGAATGAGGACGGATACATAGTTCCTGGATTGGGCGATTGCGGAGACCGCATATTTGGAACAAAATAAAAAAGCCAACCTATATAGGTTGCGAGATAATAATATGAAAGCAGTGGCAGATGATGTCACTGCTTTTTGTACACAAGAAAACAGCCTAAATGTAGTGTTTAAGCTGTTTTTCTATGTGGTCCACGTCTAATTTTGATATATTGTAACGATTTTACTGAATGTCGCAATCTTTAAAAGATAAAACACTTATTTAATATCAATTATCTTTGCAAATATATATGATTTAAATAAAGTTTTTAACTATGCCCGAAAAACTATTGAAATGCTCAATTAACTATGATATAATGTCACAGTTGATTGATAAAACTATCCGGGTGTGGCGCAGTTTGGTAGCGCGCTTGAATGGGGTTCAAGAGGCCGCTGGTTCGACTCCAGTCACTCGGACCATTATTCGCCTAAGCTTTATGTTTAGGCGGTGTTTTTTTTGTTCTTGCAATGTCGAAAATACACAAAATATATCGAAATATATAAGATATTCTATTATATATATTAAATATATACTATAGTTGTTGATGGCTTGTAAAATCTAAAATAGGTTTTAATAAAAATAAATGAGAAAAATTAATATGAAAATTGCTTGCCTTAAGAAAATAATTTTTAGTGCTGTACTGATATTGATAATTTTTATTCAAATAAATAATACAGCAGTATCAGCGGCTAATCTTGATATAGACTACTATTCGTATGATAGTAATAGGCTTATTTCGTATTCAGGTGGAGTGTATTCTATGCACCGTGGATATGATTATGTCAGCGTGGTTTCGCTTGATAACTCACTAAATAGTGTTAATTCTGAAAGCTTTTACCCAGGATATGAGATATGTTTGTTTGAATATTTTGATGGGTGCTTTTATGTTGCGTATTATGGTGATGCTGATTATGATAGTGGTATGGGAATTTATATTTACAAGGGATACTCTTTGTCTAGCTTGTATGAGGTGGATTGTGTTAGATGTGGAAGCAGCAGTTACAATTCCTTGTGTATAGATAAATTACGAAACATATATTGCGAAGACCTTCTTCTAGAAAATAGTGTTAAGATTACAGACACATATAATAACACAACTATAGTTTCTTTCAGTAAGGCTATTAGCAATATTACTGCCAGCACAAACGGAAGCTATGCCGCATTGCTGGAGAATGGTTGTTTGAGATATAAGAGCTGTTATAGCAGTGAGTGGGTATACACTGATAAACATAGCTCTAGTATCAGGTTTTTAAGCGATAATCTTGCACTTCTTGATAACGGATGTGTGTTTGATTTGTCATCTAACGCAGGTTATTATTTAGGAACTAGCTTTACGAGTGGATGCAAGAGTGACAATGGAGTCTATCTTGCCTCCGGTAGCGTATTGTATGAATACACTAACAGTTTCGAATTGATAAATACATGCTCATTAAAAGGTAGTATTTTGGATGTCGCTGTGTGTGGAGGGTTGCCTGTGGCAATGCTCAACAATGGAAATAAGCTAAGTGTTTCTTGGGTCGGGGACAGAGATAGTGGTGAAAAGACCTTATCTGATGGTAATGTAGCGAATATTGTAGAAGATAATGATAAAAAGAGTGATACAACAAGCTATGCTAAAAATGAAAAAACTGCATTTATAGAAAAGGGAACAACTCTATCGGATTTTGTAAAATCGTTGGATAACGAAAAACTTTTAAATTGTGAAAATATATCGGGCAAAGAAATTAAATCAGGCAAAATTGGCACAGGCACTAAGGTTACTGTTAAATTAAAGAATGGTGATAACACAGTGTATACAATTATATTACCGGGTGATATCACAGGCGAAGGTAATATTAACTCAAATGATATAGAAAAAGAAATGGGTATCCTAGTGGGTAGTGAAAGAGAATTGGACGAAATTTGTTTGATTGCCGCTGATTTGAATAATGATACCTATATAAATTTAAAAGATTTATGGGAGATGGGCAAAGTTAACTAATATGGTTGCTTTGTCCGATTTTTTTAGTGTATATTAAGATAAAAAGACGATCTTGATCACTAAAACTATTGCAAAACAATAAGTTTAGGAACTTTAAGGGTGTTTTTGTATCATTATTTAAAAAATATTTGCAGTATAAGATTAGATGATGTATAATATATACGTTGTATTATGTGATACGATTGGAGGTGTCTGTTTTTGAGAGAAATATATTTTGATAACAGTGCTACAACATCTGTATGTAAAGTGGCTTGTGATAAGATGTATGATATGATGATCAATAATTATGGAAATGCATCTTCACTTCATATCAAAGGTATGCTTGCTGAGAATGAACTAACATTAGCACGAAAAACAATTGCAGATATGCTATCTGTAGATAAAGACGAAATATATTTTTGCTCAGGTGGCACCGAGGCGAACAATCTTGCTATTTTTGGCAGTGCTGACGTTAAAAAAAGAATTGGAAAAAAGATTGTTACCACCGCTTTTGAGCATAGCAGTGTGATGGAAAGCATGGCACAGCTCGAAAAAAATGGCTTTGAAGTAACCTATATCATGCCTGATGAAAAAGGCAATATTTCGTCTGAAAAAATCATCAATGCAATAGATAAGGATACTATACTTGTTAGCATGATGCTTGTTAATAATGAAGTTGGATCTATTATACCGGTAGATGTGTCATCTAAGGTGATTGCACACAAAAAGCTACAAGCATATGTGCATTGTGATGCTGTGCAGGCATTCGGAAAAATGCCTGTAAAACCCAAAAAATTAGGTGTAGATTTGCTTACGATAAGCAGTCATAAGGTGCATGGCCCAAAAGGTGTGGGCGCATTATATATAAGAAAAGGTGTGCGTGTAAGTCCAATAATATTTGGCGGAGAACAGCAAGGTAAAGTTAGACCGGGCACAGAGAACACGCCGGCTATAGCAGGTTTTGGAGAAGCTGTAAAGCAGATACCATCAGATTTTTATCAATCACTCATGGATATGCTCCATAAGACTTGCATAGATATGCTCACAAAAACAGATGGCATTGTGATCAACTCACCTCACAACGCCGTTAAGAATATAATTAATTTTAGTGTACCGGGTATAAGAAGCGAAACAATGCTACACCATTTGTCGCTTAATGGTATATATGTGTCTAGTGGCTCGGCATGTGCTAAAGGCAAAACAAGCTATGTGCTGGAAGCTATGGGATTAAAAAAAGAAATTTCGGATAGTGCTATTAGGCTTAGCTTTTCTGAGCTGAACACCGTGGAAGAAATAGAAATATTTTATGATGTGTTGATGCAAGGCATGCAAACACTTGCACGAGCAAAATAACATTTTACACAGGAGAAAATATATGAAAGAAGTTATATTAATTAAGCTTGGAGAAATAGCTCTCAAAGGACTCAACAGACGTTCTTTTGAGGATGTCTTGATAAAAAATATAAAGCAAAAGATAAAATCGCTTGGAAGGTTTAATATTGAAATAGCTCAATCTACTATATCAGTTGAGCCACTTGATGCTGATATTGATATGGACGATGTAGCCGATCGTATAGGCCATGTTTTTGGTATATCAGCATATTCACGTGCGTGCGCTGTAGAAAAGGATATGGAAGCAATCACATCCTGTGCTGTAGAATATCTGCGTGATAAACTCAGCTTTGCAGAGTCATTTAAGGTTGAGGCAAAGCGAAGTGATAAGAAATTTCCACTAAAATCACCGGAAATTTCTGCTGAAATTGGCGGAGTTATTTTAGAGAATTATCCTAATCTCCATGTGGATGTGCATAACCCTGAGGTTACTGTCACAATAGAGATAAGAGACACTATGGCTTTTGTGAGAGCAAATGCAGAAAAAGGTGCCGGCGGAATGCCTGTGGGCACATCCGGCAGAGCTGCTGTGCTTATCTCGGGCGGTATTGATAGCCCTGTGGCAGCTTATATGATGGCAAGGCGTGGTTTGGTGCTTGAGGGAATCCACTTTGCAAGCCCTCCTTACACCAGCGAGCGTGCTGAGCAAAAGGTCTGCGATCTTATGGAGCAGGTGTCAAAATACAGCGGTAGAATGATAATGATTACAGTGCCTTTTACTAAAATTCAGGAGAAAATTCATAACGAGTGCCCAGAAGAGCTTTTTACTATCATTATGAGAAGACTTATGATGAAAATATCACAACGAATAGCTCAAAAGGATGATTGCCATGCATTGATCACAGGCGAAAGCTTGGGTCAGGTGGCAAGCCAGACGCTATATGCAATGGTATGCACTGATTCAGCGTGCCAGATGCCTGTGTTCAGACCACTTATAGGAATGGATAAAACAGATATAGTGGATATCTCAAGAAAGATAGGCACATTTGATATTTCCATACAGCCGTATGAGGATTGTTGCACTGTGTTTACACCAAAACATCCACGCACAAGACCGGTGCTACAATATGTTATAGAAGCTGAAGAGAAGGCTGGTTTTGACGAGCTTATAGAAGAGGCTATGAATAACCTCAAGATAACAAAGATAGGTTTTTAATAAACATATAAATTTGGATTATAAAAATTTTTGAATTTGGGAAGTGATCATATATGAATTCGGAAATTTATTACTTATATAAAGATAAGAAAAAAATGTCATCTCAAAAAGAGGACTCAAATGAGATTGTTGAAGTTCTCTTAAAAAATGACATTAAGGTTATGTATAATACTAATGTTGCCTATGATGGTGGCAAAATTATATCTACCCTAAAGCAAACCCAAAAAGGAAAAGATAAGATAGATATAGTGCTGATATTTAATGGCTTGGGCAAAACAAACACCTGCCCTGTGATAGAAGCATTTGAAAAAATTGCAAAACCGATAGATAGCACTACTTCACAATCAAAAATTAAAAAAGGTAACGTAATAAGACCTATATATTCATTAGGAGATATGGGCAACGGGTATAATGCCTGCTTTACTGTGTGTGACGATGTAACGCTTGTTGCTTTTCCGAAGAGTGAGCTTTCAGGTGTGAGTAATGCCGAGATGGTAAAAAAGGCTGTAGATCGCCTTAACAACAGTGATCTTATAGAAAAGACTACAGATAACCAATCTGAATATGACTATTTTAGCTATGAGCATACTAAGGTGTCGCCATTATCATGGAAGTATTATGTGCCGGTGAAAGGCGATAGCACCATTGAATGTGTGAGAAAAATTCTTTTCATGGTGGCTGTTATCGCCGTGGTGGTATCCGGCGGAATAATTATAAAATCAAAGCTGATTGAGCCTGCGCAGGTGCAGGGTACATATGATGAGCTAAAAGATCTATATTACAATGCAATGAATATAGGTGATGAATCATCAGATGGTACCATTAAAACTGATAAAGACAGTGATGGTGTGATAGACTCTTTTAAAACGCTAATAGCCATCAATGATGAGGTGCAAGGATGGATATATATTCCAAATACTAAGAATATAGACTATCCTGTGCTTTATAGTAAGTCTGACAATGCATCTTATCAGAAGTATTTGTATCAGGATTTTAAGGGAAACACAAGTAACTATGGTAGTATATTTATAGACTATCGTTCTAACAAAGGTGTTGACTCTAAAAATGTGATATTACACGGTCACAACAGCGGAAATAATCTAATGTTCAGCGAAATCTGCAACTACAAGAGCCTTGATTTTTATCGCTCTACACCTACATTTACATTTACTAACAGGAAGGAAACTTCTGAATATGTAGTTTTTGCTGTGTTTATTACAAATACAAGAAATGATCACGGTATCTTTTTTGATTATCTCAAAGGATCCTTTAATACGGAATCAGAGTTTATCAATTATGTTTATCAGTGCAGAATGCGCTCATTGATAAATACCCCTGTTACAGTGAATGAGAATGACACGTTGATGACACTATCCACTTGTTCCTATGAGTATAAAGAGTTCAGAACAGTAGTAGTGGCACGCAAAATTAGAGAGAACGAAAAAGAAAATGGCTTTAGCTTTAGCACTTCGAATGCATACTATAACTCTAATCCTGTGTATCCTAAGATATGGTATCAGGATCGTGGAGGACGTCCACCTGCAACTACCACATTTGAAAATGTTTATTCGAGTGGCGGCATAAGCTGGTATGATGGCAATGGCATTTCCGGACCAATGGTAGATCCAGGCTATTTCTTTATCAATGAAAGCCCGGATTATAACGAAGTTGCATCAACACCAACTTCATCAGAAACAACCTCATCGGAAGAGGAAACATCTTCGGCAGAGAGTTCAGATGTTGCTACCGATGATATTTTACAAGTACTGCCTGATGAGTCTTCTCCAACTGATACTACATCAAGCGAGTTTACTGAAAGCACACCGACAGATGAGGATGCCACAGACGAAACTAGTGACATTCCATTAGAAGATGAAGTGTCAAGTCAAGAGTAGCTTTGCGTTGTATATTGATTTTTACATTAAATTTTTCATAATATTGAGTAGTGAAAAGAGGTAATTTAATGCAGTGTGAAATTATTTTTTATGTTGCAAGAAAAACTGGAATAAATCATCAAATATTTAATAAGAAAATTCTCAGCACAGAGCTTAAGGTGAGCAGAACCATGGTCGCAACAAGTCCATTAGATCTTGCAGATCAGCTAAAAACTGCGCTTAACAGAAGTAATCTTGTGTTTATACTAGGTGGACTTTTTAGAGAAGATGAAACTAATATTGTAGATATCCTTTCCAGAAGCATCGAGCCGCTTGGTGATGGTGAGATCACTTGTAAACGAATAGAAAACTCAAAGGGCAGTTGTGATGGATACATCATTCAGAGTGGCAAGCAAATGATAATAATGCTTCCTGATGCACCAAATGAGCTTGAAACTATGACCGGTTCTGTACTTATGAAATATATAAGTGACTTTTATGGACTAAAATACAGAAAACTTAAAGACAGTCGAAAAAATACCAAATTTAAACATATAGAGGAGACAGAAGCCTTTTTTACATCTATAAGTGAGAGAAGCGGCGTTTATGAGCAGGAGCCACCGATGGTGATTACTACTGCTGCAAAAGTAAGCCGCTTGAGTTCGAAAATTATGATGTTTGTTTTGATTGGAATAGGCGTTGTTGCTTTAGGTTTTATCGTCATTTGGATACTACTAAATGTTATAGTTCCTCATTTAAAATAATGAATATTTATTCATTAAAAACAGTCTCAACTATTCTGTCACAACATTCGGGTGAATACCTAAAGTAATCCATATGAGTGTCATCGTAAAAATAATTTGGTTGTGGTATTGTGTTATCACCGTTAAATGTTTCAATAATTATAAGCTTAATTTTCATTTTCTCAGGAATGATGTTTTTTATGTAGACACTTGCTTGTTGACCAGGATGGATGTTTTCTTTTAGCTCTGCCAGTCCTGCAAGGTTTGGTGTAAGCTCCACAAAAGCTCCATATTCCTCTATACTTCTTATTACTCCTGCAACGGTTTCACCTACGGAAAACATATCTGCATTTTCTTGCCATGAACCAAGCAGTTCTTTGTGAGAAAGGCTGATTCGTCCATTGTCTATTGTTTTTACTATGGCTTTCACACCCATGCCTATAGTAAATCTTTCTCTGGGATGATCAATTCGAGATACAGATATCATATCTATGGGCATGAGTGATGCTATGCCACATCCAATATCAGCAAAAGCACCAAAGACTTCGGTGTGGGTTATTTTTGCAGGTATGATGTCGCCTTTTTTTAGCTTTAGCACATACTCATTCATACATTTTTCCTGAGCGGCTCTTCGTGAGAGAACCGCACGAATATTGTTGTTGCTGTCTCTCTCAAAATCTGTTATTATAAAACACACAGGGCGATTTACACGCGATATTATTGCAATATCACGCACGGTGCCTTCTTTTATACCAAGCGCACCTTCATCTCTGTATATAATTCCTTTGCAACAGCCTAAATCGACTATCAGGTTGTGATTAGAGTCGCAAACGATTGCTCTTGCTTCGAGAATTCTGCCCTCACGCTGTGCCTGAGATAGATTGGAAATGCTTTTAAGATAGTACTTATTTTCGGCACTCTCTATAAATTTTCCTTCCGGATAAAAATCTGTCATTTTGGGACCTCCTATTTATGTTGTCGATATAGTATATGAGCCCGATTTTTTGAATATGACACAATAATGTCCAACCAACATTAAACATAAATATTTATACATTTTAGCTATGTTAATATAATTAATTTTTAATTTGAAAGGAATTGAAAAAACAATGAAAAAAACATCTTTAATTGCACTTTTAATTGCCATTGCACTTACATCAGCATTTTTTGCCGGTTGTAGCGATAACAAAAACACTGACTCAAAAGCATCAGATGTGGACTCAACCTCTCAGGTTTCCAGCACATCTGCACCTGTGGAGAAAACTTTAATAGATGAGGATTTTCCTCAAATGGCAGCTCCTAAAAACGGCGACACAATCGCTATATTGCACACTTCTTTGGGCGATATTAAAATGAAGTTTTTTCCTGATGAGGCACCAAAGACTGTTGAAAACTTTATTACCCATGCTAAAGATGGATACTATGATGGACTCACATTTCACAGAGTGATGGAGGGTTTTATGATTCAAGGTGGCGATCCAAACGGAAATGGCACCGGTGGTGAAAGCATATGGGGAGATAGCTTTGAGGATGAGTTCTCAGAAAATGTTGTAAATGTTTATGGTAGTGTGGCGATGGCAAACAGTGGCGCAAACACCAATGGTAGCCAGTTCTTTATTAATCAAAGCCATAGTCCGGAAAGTATAGACTGGGATTCTATAGCAGAGAACCTAAAGCAATTTGAAGATTACCTAGAATCCCTTAAAGGACAATATAGTGACGCAGATATCGATTTATACAAACAGCAGTCTTACAATGCTTTTTTTGATCCATCTCTCGTGCCGGATAATATCAAGCTTATGTATGAAAAATATGGCGGAAACTACTTCCTTGATGGTGCGTTCAACACTATAAACAGAGGACACGCTGTGTTTGCACAGGTGTTTGACGGAATGGATGTTGTTAATGCTATTGCGGCGGTAGAGGTAGATGCAGATAGTTCAAAACCAATCAATGATGTAATAATCAACAGCATAGAAATAACAGAATATAACGGATAATAATATAAGCCTTTGAGAATTGGTATATATACCATCTCTCAAAGGTTTTATTTATTGTATTTTTTTGTGGATTTATAGCATATCAGCCTTGTCTGTGCTAGTATGATGATTATGCAGTGAGATGAAGCTTCTTTCAATAAATATCCAGTTGCTTTTTGTTGACTTTTCTTTATAATGAGGTTATAATAACAATAATAATATGTATTATGGTGTATTAGTATAGGTATATATTATTTGATATAATATGCTCTGGAGGTAATTTATGAATTATTTAGTGCAGGCCTCAACAGATGTTGGTTTAACCAAGGCTACAAATCAGGATTCACTATGCATAAAAGTGATGACGATAAATGGCAGCAGAGTGGCGTTTGCGGCACTGTGTGATGGAATGGGAGGCCTTGCTAAAGGTGAGGTAGCCAGTGCGACTGTTATAGATGCACTTTCACAATGGGCAGAAGACACACTTCCAATACTTGTTGCATCGGGTAATCTGAGTGATCATGTTTTGAGAGAGCAATGGGAGCAGATTGTATCAGAGCAGAGCAAAAAGATTATGGCTTATGGCGAGTCTATAGGCATAAAGTTAGGCACAACTGTATGTGCTATTTTGCTCACAGATGATCGTTATTATGTGCTTAATGTTGGTGATTCTCGTGTGTATGAGGTTTATGACGAAGTCAAGGTTATCACACGTGATCAAACATTGGTGCAAAGAGAGCTGGATTCCGGCATGATTACACCTGAGCAAGCACTCAACGACCCAAGAAGAAGTATACTTTTGCAGTGTGTAGGCGCATCATACAATGTCTATCCTGATCTGTTTTTCGGAGAAACAAAGAAAGACGCTGTGTATTTCTTATGCTCTGATGGATTTAGACACGAGATCAGCGAAAGCGAAATATTTCAGGCTTTTAACCCATCTGTACTCGAAAGCACAGATGCCATGAAACAAAATGCAGAATACCTTATAGAGCTAAACAAAAACAGAAAAGAAACTGACAATATTTCTGTAGCATTGGTGCGCACATTTTAGGAGGAAACAATGTTAGAAATAGGATCTACCATAGGCGGTATTTATAAAATACTAAACGTAATAGGCAAGGGTGGAATGAGCGTTGTTTACCTTGCTATGAACGAAAAAGCGAATAAGCAATGGGCTGTAAAAGAGGTTAGAAAAGACGGCATAAGGAACTTTGAGGTCGTTAAGCAGGGATTGGTCGCAGAGACAAATATGCTCAAAAAGCTAAATCATCCCAACTTGCCTGATATAATTGACGTTATTGATAATGATGATACATTTATCATTGTTATGGATTATATCGAAGGAAACTCTCTTAGCAAGTCGATTGAAGAATACGGTGCATTACCACAAAGTCAGGTTATCATGTGGGCAAAGCAGTTGTGCGATGTTTTGGGATATCTGCACACCAGAACTCCACCGATAATCTATCGTGATATGAAGCCATCAAACGTAATGCTTAGTCCTGATGGAAAAAAGGTTACGCTGATCGACTTTGGTACAGCACGTGAGTATAAATCTCAAAACATAGCCGATACTACTTGTCTCGGCACAATAGGCTATGCGGCTCCTGAGCAGTTTGGTGGGCAGGGACAGACAGATGCCCGAACAGATATTTATTGCTTGGGTGCTACACTTTATCATTTAGTTACCGGACAAAACCCAAGTGAACCACCATATGAGATCAGACCTATCAGAGAGTGGAACCCGTCCCTCTCCGAAGGACTTGAAAAAATAATATTAAAATGCACTCAGAAAAATCCTGATGACAGATATCAAAGCTGCACAGAGCTTTTGTATGATCTTGAACACTACGATGAGCTGGATGCGTTAACTCAAAAGAAACAAAAAAACAAGCTGAGAGTTTTTATTGCACTTCTTGCAGCATCAGCAGTATTTTTAACATCCGGTTTTGTTTCGCTTAACCTCAAAAAAGGTGAAACAGATGATATTTTTAATGAATACATAACATCAGCAGAAAATTCGTCTACTTCTGTAGAAAAGATAGATAATTATAAAAAAGCAATCGAGCTTAAACCGGAGGAATTTTTGCCATATCAAAGGCTTGTAGAAGCTATGATAGAAGATGATGTGTTTTCTTCGGATGAGGTTAGTGTTATACGTGGTTACAAAACCAACATCAAGGCTTTATCATCTGATGAAGAATATCCTCAGCTAGCATATGATATTGCTAAGATGTATTGGAGCTGTTATGAAAAACAAAGCTCTGAAAATGTTAATCAGAATATTCTAAATTCGGCAGAGTGGCTTGATATTGTAGTGGAATACAAGGATTTTAAAAACTACAAAACAGCCAGTGTAATGAAAAAGATAGCAGAATATATATCATCTACTCAACAAGCGTTTAGTCAGGTCGACAATGAAAAAAATGCAGATGACACTAAAGAGCTTTTTGAAGACCTCAAAAATATGATCAAAGAGATAGAAAACGATACCTCCGATATATTAAAGCTAAAAACCTATGACATTATTCGATATATAATCAGTCAGAGTGCCACAGATTTTAAAAAGGCAGGTATACAAAAGACTGATGTTATAGATTTGCTTTCATCTATAAAAAGTGGCGTGGAGCTAATAGAAAATGCTAACTTTGAAGATGAAGAAAAAGAGATTTTGACCAGTGTTGAAGATACTTTTAGCACGATAGACACTGCATATCAAAACAGCAGAGGAGGTAACTGATATGAAAAGCACAATATTTGAAATTGTATCAATTATCTCGTTTGCATTGTCAATATTGTTTTTGATAGCTGCTGTTTTTGTCTTTTTCAAATTTAAGATTCCAAGTGTAGTAGGATATCTCACAGGAAGCACTGCACGAAAGAAAATTAAACAAATGCAGACCAAAGCATTAAATGAAAAAACAGGCGAGCTAACCGGCAAGAAAGTTAAAACAGATAAACTGGTTACATCCTCTAAACCTAAAATAGAGACACAGGATGCAGACTCATCAGAAACCACCGTGCTGGATACTTCCCAGGATAATAATAACACTACAGTATTGAATGATTCTGGCGAAACAACAGTTTTATATAACAATAATTTGAATACTGTAGTTTATGATGGATCAAATGATAATATGGACGAATCAGGCACAACGCAAACACTTGAAAAGAAAGAGAGTCCTCATACACCAATAGTTATCGAATATGATGGAAAAATCAACTTTAGTTTGGAACAAGATATAAAACTCATCCACACAGATGAGATTATACATTGATTTTTTTCTAGGGAGGAAAATAAGCAATGAAACAGCAAAAAAGAAAAAACCCGATATTTAAGGTTTTATCAGTTATACTTGCATTTGTGATTGTAGGCGTGAGTGTGCCTGTGGCAATCAATACAGCTGCAAAACAGACGGGTAAGGTGGCACCTAAGCTTTCTATAAGCAACGCAGAATCACCAAATACCATTATTTATTTTGAGCCATCAGATGAAGATAGCGCTCTTACATACTATGCCAAGGTTGCATATGATAACAATACTCAAAAGAGATTTGAACTTAGCAAAATATCTGATTTGAGCATTGATGCTTATGCTCATACATTTTCATCTATTAGCCAAGGATGTAATATAGATATTGTCAGCAACGTAAGAGCAGTTTATTTTGTAATTAATGACAATGAGATATCTTCATCTTCTCAGAGCATAGATCTTGGAGTGGCAGGCAAAACTCCACAAATCATATATTCAGCCCAAAACGGCAAAGAATCTACAGCAAGATATATGCATTATTATGGCAAGGTAAGAGATAAAGACGTTTATGTGTCATATTCTGATACATCTTCTAATTATAACAAATTCACCGTTTCTATAGGCGACTACACCGAGAAATTCGATATGAAAAAGGGTGCGATTGTGTGTGCACTTAGCTCCTCCGGTGAAATGCATATAGATGAAAATAATGTATATGGACTAAATTTAGATGCTTCTGAAATGGAAGTATCGCTGTTAGGTAGCACAAAAATCAGATTTGAAGCAGGTCAAAAATATACAAAGCTTATCAAGCTTACTGATGGTCAATATAAAGCTGAAGACATCGCACCTGCAAAGATGATTTCGATTGATGTGATAGAAGCTTCATCATCTGCTTCTGCAAATGAGTGCTATGTCAATACTGATTATAAAATCAAAGCAAGCACTTCTAACGGATATTCTCGAATGAACAGCTTGTCAAAGGTTAGCGTATCATCTAGGAATGTTAACTACAATGCTTCCACAGGCGTATGGAGTTCATCAACTGTTGGAACAAAAACATTTACACTGGCATTTTCAAATAGTGTAGAAAAATTTTCAACCGACATAGATATTGAGGTCTATGATGAGGTTGAGTATCCTACTGTATCATTGCAGGTGGATGGAGAACACTCAGATTCAGCAATCACAAAATACGTGCCGGACGGTACAAACCAATCATTAAAATTTACAGCTGATATTCAAAGTGGTCAAGTAAAATATCATGGTGCTACAATCTCTGATTATAAATTTATTTTTGAGTTTGATAGTGGCGTAAAAGAGACCACAGCATCATCTTATGATCACTCTATCACCGGAAACGATGATTCAAGAGGAATAAAAGAATGTAGCGTAAAGATTTCATTTAGCAGAAATGGAAAAAACATAGTTAGCCCTGTGCTTTCCACTCAAAAGGTAGATATTAAAGTTCCATCTATCGATGCTACATCATATAGCGGATATATTAATGTTTCAACTGATGTAGAGATACCTACAGCAGATTTTGAAAAGGTATATTATCGTGTTTATAACAGCGGTGACGATATTTCTACCGATACAGAGGGCTACACTCAGGATTCATCAGGCACCATTAAGGTAAAACTAAATGCATCTGATAATACAGACAAGGTTGTTTCTGTTATTGGTTTCTATGATGGTGACAAATATATAGCCCAAAAAGCAACTTATAAAATAGACTCAAAAGAGCCTTCACTTGAAAATATTACAGCGCAGGCACTTGGTGCTGCCAACCTAAATATCATAGATTATGGTATTTTTGCAAACGGAAAATTTGAGCTTGCAGTAACAGCAAGTGACGATAAGAGTGGTGTGCAGGATATTTTCCTGTGCAAGAAGGATGGAGACACATATCAGCCAATTTCTTGCACCTCTACCACAAGTGAAGATGGTAATACAGTTAAATTTATTGTAGAAGCACCTACCCATGGTGTATTTTCAGAAAATTTGGCTGTTCAAATAATCGATAAAGCAGGCAATAGCACTGTTATTGCAATAGAAAAGGTTGAGAGTGGAGCAGTAACTTATACATTGCTTGATAATGTGGTGATAGTAGAGTATATTTCACCTGATATCACTGTAGAGAGTGCTCATACAACAACAGAATCCTCTCAAAACACATATGCAGATCATACAACCATTGATATTTCTTTAAAAGACGAACACTCAGGTCTAGGCAATTACTATGTAAACATCAATGGAGTAACTGTTAAAAAGGTAGAAGATGTAACTAAGCAGAATGGTATGATTACACATGAAGCTTCTTTTAAAGTTTCTACAGGTGATGTAGCAAAGAGCAGTGATGGCAAGTATAGCATATATGTGTATGCTGAAGACAATGCCGGCAATAATTCTATCGACAGCACAACCACAGTTTATCTTGATGTGACAGCACCAAAGATTATATCCTACAAAATAAATACTCTTGGAAATGGCGTTACTTCAAACAATGTTCTTAAAGATGGTAGCGGTGCATTCGTTTATAATGATGATATCGAATTGACAATCGTAGCAAAGGACGAAGGAAAAACAGCCGGTATTTCCACTATTAATGTTACACAAAACGATAATATTTCTATGGTAGGTGATCCGGAGGTTTCAACAGACACTGATGGTGGTTTGCTCTATACAGCCACATATCTGATAAAACAGCCTTTCAGTGGAAAGGTAGAGGCTACAATAATAGATAAGGCACGCAACAGCTCTGAAACTTCCACAGTGCCTACATCAACGGATAAAGATGTTATGCTCTTTATAGCTAATAAAGGAATCAACTACGATAAATACTGGCTCGATGCCAATAAATATGCTAACTTCTGCATACATCTTTCATCAGATTGCAACGCTATGTTCACACGATTGGAACCAGACTCAGCACCTGTATATAGAGGTGACGGAAAGAACTGGTATAACTCTCATGTTGACTTCACAGCTACTGCAGAAGAATTTATGAACAAGGGTACTTATGGCTTGAAGCTTGACGATACCTATGTTCAGATAAACAACAAAGATGTACCTTTAAGCTATGTTTCAGATACACAGAAGCAAAATGGTGTTGTTGTGCTTGCAACATACAAGTTCAATACAAGCAAGGTTGCACCACATGACACAGATGGTGAATTTATCATAAAGGGCTCTGTAGCCGATGGTGCTGATAATAAGAGCGAATCAAGCTATACATTCTATATCGATAGAAAAGCTCCTGCAATATCCGGTTTTAAGATGACACCTAACTCCAGTTCAAATGGTGTTTCAGCTGGTTTGGTAGAAGTAACAGATTATGGCTACTTCTTTAGGTCAGACACAACTGTAGAAATCTCTGCAAATGATGGCATAGGCGATTCTACAAAGGATTCCGGTGTTAAAGCTATCTATTATGAGATAGTTCCTGTTAAAGGCGAAAAGGCTACAGGCGAGATAAAGGGCCACACCGGCAAAATTACTGTGAAAGCAGGCTTCAAAGGTCAGATTTATGCTTATGCAGTAGATAACGTAGGCAACAAGGGTTCGAATGTGCATCCTGATGGTGTTATTGTAGAAAACGAAGCATTGCACAACAGCACATCCAGCGTAAAGCTTTCTATAGACTCTTCAGATTACAAAGATGCCGCAGGCAACAAACTCTATAATAAAGATGTAAATATCAAGCTATCTGTTCAAGATACATTCTCAGGTATTAAATCTGTAACATATAGCGTAGAAGCTCCATATGATACATCTAAAAATATGAGCGATACAACCACTGTAACCAATGGTTCAATCTCTGATTCTACATGGAAAAAAGATGGCTCAGAGATGAACATTGTAACAGCAATGAGCAAGAATATTAAGGTTTCCAGCAACTCTAATGATATTGTAGTTAAACTTACCCTCAAAGATAATG
Organism: Clostridia bacterium; assembly: GCA_029098305.1. Classification (GTDB taxonomy): domain Bacteria; phylum Bacillota; class Clostridia; order Oscillospirales; family Acutalibacteraceae; genus JAEEHZ01. The sequence goes on from JAQXOB010000036.1 coordinate 48,280, forward strand.
CAGGAAACACAACCTCTAAGAGCATAAAGTTCAGTATAGATAAGACAGCTCCTAAGGTGTCAATTAACTTTGATGGTTCTAATGGTGGATATTATTCTTCAACTAAGACAGTTACATTCACTGTTACCGAGAGAAACCTTGAACTTTCCAGCATAAACAAATATGTATCAGCTAATATTTCATCTTCAAATGGTGGTAGTATACCTAAGATATCATGGTCACTAACAAAGGATAGAAACAATCCGGATAACAACAAGTTTGTTGGAGTTGCAAGCTTTGCTAATGATGGTGCATTTGAATGTTCAATAAATGCACGTGATATGGTTGGAAATAAATCAAATAAAAGCAGTTCGATTAAGTTTACTATAGATAAGACTGCACCGGTTATCACATTTAGTATGGTCTCAAGATACAACAACACTGCACAGACAGTTACTGTTACAGTGGTAGAGGCTAATTTCGATGCAAATGCAGCTTTGAATGCACTTAATATAAACGCTAAGAATGGTACAGCACCAAGATTCGGCGGATTTAAAAGCTCCGGCAATACTCATACAGCATCAGCCACATTCTCATCAGACGGTGACTACACAATCTCTATGAACTACACCGATAAAGCCGGTAATACAGGCACAGGCAATGTATCTCTCTTTACAGTGGATGCTAATAAACCTAAAATTGTTGTAAAGGGCATAGAAAACAAAAAAGCATATACCGATAGCATTATTTCATTCTCTGTTGATGTTACTGATGTGAACCTGCAATCTGTAGATATTTTACTCACCGGTGTATGCAGAGATAAGGTAGAGTATGTATCTACTGTGCCATGTAGTGCTACAATTCCGATTACAAACGGCACACGTTACACTTGGTCTAATATCAAAACCGGTGCCGATGGTATCTATACACTTACTTGCGTTGCAAAGGATATAGCAGGCAATGTTACTGAGATATTGAGAAAGCAGATTTCAGATGAAGATGACAATACAAAGATTGTATTCTCTGTAAACCGTGATGGCTCTACATATGAGGTTAGCAAGCAGTCTAAACCTTTGATGGGTAGCTGGGTTAATTCGTCTAAGATCATCACATTCTCTGAGATTAATGCAGATCCAATTGATCTTGAAAAGATTGTAGTTAAGATGACAAACAAGTCAACCCTGCAAGAGCTTGAGCTTGTGTATGGCGAGGATTACACAGTAGAGCTTGTTGATAATGGTGGTCAATGGTATGAGTATCAGTACAAGATCCTTTCTGATAACTTCACCGATGATGGTTTCTATGATATTGAGGTAATTTCTGTAGACACAACTAACAAGACAACATCAAGCAAAGATAATGCATATGGCACACAGCTTATAGCTTATGGCCTAGACACACATTCTCCTAATATTGATATCAGTGGTATCAACGATGGACCATATGACAGCATTACCAGAGATGCTATTGTCAATGTTACAGATATTTCTTTGTCAAAGGTAACTGTATATGTTGATGGTAAAGTGGCAGAATCATGGGATGCTAAAAACTCAGGTGAAACCTACAATGGTACAATTACCCTTAACGAAAGTGCCGCCACACAAAAGGTTACTGTAGAAGCTGTAGACGCTGCGGGTAATATTTCTACCAGTGAGCAAGAGGTCTTCGTATCTTCAAACGGATTCTCAATCTTCATGTATAGAGCAGGTAGGTTCTTTAGCAATAACTGGGGATGGCTGATTGCGATAGCTGTAGTTGTAGCTGCAATTATTGCCTATGTAGTTATAAAGAAAAGAAATGACAAGAAAAACTCAAAACCTGCTGTAAACAAGAAAAAAACTAAATAATTAAAATCTTGATATCAGAAATATCAGGTTAAACGATAAAACTCCGACTGTTCCTTATAATGCGAACAGTCGGAGTTTTACATTTATATTTTCAGAAGGATATATCTAAATATGAGAATTAAGCTTGATTATTGTTGAATAATTTCCATAGGGTTTACCCACTCTTCATTTACCCTTACGGCGAGGTGAAGATGTGGCTTGTCTAAGGATTCGCTTGGAACCACGTTGATAGAGCCGATATAATCGCTTGCAGACACAGTATCGCCCACATTTACAAGCACTGTGCTGCCCAGACCACTATAATATGCCGAAACAGAATTTCCGTGATCTATCACTACTGTAACACCAAGCAAGGCATCAGAATAAACATTTGTAACAGTGCCGTTGGTCATTGGCTTTACCTTTGTGCCTTTTTCTGCATAAAAGTCTGTGCCAAGGTGAACTCTCCAATCGTCCATGGTCTCTGAATATACCAGACTATCACCGCTAAATTCTTTTATTACATCATGTCCTACAGGATATAGAAATGTTTCGCTTATTATAGTGTCAGTATCTGATACTGATTCAGATTCAGATTCATCTTCACTTTCTGTATCAGTATCACTGTTTAATGAAATATGATGATTTTGTGCAGTATCAGACGAAGTGTGATCTATTACTCCGTCACTGTCACTATCTGTTGCGACCACAACCGGTGGTAGGGATATGATGCTGTCTGTGTCTAAAATCCCATTAAGGTTGTGGTTCACATTTATATCATCACTGGCTATTTCTGTGTCTGATGATATTGATGCAGTGTCGGTTGGTGGATCAATGTAGTCTTTAATGTTTCTGTATGTGCTTATGCTTGCAGCACCAATCGCTACAAGGCACACAGTCATGGCTACAATGAATCCTCGATTAAACTTTTTGGCTTTTTTGTTCATGCTATATTTGCTGTTTTTTCTGTTGTTAATATTATCGGACATATCAGCACCTCCGATAATATTGTTGACTATGAATTTACAGTTTATTCATTAGTAACCTTATTTTAAAACTTTAATTTTGTTTTTATTTACAAATATATAAATAGCCATAAAAAATAATAATAACATTATCATAGATACAGGATAGCTTGTTATAAAATGAGAAGTTTTTAACAGACTAATGATTGCACAGAGGATGATGCAGGTAAGAATAGGCTTTACTATATAATTTTTTACATCAATTCGTAGATGTGTAATTTTTATCAGACGCATTACACTCAGAGTGGTGTTGAGTAGCTCGCTTGTATAAATAACCACTACCACTGCTTTAATTCCATAATTAGGCACCAGCACAAAGGTCATAGCCACTCTCACTATGCTGTCTATTAAATTATATTTAAAATAACTCAGCTGTTCATTTAGTCCTTTCAAAATACCATCAGTTACAGCATCTATATACATTAATGGAGCTATAGGAGCAAGCATAGTTATAAAAATGCCTGCTTCACTGCTAGAGTAGAATAGCATACCTATTTCTTTGCCAAACACTACTAATAGAGAGGTTATTGGAATAGCAAAAAGGAATGTGAAACCATATGTACGATTGCAAAGTGATTTTACGGTGAGATTGTGTTTCTTTGTGTGTGCTTCAGATATCTCAGGAATGATTAGCGATGCCACAGAGTATAGCAAAACAGAAGGAAAAGCTATAACAGGCATAGCAAGTGCTGTTACTGTGCCGTAATCTGAAAGAGACTTGCTGTACTTGCATCCATATATACGCAATCCTCGTGGTATAAGTATGTTTTCAATAGCAGAAAGCCCAGAGCGTAGCAAAGAGCTGCCTGTAACGGGTAAAAAAATCATCATAAATTTTTTAACAAAAGATTTGGGCAGTGTTGTTTTTTTCTTAATATCTATATGATTAATTCTATAGGCGATAAAAGCATATATACACGATAGTATTTCGGCGCAAGCTGTGCCAACAGCGATAGCAGCACACGAGTATTCTATGCTTAGCTTTCCAAATATAGAGATAATAAGCATAAAAATGCCCATCTCTACCAGTTGTTCCAAAAGCTGTTCACCTGCCACAAAAGCCGCTTTCCGCACAGCGTAGAAGTAACCTCTCAGGCAGGCAGAAAAGGCCATAAATGGTAAAGATATTCCAAGTATCTTGATGGATAGAACACACCTTATATCATGCAAAAAATAAACAGCTATTTCTTTAGAAAAGCATATCATCAACGTCATAATCATGGTGCTTACCGCCAATGCCACAAGAATACATCGCCTGATAATCGATGCCACCATGTGCTTTTTGCCTTCAGAAATATATTCGGTAACAAATCTGGTCACACAAAGGCTAATACCGGCTGTAGATACCGATGCCGTAAGCATAAAAACACTAAGCACAAGCTGATATAGTCCGATTCCTTCACTGCCTATACACTTTACGAGATATGATTTAAAAATTAATCCCAAAAATCGTATAGACAAGGCACTTGATGTAAGTATAAGCGTATTTTTAACAAATTTTTTCATCATATAAAAAATCTCCGATAGATAATAAATAATTTATGATAATAGTGAAATAATATTTCAAGGAAGCAGTTACAATGATAGTTAAAGTAATTCTATCATTGATTATTTATGCTTCGTATTCACTAATTATTTCATTTAAATTTTACGGAGAGTGAAAAGAAAATATGAAAAAAATATTATGTCTTACAGCAATTGTGCTTACACTAGCTAGCTTTACAGCTTGTAGCAGTGAAGATGGAAAAATTAAAGATAACTCTTCTACAGGAAGTAACGGCGGAATCGTAAGCGGTATGGTAAGTGATGTGGAGAGTAGCCTTGGAATTGGTGATAATACTGATACAATCAGAGATACTGACTCCGGCACGATGTCAGATAGTGACACCACTTCAATGAGTGGAGGCACTACATCCGACTAATAAAAATAGGTTCTGCGATTTCACAAAGGTGGACGCAGAACCTATTTTTTTGAGAAAGCAATTTTTACATATCTCTTTTTATTTTGTTAGATAGTCTGTTTATGATAAGGGCTGTTCTATCTATATCTTCTCTTGTTGTAAAAGCAGATGGAACTATTCTCACAGTGCCTTTATCCTCGGTGCCCATATAAATATGAGCTGATGGCGCACAGTGTAGTCCTCCTCGTGTGTAAATTCCATTTTGACCCAATAGGGAGGATACCTCCTCGCTTCCTTTGTCAAATAAATTAAACGAAAGCACAGGCATATATTTTTCGCCGTCTGGTCTTGGCGTGTATAAATTTACTCCGTCAACATTTTTTAGTTTGTCATACAATCTCTGTGCGAGAAAGGTTTCTTTTTGAAGTATATTCTTGACACCACGGCTTTTTACAAATTCTATACCGGATTTTAGACCAACTATGCCTGATAGATTTGGTGTGCCACTTTCGAATTTGTCCGGAGGATTTGATGGTTGCTCAATAGATAGGGAAGAGCTTCCGGTACCACCCTGAGTAAGCGATTCTACTTTATCAGAGTCAGCTATTATCATCACACCGGTACCCATCGGACCGTACAAACTTTTATGACCGGCAGTGCATAGGTAGTCTATCTCATTAGCAGTAACATCTATAGGCAACACGCCGGCAGATTGTGCCGCATCTACCATGATATCTATGCCATATATATGGGCTAGCGCTGTCAGTCTTTCGATTGGCATACGTATGCCCCAAACATTAGACACATGAACGCAGACGATAAGCTTTGTTTTGCCTGTGATAGCCTGTCTAAATGCATCTATTATTGATTCATCATCTGTTTCTTTGAAATTTGCGACGGTGTATGATATGCCTTTTTTTGTAAGCTCATTTAGTGGGCGCATCACAGCATTGTGTTCTAAACACGATACTACCACATGGTCGCCTTTTTTTAATGTTCCTTTTAGCACAGTGTTGCATGCTGATGTGCAGTTTAATGTGAATATTATATTTTCAATATTTTGCACATTAAAGAGTGATGCCACAGATTTTCTGCAATTAAATATTTCTTCTGCGGCTTTTATAGACATAGCATGACCGCTTCTGCCGGGATTGGCACCATATTCTCTTAATGCTCGATTTACCGATAGCAGGACGCTTTGCGGTTTTGGGTAGGTTGTTGCACCGTTATCAAGATATATCACGGTCTTTTCCCCCTACGTACACTTCTTATTTTCATTCCGCTTTGGTTTAGTATTCCGTAAGCAGAATCAAAATTATTGGGCACATTGAGAGCATAACCACATCCTGCATCCGGTTTGCCATCGGTAATTTTTTCTATATATGATAAAATTCCATTGGAAGATAAAATTTCTTTGCCTTTCATAGCGTAGGTAATAGAACCTACAATAATCAAATTCTTGTCCACATATTATCACCTCACGTTTTCTAACATAATATGAAAATTTGTGGTTATTTTGTTACAAAAGATAACATATAAAAACAGCCGATGACTATTAAATCATCGACTGTGTTTTTTAAAAAATCAATTATATAACTTCATTACCTCTGCAATAAATCTTAACGATGTTGTTACGACTACCGGTGTAGATATACTTTTCAAGACGTTCTTCAAGAGTCATGATATCTATTTTGGGTATATTGGCGTCGTCTATTACAAGAGCATCACACTCATATCCAGCCTCGAAGCTACCAACCTTGCCGAAGAATTTTCCGCCACCTTTTGTCATAAGGTAAAAGGCCTCAGAAAAGCTTAGAGGAGCACATTCGTTATGCGCTACATGATACATCTTTGATGCACTTACAGCTGCTACGCATGATTCCGGCATATACATAGTATGTCCACCGCTAATATCAGATCCCAATCCTATATCCATACCCTCGTTTATATATCGTCTGATTGGCGCAATACCACTTGCAAGATTAAAGTTTGAGATAGGGCAGTGGGCAATGAACACGTTGTGCTTTTTAAGTATTTCAATCTCACGATCACTGTTATGTATACAGTGGGCCATAATGGTGCGATCATCCGGCATTAAACCAAAGTGTTCGTATACCTCAGCAAAGCTTGGTATGTCAGGATGAAGCTCCTTAACCCAAGCCACCTCATCTAAGTTTTCATCAAGGTGGGATTGCACAGGAAGATTATATTTCTCTGCTATTTCACCTAGTTTTGCCATAAGCTCTGATGATGTGCTTGGCACAAATCTTGGAGTTAGAATAAGCTTCACAAGCTCGTTGTTTTTGTTGCAATCTGCAAACTCTTCTGCGAGCATGATAGTCTCTTTCACAGAGTCTTCATAAGTTTCTTGAAGCTCCGGGCTTGAATTTCTATCCATATTTACTTTGCCCACATAGCCGCCGATTCCGCTTTTCTGCATAATGCTTATCAAAAGCTTTGTTGCTTCATAATGTCTTGATGCAAATATGCAGGCACGAGTTGTTCCGGAATGAATAAGTTCATCCACAAATGCTTCATAATACTTCTTAGCAAAATCCTCATCTTTGAACTTGCTCTCAAGTGGGAATGTGTATTTTTCAAGCCATGGCAACAGTTCTACGCTATATCCCACACCTTTATTGAGCCATTGCGGTGCGTGAATATGCACATCCATAAATCCAGGAATTATCAGCTTGTCGCCGTAGTCTGTTACTTCACAATTTTTATATTTTTCAGGTAAATTATCATATATACCCTCAACAAGCCCATCTTCTATAACAAGATAGCTATTTGCTTTTACTGTTAGTTTTTCAGGTTTTTCAGAGTATATTATATTACCTTTTAGGCATTTAATCATTTATATCACCGCTTAACTTTTAATTCTTGTACCGGTTTGACCCTCTATGCCAGCCTTAGCTTTTTCGAGAAGTGTGATTATAGCTGTTTTGTCATTTCCGGATTTTACAAACTCTAACGCAGCCTGTACCTTTGGCAACATTGAGCCCTTGGCAAAGTGACCTTCTTCAATATACTTTTCAGCGTCACATACTGTAAGCTCGTCAAGATTTTGCTGATTTTCTTTACCAAAGTTGATAGCAACTTTTTCTACAGCTGTAAGAATAATGAGAGAGTCTGCGCCAAGCTTTTGTGCAAGCACAGCACTGGCGAAGTCTTTATCAATTACAGCAGGCACACCTTTATAGTGTTTATCTTCTTTGATTACAGGAATACCACCACCGCCACAGGTGATTACTACGTTATTCTCTTTGATCAGAGCCTTAACAGCGTCTATCTCTACTATGTCGATTGGATGTGGAGAAGCCACAACCTTTCTCCATCCTCTGCCTGCATCTTCCATTACAGGTATTCCCTCTGCTTTACATTCTTCGATCTCTTTATCAGATAGATATCTGCCTATTGGTTTTGTAGGGTTCTTAAAGCCCTTATCGTCCTTATCTACTACAACTTGTGTTACAACTGTAGAAACAGGCTTGTTTATATTTCTCATAGCAAGCTCTTCTCTGAGGGCGTTTTGAAGGTCATAGCCTATATATGCCTGACTCATAGCAACGCATACAGAAAGTGGAATGTTTCCAAACTTTTCCGGCTTGATATCGTGCAATGCACTCATAGCCTCGTTTATCATACCAACCTGCGGACCATTGCCGTGTGTTACAACAACCTCATGACCTGCTTCAATAAGATCTGCTATAGCCTTTGAGGTTTCTTTTACAGCAACCATTTGTTCTTTTAATGATGCACCCAGTGCGTTTCCACCTAGTGCGATAACAATTCTTTTAGACATGGTTCTTCTTCTCCATTCCTTATATAAAATATGTTTCTTGAAACGAAAAATCAAAAATGAAATCAATATTCATTTTTCATTTTTCATTTCACTCGAAGTCCCACTGCCAACCATTCAGTTGACAGTGGGATCTTCATTCAGAGATTTAATTTTAAATTATTTCTCTAAATTAAAATGTCTTTCTGTGTTTCTCTCAGCAAGCTTTTTGAGTGTTTCCTGAGGATTCTTGCATTTTGCAAGGAAAATCATAGCAGCGATGATATATGGCTTGTAGCTAGCTTCCTTGTAGAGAGGATCTCTATAACGATCAAACACGCTTGCTGCAACCTCGCCACGCTCACAGCTTACGTCTGTGATATCTGCCGGTAAGCAGTGGAGATAGAGAGCCTTGCCATCTTTTGTGGTAGCCATGAGTTCTTCTGTGCACTCCCAATCCATGTGCTGTGCGTTTTGAGCAAGAAGCTCTTTCTCAAGAGCCTTGATGCCATCTAAATCGCCTTTGCCGTAGAGGTCTGTTCTCTTTTCCATTGCTGCAAAAGGTGCCCAACTCTTAGGATAAACGATATCAGCATCCTTAAATGCCTCTGCCATGCTGTTTACCTTTGTGAAGCTGCCGCCGCCTATTTCTGCATTCTTTTTACCAACTTCTTCAACCTCCGGCATAATGTCGTATCCTTCCGGATGAGCAAGAACAACATCCATGCCCATTCTTGTGAAGAGGCCAACTACACCCTGAGGAACTGACAATGGCTTGCCGTAAGATGGGGAATATGCCCATGTCATAGCAACCTTTTTGCCCTTGAGGTTCTCTTTACCGCCGAAGTAGTGGATGAGGTGAAGCATATCAGCCATACACTGTGTTGGGTGGTCGATATCGCACTGAAGGTTTACAAGAGTAGGACGTTGCTCAAGAACGCCATCTTTGTTGCCTTGCTCTACAGCTTCAGATACATCATGCATATATTTGTTGCCCTTGCCGATATACATATCATCTCTGATACCGATTACATCAGCCATGAAGCTGATCATGTTAGCGGTTTCTCTAACAGTCTCGCCATGAGCGATCTGTGACTTGCCCTCATCAAGGTCCTGAACCTCTAAGCCTAAGAGGTTACAAGCTGATGCAAAGCTAAAACGTGTACGAGTGGAGTTATCTCTGAAGAGAGAGATGCCAAGACCGCTCTCAAAGATTTTTGTGGAGATGTTATTCTCTCTCATGTATCTAAGAGCATCTGCTACTGTAAATACAGCTTCCAGCTCGTCGTCTGTCTTTTCCCATGTGAGGAAAAAGTCATTGTTATACATATCTTTGAAGTTTAATTTATTAAGTCTATCAATAAAATCTTGTAAGCACATTTTAATAATATCCTTTCTGGTTTCTTTAATTCAATAATACTTTATTTTCGATTATTATTTTTTGCCTTTGTAGAGCATTGGAACAGCTGCATATACTGCTGCACATCTTACAAGGTCATCTTTCCATGTGATTTCGTTTGGAGCGTGAGCCTGTGATTCTGCACCAGGGCCAAATCCAACGCATGGAATACCATAACGTCCTTGTATAGAAACACCGTTTGTAGAGAAGGTCCATTTGTCGATAAGTGGTCTGCCCTCACGCTTTGCCTTTGCTGTGTCGTCCACCCAAAGTCTGTTTTCGCCATACAAGCCCTTGTGAGCTTCATAGAGAGCCTGAACGTGTGGAGCACTCTCTTTGTTGATCCATGTTGGGAAGTAGCACTCTGTCTCATACTTAAGACCGGTCCATGCAGGACGATCATACTTGTACATAGAAACTACAGCACCATGCTTTTTAACAGATGGAAGAGCACGGATTTCGTCCAGACAGCTTTCCCATGTTTCTCCGGCTGTCATACGGCGGTCGAGTGAGATAGCACATGAGTCTGCAACAGCGCAACGAGATGGTGATGTGTAGAAAATTTGAGATGTGGTAACAGTACCTCTACCTAAGAAACGAGCATCTTCCCACTCTGTGTTGTATTTAGGATCGAGCATTTTTACAAGACCTTTGATTTCTGTGCTGTCTTCTGCATCGTTCTCGTTGAGAGCTTCAACATCCTTGAGTATATCAGCCATCTTGTAGATAGCGTTTTCGCCTCTTTCAGGAGCAGAACCGTGGCAGGAAATACCCTTTACATCTACACGGATTTCCATACGGCCTCTATGGCCTCTGTAGATACCACCGTCTGTAGGCTCTGTAGAAACTACAAACTCAGGTGTGATACCATCCTCTAGATGTATGTATTGCCAGCAAAGACCGTCACAGTCTTCCTCTTGAACTGTTGCAGCTACTAAAACTGTAACATCGTCAGGAATAAGACCTAAGTCTTTCATAATTTTTGCACCATATACAGCAGAAACAACGCCGCCTTCTTGGTCAGAGCCACCTCTACCTGCGATTATATCTTCTGTTTCAAAACCCTTGTATGGGTCAAACTCCCAGTTGTTGATATTGCCGATGCCAACTGTATCTATATGACCATCGAATGCAATGATCTTCTCGCCGTGGCCCATCCAGCCCAAAGCGTTGCCTTCAGGGTCAATCTCAGCTTTATCAAAGCCTAATTTCTCCATCTCTGCGATAGTTCTCTTAATAACGCCTTCTTCTTCACAGCTTTCTGAAGGGATAGCTATGAGGTCACGTAGAAACTTAGTCATATCTTCTCTGTAACCTTCTGCAGCCTTCTTAATAGCTTCAAAATCCATAATCCTTTACCTCCAAATTTTTATTTGTTATTTTGCACACGCAAATTCACGATATTATAATACCACAAATTAGTCACAAATCAATAGAAAATATTCTTTTTTTTATAATTTTTTTCTGTAACTATTTACAAAAAGCATTTTTTTTGATAAAATCGTACTTGTGAATATAAGTTGACTTGTTTGAAAAGGAAAATTCGGTCAATTTTTACACAATTAAGCTTATTTAACAAACATTTATTATAAAAAGGAGAAGATAGCAATGATAGACCTTCGTAAAAACGAGCAGGCTCTTGAAAATAATATTAGAAGAGCCAGAGAACACAACATTATCATCCCAACTTTTGAGCAAATGAAGGATCCTAACAAGATTCCTGAAAAAATTCGTGAGAGCCTCAAAAATGTAGGTCTTTGGGATGTAAACCCACTCAACCTTTTCAGAATTACATGGAAAAACGAACGTAAAGATTCCGGCGGACAGTTTGGTAAGCCAAATTACATAGTTCTTCCTAAGTCACTCACAGGTGTAGACGCAAAGATTCTTTGCATGGTAGGAAAATATTTCCCAACAGGTTGCCACAAGGTTGGCGCATCTTATGGATGTCTTGTGCCAAGACTTGTAACAGGTCAGTTTGACTCTGACTATCATAAAGCTGTTTGGCCATCAACCGGTAACTACTGCAGAGGTGGCGCATTTAACTCCAAGCTTCTTTCATGCCACTCTATCGCAATTCTTCCTGCAGATATGAGCCGTGAGCGCTTTGAATGGCTTTCAAAAATTGCCGGTGAGGTTATCGCAACACCGGGATGCGAGAGTAATGTTAAAGAAATTTTTGATAAAACATGGGAGCTTCGCAGAACTCGTGAGGATTGCATGATCTTCAACCAGTTTGACGAGATGGGTAACCACTTGTGGCACTATGAAGTTACAGGCCATGCTATTGAAGAAGCATTCAATGATTTCGCAGGCGACAGAAAACTCAACTTTGCAGGTGCTTGCTTCACATCCGGTAGCGCAGGCACAACAGCTAGCGGTGACTACCTCAAAGAAAAATTCCCACACATCAAGATTGGTGTTGGTGAAGCACTTCAGTGTCCAACACTTCTCAATAATGGTTTTGGTGGTCATAGAATCGAAGGTATCGGCGATAAGCATATTCCATGGATTCACAATGTTAAGAATACTGATATGATATTTGCAATTGATGACGAAGATAGCCAGAAGCTTCTTAGACTCTTCAACGAGCCTAAGGGCCGTGAGTATCTTGCAAAAGAGTGCGGTGTAGACGTTGAGACAATCGAGAATCTTGCATTGTTTGGTATCTCCGGTATTGCAAATATGATCAGCACAATTAAGATGGCTAAGTATCTTGAACTCACAGAGAACGATGTTATTGCAACAGTTCTTACAGATAGCGCTGAAATGTACACATCAAGAGTTAGAGAGCTCAAAGAAGCTGACGGTGAATACACCGATAAGATGGCTGCTATCGACTTTAATCTCCATTTGCAGGGCATTAGAACTGACAATATGGAAGAACTCACCTATGCTACACGTAAGAGAATTCACAATCTCAAGTATTACACTTGGGTTGAGCAGCAGGGCAGAGATGTTGAAGAACTTAATGACCTCTGGTATGACTTTGATAAGACTTGGGGTTCTGTTCATAAGCAAGCTCCTGAAATTGATGCTCTTATCAATGAATTCAATGAACGCACAGGCTTACTTAAGAATCTTTAATTACTAAGGTAAAATAAGTCCTGCCTGCAAGCTTTGCGGGCAGGATTTTCTTTTTTATTTCAATATAGTTTGGAGAGATTAACGATGAAAAATGTAATTTCAGCAGTTTGCATAAAATGCGGTGCTGAGCATGAGGCATTGCCAAATATCACCACCTGCAAAAAGTGCGGTGGTTTGCTTGATATTAAGTATGATTACAATTATATAAAGAAAACTTTCTCTAAAGAAAAGCTTGCACAGCGTGAGCTTTCTATGTGGAGATATGAGGAGCTTCTGCCGGTAACAGGTGAGGCTAAGGTGAAAAAGCTTAGAGTAGGCTGGTCACCAATGTATAAGGCAGACAGATTGGCAGAAGCTATCGGTCTAAAAAATCTATGGATCAAAGACGATGGTATCAACCCAACAGCCAGCCTTAAGGACAGAGCATCATCAATGGCAGTTGTGAAGGCAGCAGAAGCAGGAGTAGATACAATAGCTTGCTCATCTACCGGTAATGCAGCATCATCACTTGCAGGAAACAGTGCAGCAGCAGGTTTTAAAACATATATCTTTGTGCCTGATAGAGCTCCTAAAGGCAAGGTGGCACAGCTGATGATATTTGGTGCAAATGTTATCACTGTTAAGGGTTCTTATGAGGATACTTTCCGTCTATCAGCCGAGGCTATTGACAAGTGGGGTTGGTACAACCGCAACGCCGCTATCAACCCATACCTTATGGAAGGAAAAAAGACAGTTTCGCTTGAAATAGCAGAGCAGTTTAACTTCAAAATGCCTGATTACGTGGCTATATCAGTTGGTGATGGTTGCACAATCGCAGGCGCATGGAAGGGATTTAAAGATCTTTATGCTATCGGTGCGATAGATAAGCTTCCAAGACTTATCAGCGTACAGTCTACCGGATGCTATCCTATCAACAAAGCTTTTGCAGAGAATAAACCACTTGAGCATATGGAAGAGAATACGATCGCAGATAGTATCGCTGTAGGCGTGCCAAGAAATGCTGATAAAGCTCTTGCCGCTATAAGAGAATCTAATGGTATCGTTGTAAACGTAACCGATGAAGAAATTCTTGATGCAATGCGCTTAGTGGGCAGAACCTGCGGTGTATTTGGCGAGCCGGCAGGCTCCACAGGCACAGCAGGCGTTAGAAAAGCTGTAAGAGATGGCTTGATTCCGAGCGATGCTACAGTATGCTCTGTGGTAACAGGTAACGGACTTAAAGATGTTGCAAATGCTATCAAGGCAGCAGGCGATCCACTCAACATTGCTCCGGATATGAACGAACTATTGAAATATCTTAAAGTATAACATACAGCAAAGGAGACTGACTTATAATGATTATCGGTAACGGAAGACTTATCACTCGTGATGAGAACAACAGCTTCTTTGAAGACGGTGCAGTGCTTGTAAAGGGCGAGCTTATAGAAGCAGTGGGTACCACAGAAGAACTCAGAAAGGCTTATCCTGATGAAGAATTTGTGGATGCACACGGCGGCGTTATCATGCCGGGTCTTATCAACACTCACAATCACATTTACTCTGCGCTTGCAAGAGGATTAAGCATAAACGGCTACAATCCTAACAACTTCCTTGATGTGCTTGATGGAATGTGGTGGACACTCGACCGTAAACTCACGCTTGAAGAAACCAGAGTTAGCGCAGAGGCTACATATATAGATTGCATCAAAAATGGTGTTACAACTATATTCGACCATCATGCCAGCTTTGGCAGCATAGAGGGTAGCTTGTTTGAGATAGCAGATGCTTCTAAGAAATATGGAATCAGAAGTTGCTTGTGCTATGAGGTTAGCGACCGTGATGGCAAAGAGAAGGCGCTTGCATCTGTAAAAGAGAATGCAGATTTTATTAAATATTGCAAAGAGAATAAATCCGATATGCTAAAGGCAATGATGGGTATCCACGCATCGTTCACTGTATCAGACGAAACATTTGCAATGTGTAAAAAGGAATTGCCATCAGATGTGGGATATCATATTCATGTTGCAGAGGGTATTGATGATCTTCATCACAGCCTCAGAACACATGGCAAGAGAGTCGTTGAAAGACTTATGGATAACGATGTTCTCGGTAGCAAAACAATCGCAGTGCATTGCGTACATATCAACAATGCAGAGATAGAAATGCTAAAGGCAACCGATACAATGGTTGTACACAATCCTGAGAGCAATATGGGAAATGCTGTAGGATGTCCTCCTACACTTGATATATTCAAGGCAGGCGTGCTCACAGGTCTTGGCACAGATGGCTACACTAACGATATGCTGGAATCTTATAAAGTGGCAAATATTTTGCACAAGCACAATAAGTGTCATCCAAATGTAGCATGGGGCGAGGTTCCTCAAATGCTATTCTCAAATAATGCTAAGATAGCCAACAGATATTTTGATGTGCCACTTGGCATGATAAAGAAAGGCTATGCGGCTGATATTGTTGTATCTGACTACAACCCACTAACACCTATGAATGGCTCAAATTGTAACGGTCATGTGCTGTTTGGCATGAATGGCAGAAGCATTATCACCACTATCTGTGCAGGTAAGCTTCTTATGAAGGACAGAGAAATTATTGGTGTTGATGAAGCTGCTGTTATGGCTCATTCTCGTGAGATGGCTGCAAAACTTGCAAGCGATATCAACGCATAATTACAAGTAAATAAATAAAGGAGAATATGTTCAGATGAGTGACATAATGACACCCATTCCGTTTAAAAAGCTTATGAATCACATTCTCTGTGAATATGAGCAGAGCGGAAAAATATTTGGTGTATCAAAGTTTTATAAAAAAGGTAACAAAGCTGACTATACTATCTTTGGTGAAAAGATGGAAACTGTTTTTGGTCCTGCCGCAGGACCTCACACACAGCTCACACAAAATATAGTAGCATCTTATGTTGCCGGTAGCCGTTTCTTTGAGCTAAAGACAGTTCAAAAGCTGGACGGTGAAGACCTTCCGGTGGCAAAGCCATGTATCAAAGCAGACGACGAATGTTACAACACAGAGTGGTCCACAGAGCTTCTTATTCCAGATGCCTATAATGAGTATGTAAAGGCATGGTTTGCGCTCAAGGTTCTTTCAAGAGAGCTTGACTTGGGTGACGATAACGGCTTTATCTTTAATATGAGCGTAGGATATGACCTCGATGGCATCAAAACACCTAAGATAGATAAATTTATCGAAGGGCTAAAAGATGCATCTAGCCAGCCTATATTTGCAGAGTGTAAGGCTGTTCTTAAAGAGATGCTCCCAAGATTTAAAAAGATTGATGAAGCTTTCATAGATTCTATTTCTCCAAGAGTATGCCGTAGCGTTACACTTTCCACGCTCCATGGATGCCCACCTGCAGAGATAGAGAGGATCGCTACATATCTGATAACCGAAAAGGGACTTAACACATTTATCAAATGCAATCCTACACTTCTTGGCTATGAATATGCCAGAAATCTGATGGACGACATGGGATATGACTATGTGGTGTTTGATGATTTCCACTTCAGAGATGACTTGCAGTATAGCGATGCAGTGCCTATGCTTCAAAGACTGATTAAGCTTGCCGAGGACAAAAACCTCACATTCGGTGTAAAGCTTACAAATACTTTCCCTGTTACAATCACAAGAGGCGAGCTCCCTGGTGGCGAGATGTATATGTCAGGCCGTTCACTTTATCCGCTTACTATCTCAGTTGCAGATAAGCTTTCTAAGGATTTTGACGGTAAACTGAGAATATCATTTAGTGGCGGTATAGATGCTCTCAATGTAGAAAAGCTGTTTGAATGTGGCATCTGGCCTATCACAATGGCTACTACATTCTTAAAGCCGGGTGGCTATGGCAGAATGGTGCAAATAGCAGAAAATCTCGAAAAGAGTGCCGATAAGCTTAATGATAAAGAAAACACAGAATTTAACGGTGTAAATATAAAATTGCTCGAAACCTTGCTCAAAGAGGTAGTGGATGATCCACGTCACCTCAAAGAGTATAAGCCAATGGAGAGTGAAAATGACGATAACAGAAAGCTGTATCGTGGACTTGTGAAGCCGGAAGAATCAAGAAAGCTTGATCGTGATCTGCCTTTGCTTGATTGCTTTATCGCTCCATGCTCCGAGGGATGCCCAATACATCAGAATATTCCTGAGTATATCAGGCTTTGTGATGAGGGTAAATATGCCGAGGCACTCGCAGTAATCGCAGAGCAAAATCCATTGCCATTTATGACCGGTACAATCTGTTCTCATCGTTGCATGAGCAAATGCACAAGACAGTTCTATGAGAGCAGTGTGCATATCAGAGATAAGAAGCTCGAAAGTGCAGAAAAGGGCTTTGATGGATTTATCAAAACCTTAAAACCGGTTAACGAGAACGGCGAGAAAGCCGCTGTAATCGGTGGTGGTCCGGCAGGACTTGCAGCAGCGTTTTTCCTTGCAAGAGCCGGCAAGCAGGTAACTGTTTTTGAAAAGAGAGAAAAGCTTGGCGGTATAGTGCGCTATGTTATCCCAGAGTTCCGTATCTCAGGCGATGCTATAGATAAGGATATCGAGCTTGTAAAGGCTATGGGTGTTGAGTTTAAAACAAACACAGAAATCACAGATATTTCTGCACTCGAAAATGACGGATACAAATATATAATAGTAGCTGTAGGCGCATATAAGAAGGGCGAGATGAAAATTGATGGCGAAAAAGCTGTTAATTCACTTGATTTCCTCGAAAAATGCAAGAATGGTGAGATTGCATCAGCCGAAAACGTTGTAGTAGTAGGCGGTGGTAACACAGCTATGGACTGTGCAAGAGCCGCTGTGAGATTGCAGGGCAATAAAAATTCATACCTTGTATATAGACGTACAGCACAATATATGCCAGCCGACAGTGAAGAGCTTATCATGGCTTTGGATGATGGTGTAAAGCTCTATGAGCTTACAAATCCGGAAAGCTATGACGGCAAAAACCTGATTTGTCGCAAGATGAAGCTTGGCGAACCGGATGAAAGTGGCAGACGCTCACCGGTGGCTACTGATGAAACAGTGGAACTTCCTTGTGATATCCTGGTAACAGCTATTGGCGAAAAGGTTGACGAAAAACTCTTTGAGGCTAACTCTATCGTTAAGGTAGAAAATACAGAGACAAACAAAGCAAATGTTCGCATCATTGGCGACTGCATGAATGGTCCTGCTACCATCGTGGAGGCTATCAGAGATGCAAAAGAGGCGGTCAGTGCTCTCACAGACTATGAGTTTGCTGTAAACAAGGCAGACACAAGTTGTGAAAATATGAAGAGACTTGATCTCAAAAAGACTGTTTTGTGCGAGAATTGTGATGACAAATGCACATCACGTTGCATAGAGTGTAACAGCTATTGCGAAAACTGCGTGACAGTATGTCCAAACCGTGCAAATGTAGAAATCAAGCTCGGATGTGGCAGAATGCCTCAGATACTTCACATAGATATCATGTGTAATGAATGTGGCAACTGCTCCACATTCTGTCCATATGCAGGCTCACCATATCTCGATAAGCTAACTCTCTTTGCAGATGAGAAGGGTATGAACGATAGCCAAAACAACGGCTTCTATATGGTAGATGCAAACACAGTTAAGGTTCGCTTGTATGGCAATGTTATTACAGCTGATTTAAATGATATGTCATCTATACCAGAGGGCGTAGCAGAGGTTATCAAGGCTGTTAATAAAGATTATTCATATCTGCTGTGATAACTATTAGATAATTATGTTTTTAGAAGTAGGAAAAGTGGCGAATAAAACCACCTTTCCTACTTTTTGTCTTTAATGTCCTAAAAAAGGTACTTCGCAGGCATCCTTTAATTATTCACATTGTCTTTTTGATAATAATATGATAAAATTTATGTATTAGATATTCATTTTAGTGTGGGAGTGATTTTAAGTGCTTAATTTCATTTTTGGAGCAAGTGGCAGTGGAAAAACAGACTATGTGATAAAAAGACTGGAGGATATGTCACATAGTGCAGACACACCGCTGTTTTTAATAGTGCCGGAGCAAAGCTCTCACACAACAGAAAAAAAACTACTGCAAGACTTAGGCGAGCAGTTCTCAAGAAAAATAAATGTAGTCACCTTTAAGCGCATGAGTGACCTTATTATGCAAAAAACAGGCGGAATAGCAGGTAGACGTGTTTCTGATGGTGAAAAAAACATACTTATGTCACGTGCTATTTCTTTATGCGCAGACGAGCTGGGTGCATATAAGTCTAAGGCTATATATCCGGAGCTTGTGTCGCTTATGCTAAAGACAGCCGAGCGTTTAAAGCTGTGCATGGTGTCTTCTCAAATGCTCTTTGATGCGTCAGAAGAGATAAATGATGATATGCTAAAATCCAAGATAAACGATGTAGCCTTGATTTTTGAAAAGTACAATTCATTGTTAAATGAAAGCTACAGCGACCCATCAGATGATCTTGAAAAGCTTAGTGTAAAGTTATCACAAAATGATTTTTTCAAAGATGCAGTTATATTTATTGATGGATTTTCCGGATTTACCAAGGCGGAGTATGACATAATCTGCAATATGCTCGTGCAAAGTAAAGACTGCTATATCAGCTTGTGTTATGAAGAAGAAAACTCAGATAGCGAAAAATTTGCACTCACCCACGATACCTATCAATCACTCATAAGGATATGTAATCGTGCGAAATCAACTGTTGGTCAGAAGATAAAATTGACATCGGGCAAACGCTTTGTTGCTCCTGAGCTGAAAATTCTTGAAAAAAATATTTTTACAAATGATAAAACAACAACTGATATACAAATAGATAAAATATCTATAATTAACACCAAAAACATATACGATGAGTGCAACTATGTGGCAGCAAAGATAAAGGAGCTTGTTTTTTCGGGAGAATATCGTTATAAGGATATTGTTTTGATATCAAGAAGCTGTGAAAATTACCAAGGTGTGCTTGACATTACCTTAGAAAAATACGGCATACCATATTTTATGGATAATACGCAGTCGATAGACTCTCAGCCACTTATGCTTGCACTTCAATCTGTGATAGATGCCGCCTGTTCCAGCGCAAATATTGATGCTTTTATGAGAGTGTATAAATCAGGGCTTACTAGTATTGACTATGAAGATGTGTCATTATTTGAAAATTATATTTTGATGTGGAACATAAAGGGAAGCAGACTATATCGTGAGTTCACAGAGAATCCGATGGGTTTTGGCAGAGAAGAAAATGACAAAAGCAGAGAATTACTAAATAAGATAAATGACATACGTGAGAGGATGACAGCTCCGATATCATTTTTCAAAAAGGCCTCAAAAGGAAAAAATGCAGTCGAGATCTCTCGTGCACTCTATAAATATATAGAAAAAGCAGGCATAAAAGAAAGACTTATAGAGGTAATATCAGAGTATGAAAGCAAAAATGACCATTATCATGCTATGCTTTTAGAGCGTTTGTGGAGCATTATGATGGAGTCTTTAGATTATATTGCCTTTGCCTGTGACAAAGAACCTATGACGCTCAAAAGATACGGAGAGCTTCTTAAACTTGTCATAAACAGTGGAGATATAGGCAGTATACCAAAAGGCTTTGATACAGTAACATTTGGCACATCAGATAGAATCAGACCTGATTCTCCTAAGGTGGTATTTTTGCTTGGAGTAAATGAAGACGAGTTCCCTATGCCACCTAAGCATGATGGACTTTTCTCACGATTAGAATGTGATGTTTTAAGCGATTATGGTGTAGAGCTGTATGATAATCCACAAAAATTAACAGCGATGGAAACATTCTTCTCTTATACAGCGGCTGTGTCACCATCAGAAAGACTCTATATGCTTTATAACAACGGGAATCTTAGTGGCGAAGAAAAACGTCCGTCTGTGATTATCACAGAAACGTTGAAAATCTTCAAAAATATAAGAATCACTTCAACCGATGAATGTAATGAATCAGAGCTTCTGTGGGCTAAAGAACCATCATTCGAGGTATATGCTAAATCACAGCCATATGGCAGAGTATCTTCCACATTGCGTAAATATTTTGAAGAAGATGATGTGTATGCCAAAAAGCTATCAGCGGTGGACAAAGCCAGACGAAAGGATATAATCACGATATCTGACAAATCAATAGCCGAAAAGCTGTTTAAAAAAGATATGTATGTGTCGCCATCACAGATAGAAAAATATCATCACTGCCCCTTCTCTTATTTTTGCTTGTATGGAATTAAAGCCAAAGAAAGAAAAAAAGCAGAGCTTAATTATATAGAGTATGGCTCGTTGGTGCATGGTATTTTAGAGAAGTTTTTTATAGATAAATCCTATGCTAATGTGGAGATGTCGTTTTCAGATATAAAGGATATTGTAAAAAAACTGACCGATGAGTATGTAGCAAAATTTATGGGTGGATATGATGACAAATCTCCCAGATTTAAATATCTATGCGAAAATCTGGTGGATAGAGTGACACAGCTCGTAATACAGCTTATGGAAGAATTCGCACAGAGTGAGTTTAAGCCGGATGCCTTTGAAATGCAGATATCAAGCGACGATGAAATTAAGCCATATAGACTCGAAATGTCAAATGGAAAAACTATCAATGTGATAGGCAAGATAGACAGAGTAGATACATTCAGAGAAGATGGAAAAACATACGTTAGAGTAATT
Organism: Clostridia bacterium; assembly: GCA_029098305.1. Lineage (GTDB taxonomy): Bacteria > Bacillota > Clostridia > Oscillospirales > Acutalibacteraceae > JAEEHZ01. The sequence continues at coordinate 69,937 of JAQXOB010000036.1, forward strand.
GATTACAAAACAGGCGGTAAGAAATTTGTAAAAGCCGATATTGTGCATGGGCTTAATATGCAGATGTTACTATATCTATCAACCATAAATGCAAATGGCGAGAAAAAATACGGCACTGTTGTACCATCAGGTGTGCTATATATGCCGGCGGCTGTGAGCAATATCAATGTTTCGCCAGATACAGGTGACGATGAGGCACAGAGAATTGTTTCTGAAAGCTTGCAGATGAACGGACTTCTTATAGACGATTATAATGTACTGCAAGCTATGGAAAAGGCACTAGAGGGTAGGTTTATCCCGGTGGTGCTAAAGGGTATGACTGATGATAATATTCCAGAATATAGTGGAAAAAACAGCCTTGTGCCGGCAGAAGAGCTGGAAGAAATATTTAGATCAATAGATGTCACACTCATAGAGATGGGAGAAAGTCTTCAAAATGGAGGTATAGATGTGCTTCCAATAAAGGGTAAATATGATGCTTGTTCGTATTGTGCCTTTAGGTCTGTGTGTGGCTACGAAGAAGGCGACCGCTGCAAAAAGATAAGCAAGTGATAAAAGATATTTAAAATGTTACGGAGAAAACAGATATGAGTATACAATGGACATCGCAACAAAGAGATGCTATATATTCGTATGGAGGAAGTATATTGGTATCAGCAGGTGCAGGTTCAGGAAAAACAGCCGTGCTTGTGCAAAGAGTTATTGAGAAAATAACAAGAGCAGAATCTCCTGTGCCGATAGATAAGCTTCTGATAGTGACCTACACTAGAGCAGCAGCATCAGAGATGAGAGAAAGAATATCAAATAAGCTTGACGAGCTGATCTCACAAAAACCTCAGAACATAGCATTGTTAAAAGAGCAAAAGCTAAAGCTAAGTCATGCCTATATAAGCACAGTGCATAGTTTTTGCCTTGATATGATAAGAGATAATTTTACACTGCTTGATATTACACCGGGATTTCGTATGGGTGATGATAGTGAGCTGGAAATTATAAAAAATGATGCTATCACAGAGGTTTTAGAGCAGTTTTATGAAGAAAGATCGTCTGCCTTTGATGATTTATCAGCGTGTTTTTCAGGCTCTCGTGACGATAAGCCCTTGCAAAATATGGTGCTATCGCTATATGAGTTTTTGCGTTCACATCCATTTCCTGATGAGTGGTTGTCAGAGCAGATGTCTGTGTATGGTGGCAATAAAGCTTTTTCTGATATGAAGCAAGTCAGGTTTTTGCTTGACTATGCACGTGAGGCGGCTGATTTTTGCATAAATATAGCCCAAAGTTCAGCCGAAGATCTGCGTTTAACTGAAGAAACTAACTTTACACGGGAACGCCCAAATTATCGTGATCCAAAGGCAACAGCAAAGCTAAAAAGAGTACCGCCATTGGAAATAGCTGAATATAACCTTGCATTTGCACAGGATTTGAAACAGTCAATAAGCAACGGTTGGGACAGCACCTGCGATTATCTGAAAAAATTCCAAAAGGATACGATGTATTCACACGCTGATTTTAACAAAACACCAGCGTATTTAAACTTTAAGACAAATCGTGATTTTTATAATGAAGCGATTAAAAAATTGTCAGAAACATTTGACAGAAGTGAGCACGATTGTAGGGATGATATGGCAAAGGCTTATCCCATAGTTGACCAACTGTTTAAAATCGTCTTGGCATTTGATCAGAAGTTTACAGAGATGAAACGGGAAAAAAATATTCTTGATTTCAGCGACTTAGAGCATCTTGCCATAGAGCTTTTAATAAAAAAATCTCCTGATGGAGAAATAGAATTTTCAGATATTGCAAAAGGTTTTTCATCAGAGCTTGACGAGGTGATGGTGGATGAATATCAGGATGCCAACGAGGTGCAGAATATGATATTTAGGGCATTATCTGATGACGAAAAAAAGCTTTTCGTCGTGGGTGATGTGAAACAGAGTATATATCGTTTCAGGCAAGCTATGCCGGAAATTTTTATGAGAAAAAGCGAAAGCTATGATATATATAATGGTGATTCTCCATCATATCCTGCCAAAATACTTTTAAATAGAAATTTTAGAAGTAATAAAGGGATATTGGATAGCGTAAATTTTGTTTTTTCACAGATTATGAGCAAACAAGCCGGAGAAATCGACTATGACGAAAACGAATATTTGCTCACAGACAAAGAAGATACAAGTTCTACTCCGGCTGTGGAATATGTGCTTATAGAAAAGGGTGAAAGCGAAGAAAAAAACGATGTGCTTGAGGCCCGACAGATAGCAGAAATAATTTTAGACCAGATGAGTAACCACTATATCACCGATAAAAGGGGAACAAAAGTGCGCCCTATGTATGGTGATTTTGCGGTGCTGTTGCGTAGCACATCACAGCACGCCCCAACATTTGTAGATGAACTTCTAAAACTTGGCATACCTGCCACGTCTAACACAAAAAACGGTTTTTTTGATTGTCGTGAGGTTATGCTTGTTATGTCTCTTTTAAGGGTAATAGATAATCCCATGCAGGATATTCCGCTAATTTCTATAATGATGAGTCCTCTTTATGGCTTCACTCCTGATGATATTGCACGATATAGATGCAATTATCCTAATGATAATATCTATAATATGCTTTGCAAAGAAGCCGAAAACGAAGAACTTGCTAATTACTTTTTGTCTGAGATTAAGGAATTTAGAAGCTATGCTGCATCAATGCACACAGACGAGCTTATCAATGCTATCTATGAGAAAAAATCAATGCGTTCGATAATTGGTGCAATGGGAAATAGCGACATAAGAATCAATAATATTAATCTTTTGCGTGAATACGCCTCATCGTATGAAAAAAACGGTTTTAAGGGACTAAATGGATTTATTAGATTTATGGATAAACTCTCGCAGAGTGGCAAGGATCTTTTTGGTGCCACAGCCAGCAGTAATGATGCTTCAAACTGTGTTAAAGTAATGAGTATACATTCATCAAAGGGACTTGAGTTTCCTATCTGCATAATAGCTGGCTTGGGCAGAAAATTTAATTCTGACTCCAAAGCGATTATGCAAATACATCCCGAGATGGGTATAGGATTTAAACAGAGCCTAAATATTAAAAATTGCCGTTATGACACAATGATGCGAAAAGCTGTATCCAAGTGTGTGGCATCGGGCGAAAGATCCGAGGAGCTTAGAGTGCTTTATGTTGCTATGACTAGAGCGAAGGAGAAGCTATATTTTATACATACTAATACATCTTTTGAAAGCAGTATAAACAAAGCATACTCTCAGCTTTTGTGTTTTGATGATATACCGCCATATTTGGTGAGAAACGCTGTGTGTATTGGCGATTGGATGTTGTTGTGTGCTTTAAAGCTACAGTGTGGCAGAGAGCTTGTAAAGCGTTATTTTGATGATGACGAGATATACAATCATATTTCTAATGTGAAATGGAATGTCAAATTTGTGGAGACTATGCAGAATGAGAATGAGTCAGCAGATACGGCACAACCTAACGAGGAAATCTCGGTTGCACAGCCAGATGAGGAATTGCTCGAAAAACTTAGAGAAAGATTTGAGTTTAAATATAAATATGATGATATTACATATTTACCAGTGAAATATTCGGTTTCTGCGCTTACAAAGGGTAATATTAATATAAGTGACAACGAATATGCATTGACAGATTCGCCCGCCTTTCTCACTGATGATGGACTCACAGCCGCACAAAGAGGAACAGCATTGCACTCGTTTATGCAGTATGCAGACTTTTATCGTGCTTCAAGTGATTCTGTATCAGAACTGGAAAGGTTGGTTTCACAAGAATTTATTACAGAGGCGCAAGCTAAGGCTGTGAACCTTGAAAAAGTAGATTGTTTTTTTGACAGTGAGCTAGGCAGACGTATGCTTGCATCAAAAAGCATATACAGAGAATATCGTTTTGCTATGATTATGAAGCTGAGCGAGATATTTAACAGTGAATATTCCAACGACGAGGAAACACTGATACAGGGAGCTATAGACTGTGCATTTGAAGAGAATGGTGAAATAGTAATAATTGACTACAAAACCGATAATATAAGCGATATGGCAGAGCTTTCATCAAGATATTCAGCTCAGCTAAAGATGTATAAGCTTGCCATGGAAAAATGCACAGGCAAAAAAGTAAAAGAACTCTGGCTATATTCCTTTAAGAAAAATGATAAAATAAGAGTTTAAAAAGGGGGAGTCAAAAATGAATATTTTTGGTCATCTTCATACGATAAATAAACATAAATTTCTTGTGATGAAGCATTGTTTTAGAGTAGGTTTGTATAAGCAAGGTCTACTTCATGATTTATCTAAATACAGCCCCACAGAGTTTTTGCCGGGGATAAAATATTATCAGGGCAATCAAAGTCCTAACAACGTAGAACGTAAGCTTAATGGATGTAGTTTGGCTTGGCTTCATCATAAAGGCAGAAACAAGCATCACCTTGAATATTGGATAGATTATTCACCGGAGGGTGATCATATGATGACCGGAATGAAAATGCCTGTTAATTATGTGGTGGAGATGGTGTGTGATAGGATAGCAGCAAGCCAAAATTATAACAAAGAAAAATATACCGATGCTGACTCGTGGAATTACTATGTCAAATCAAAAGAACATTATATGCTTCATCCTGAAACTAGAGCATTACTCGAAAAGCTTCTGCTTATGGTAAAGGATGAGGGAGAGAAAGCCACATTCGATTATATGAAAAATGTGCTTCTCAAAAATTACAAAAAGGATAAAAAATCTAATGTCAAAAATACTTGATTTTATAAACGAACCGGCTGTGTGGGATGTGTTAAAGCACGCTAACAAGCCAATAATACTCTATGGCACGGGCAATGGCGCTGATAAGGTAATAGATGAGTTTGAAAGACTGGGAATAGAGCTGTCAGGTGTGTTTGTTAGTGATGACTTCGCACGCGGGCAGACGTTTAGAGGCTTTATAGTGCAAAAACTCAGTTTTTTTGAAAAAGAATATCAGGATTTTATCGTGGCTGTCGCCTTTGCAAGCAGTATAAACAGCGTAATGCAGAATGTAAGGTGCATAGCGAAAAAATACGAAACCTATGTGCCATGCGTGCCTGTTTATGGTGATGAGATACCAAACAAAGCATTTTTTGATAAATACGAGAAGGAGATATTAGCTTGCTATGACATTTTATCTGATGAACAATCACGAAAGGCGTATATCGGAGCGTTAAAATTTGAATATACTGGAAAACTAGAGTATCTGTTTGAGATAACTACCGATAAGCAAGAAGCTTTTGATAATATACTTAAGCTATCTGATGATGAGCATTATTATGATCTTGGAGCATATCGTGGAGATACCATAGACGAATTTTTGTATTACACCTCAGGCAAATACCAAAGCATAACAGCCTTTGAACCGGATACAAAGACTTTTAAAAAGCTGTGCAATCACTGCGAAGGAATGAAAAACACAAGATTTATCAATGTAGCATTAGATGAAAAAGCTGGAGAAAAAGTTATGTCAATGTTAAAAGGAAGAGGCTCAGCATTGACCAATACTAGCAAAGGCTATACAATAAAATGTGTGGCAGTTGATGATATATTGATTGATAACAACTGCACCTATCTCAAAGCAGATATAGAGGGCAACGAGCTTGCTATGCTAAAGGGCGCAATTAACACTTTGAAATTATGCTCACCTAAACTTAATATAGCAGGATATCACCATTTTAGGGATATATTTGAGTTGCCACTTTTAATAAAATCGCTAAATAGTGATTACAATATCTACATTCGAAAGCACCCATACATACCTTGCTGGGACTTGAATATTTATTGTTGCATTACAAAACAATAAGACATTAAAATAGTATATTTTTACCCTCTCAAGCATATTTATTAACAATATTGCATTGGGAGGTTTTTTCTTTGAAAGGTACCTTTGATCGTCGTGCGGTGATGCTAGGCGAATACATAGTTGAAAGCAATAATACGGTGCGTGGTGCGGCAAGCAAGTTTGGAATTAGCAAAAGTACCGTTCACAAGGATGTTTCACAGCGACTGGAGGCTATCGACCCTAAGCTATACAAAGAGGTGAAAAAGGTTCTCGAGCTAAACAAAGCACAAAGACATATTCGTGGTGGCAATGCCACAAAAGAAAAATATATGAAACTCAAAAAATAATTAAAAGCCGGTATAGAGCGACATCATACGCTTTATACCGACTTTGTTATAATCAGCCTATCATTTTTTTTCGGAGGGCTTCTATTATTTTTTTCTCTCTGCGAGATACCTGCACCTGCGTCATATTTAGCTGTGAAGCAGTGACACATTGAGTTTGATTTTTAAAAAATCGCAAAAGTATTATCTTTCTATCGTCTTCATTCAGTTCTTTCAGGGTTTCTCTGAGTGCTATCAGATCAATGAGCTTTTCTTCATGCCCTTCTATGGGTATGCATATCTCACCTCCTGATTCACCATCACTATCATCATCAAAAGCTGTGAGGGATAATGGCACCTTAGTACAGCTTATGGCTTCTGCGACCTTTTCAGCGTCTACAGAGAGTATTTGTGCAATTTCGTTTATTGTAGGGCTTCTTTCCTCCTTTTTCATAAATTCGTTTGTAATTTTAGATATCTTGAGCGATAGCTCTTTTAGACTTCTGCCCACTTTTACTGTGCCGCCATCTCTAAATAATTTTTTTATTTCACCAAGAATAACAGGCACAGCATAGGTGGAGAATTTAACACCTCTTTCTAAATCAAAATTTTTTGCCGCTTTCACCAGTCCAAGACATCCTGCCTGAAACAGGTCATCATACTCTATCCCTTTCCCACGAAAGCGGTTTGCACAAGCATACACAAGCCCCATGTTGTCCGTAACAAGTGTGTCGTTATTCATCACGAACACCATACCTGAGTATAGATTTTTCCAGCGTCACTGTTGTGCCTTTGCCCGGTGTGGATTTCACACTCACCTTGTCGGTGAAGCTCTGCATCACAGCGAAGCCTAATCCTGCTCTTTCACCTCCTGCCGTTGTAAACATTGGCTCCATAGCTTGTTTTATGTTCTCTATTCCGACACCTTTATCTTTTATCTTAAAAACAATTTTGCCATTTTCAAAAAGCTGTGCGTGTATGTAAATAGTGCCTTCGCCACAGTTGTAGCCATGCACTATACAGTTTGTTACTGCCTCAGATATGGCAGTTTTGATATCTGCCAAGTCGTTTATAGTAGGGTCTGCCTGCATTGCAAATGCGGATACTGCTGTTCTTGCGAAGCCTTCGTTAATGCTCTTTGACGGAAAGTTCATCTTCATTTCATTTATCAATTTGCTCATTTTTTAGCACCTGTCTTCCTTTATTACTCCAAGTGAGGTTATCCCTGATAGGCTGACCATTCTTTGCAGGTGAGGTGGCACATTCACCACGTTAAGTCTTGCGCCTATCATCTGTGATAGGCGATATCTGCCCATGATAAGTCCAATACCGGAGCTATCCATAAATGTCACACCCGAAAAATCAAGATTTATTGTGTTTGGCGAATTTTTCTGTGCCTCAGAATCTATCATCTCTCTAACAGAAGATGCAGTGTGGTGATCTATTTCTCCTTTGATGAGAGCGGTCAATTCTTTTCCATGTGTTGATATGGTTACACTCATTTTTGCACATCCCTTAGTTTTTTCTTGATGTTAATATAAGACAAGTTTACAAAAAAAATGCTCGAAATATGACTTCTATTAAAATTATTTAATAAAAAATCCCCTATTTTCTATTATGGAAATATCAGCGTCTAAAAAAATGTATTATGTGTTTAAAAAGTTTAGAAACTGGAGTTGATAAAATTTTGGACACGGATCCTATTATTTTAACAAATATAATTTACGGTGTAAGTATTTTTATATTAGTGGTATTGTCAGCGGTTTTTTCATCAATGGAAACAGCCTTTTCGGCGGTGTCGCCATCAAGGCTTAGGAGCTATGCTGATGACGGCAACAAAAAAGCTGTAACAGCGCTTAAAATAATTGATAATTACCAATCTGCTCTCACTACGATACTTATCGGCAACAATATAGTTAATATTGGATGTTCTTCATTGGGAACATTACTGTGCATTAATCTTTTTGGCAACTATGGAGCTGCCATAAGTACAGGTGTTATCACATTGCTTGTGCTGACCTTTGGCGAGATTCTTCCCAAAAGCTTCGCAAAGGAGAAGAGCGAACATCTTTGTCTTGCAACAGCCAATTTTCTGAATATCCTTATGAGAGTGCTAAAGCCGCTTGCATCAGTATTTTCAGGATTTAATTCTTTGTTGCAAAAGAGAATAAAAAAAGACAGCTCACCTTCTGTTACAGAAAACGAACTGAAATATATCATTGAAAGTATAGAAGAAGAGGGCGTTATAGAAGAGCAGGAGAGCGAGCTTGTGCAATCTGCACTTGATTTTGATGATAAAACTGTGGAGGACATTCTCACTCCGAGAGTAGATGTATGCGCATTGGATATTAATGATCCATCAGATGTAAATCGAAAAAAAATAATGGTAGAAAGATTTTCAAGACTTCCTGTGTTTGAAGATACTATCGACAATATAATTGGTATTCTTCATGCACGTGACTATCTTGATGCTATTGTAAATGGCAAAGATGCTGACATATGCTCTATGATACAGCCGGCATATTTTGTATATAAAACAAAGAAGCTTAGCACAATTTTATCCGAATTTAAGCATAAAAAGCTCCATATAGCAGTAGTGGTGGATGAATACGGAGGCACTCTCGGTATAGTCACTATGGAAGATTTGCTGGAGGAGATTGTAGGCGACATCTGGGATGAGGATGAAGAGGAAGAAAAGAAAATAACAAAGCTGGATGATAAAACATATCTCATAAGCGGAGATATGAACATAGAAGATTTTGCTGAACTCTTTGAGCTAAACCTAAAGCTGTTTGAAGAGACAGAAAGTAACTCTGTGGGTGGCTGGGTGTATGAGAACATTGGCTCTATACCAGCCGAAGGTAGTAGCTTTGAATTTGAGGGTATAAATGTGACGATTCAATCCGTCAAAGAGCAAAGGATTGAACTGATTAAGGCAGAAAAGACAGAAAATGATAATTCAGAAGAAAAATAAGGAAGTGACCGCCATATGATCTATACCTATGACAAAGGTGCAGGTGCAATGATTATGCCTGCTGATGATTTTGACATAGAGCAGACCTTTGAGTGTGGCCAGAGCTTCAGATGGAACAACGATGGCACGGGAGTTTATATAGGCATAGTGCGTGATAAATGCCTGAAGTTGGCTTGCAGAGAAAATAAAGTTTTCATATATTGCGACGAAAAGGACTTCAACGATATTTGGAAAAGCTATTTTGACTTGGAGCTAAACTACTGCGAAATAAAAAATCAGCTTAGGGGTATCCACCCAATCATGGAAAAAGCTTGTGATTTTGCACCGGGCATACGCATACTGCGACAAGATGCATGGGAGGCTATGATATCATTTATCATTAGCCAAAACAACAATATAAAGCGTATTAAGGGCATCGTAGAAAACCTTTGCACTCACTTTGGAGAGTATCGTGATGGCGTGGGGTATCTTTTTCCAACTGCAGAGAAATTGGCGTGCTTATCAGAGGATGACCTCGCTGTGATAAAAAGCGGATTCAGAGCAAAATACATTTTAGACGCAGCCCAGAAAGTAAACTCAGGCGAAATAGACCTGCAATCAGTGAGCCTTATGCCGATAGATCAGGCACGAGAAGTGCTAATGCAGATTAGAGGAGTAGGCCCAAAGGTGGCAGAGTGCATACTTCTTTATGGTATGCATAGGTTAGAGTGTTTTCCGCTGGATGTTTGGATGAAGCGTGCTATGCAAACTTATTTTCCGGATAATTCACCTCAGGATTTTGGTGAGTATGCAGGTATTGCTCAGCAGTATATATTTCACTATAGTCGTATGAATCCTGATGAATTAACATAATAAAAGACAAAAAGACAAATAAAAAGGAGCTGTCGCATTAAGGTTAATATGCACAAATAAACGAGGTTGTTTTCAAAATCAGCTCCCTCTGACGAGGGAGCTGTCGAGTGAAACGAGACTGAGGGAGAGAAAAAGCTGCTTTTTGCAGAATTTTT
>JAQXOB010000037.1 GCA_029098305.1 Clostridia bacterium
GTGGGAGCATAGCTCAGCTGGGAGAGCATCTGCCTTACAAGCAGAGGGTCATAGGTTCGAGCCCTATTGTTCCCACCATAATGGCCCGGTAGTTCAGTTGGTTAGAACGCTAGCCTGTCACGCTAGAGGTCGACGGTTCGAGCCCGTTCCGGGTCGCCATTTATTTGCGGATGTAGCTCATCTGGTAGAGCGCCACCTTGCCAAGGTGGAGGTAGCGAGTTCGAGCCTCGTCATCCGCTCCATGTAAAAAACCTCTTTTGTCCTGGTAGACAAAAGAGGTTTTTTACAATGATATCCGTTCCCTACAGTCACGGATGATATAGCTTAAGCTATGATATCTGCTTCGCAGATGATATACGCTTCGCGTATGAAGTGAACGGATATTATATCATATTTTCACAAAGGGGAAATATATCATACGGCGCAGCCGTATATCATATCGCGTAAGCGATATATCATTGAAAATAGAATTCCTTTATGATATATTATTATTAATGGGTTGATTTTGATGGCAGATCATAAACTTATATTTCTTAAAAACGCATTTTCAAAATATGATGTGCAATTTTCAGAGGGTTTTACAAAAGCCACCATTGTTAACCCGTTTTACGATCAGAATATAACTGTCTATTACGACGAAGACGATGATTTTACACCTTTTTGTGTTAGTTTTTCATTTCAGCATTGCCATTTAATAGATGAAGAAGATGTTGTTGAATGGATTAACTCAATAATTGCTGGCAACAAATTTGCAATTGAATTTTTCAATAATGGACAGCAATGTTTCGGCTCTGAAATCGAGTCAAAAGAATTGCTCGATTTGTCCTATGAAAAATTAGAACAATTTACAGGGTATTATGGCTCAACAAAACTTTTATCGATTGTTGACACATTCAAAGTTAGAGGTTGGAATAATCAGCATAATTTCGATGCTACTTTTGTTTGTGAAAATAACGAACACATCCTAATTAAGAAATTGTAGTGAAAAATGCAACAATTGTTACATTACTTTTTGCATTTCTTACCCTGGTTTACACTACTTTTAGTCAGTTTTTCGCATATTAAAAGAGATTCCGAGGATAATTAGTTCTCGGGATTTTTGTATATCTGCATATAATATCACTATACGTAAAAAAAAAGAAAGGAATCAGCACAGATGTTATTTTTGTGTTGTGGTTTTATATTATGGTAAAGCTATGTATATTTGATCTTGATGGCACCATAGCCGATACTATTGAAGATCTGGCAGATGCCACGAACTATGCCCTTAGTAATCACGGTATGTTGACACACGATGTTGAAAAGTATAAGTATTTTGTAGGCAATGGCATACCAAAGCTGATAGAACGTGCTTCGCTTAGTGATGATGATAAGCTCAATGCTATGTTACTTGATGATTTCAAAAAGTATTATAATACTCATCTTACTGACAAAACTAAGGCTTATACAGGAATGAGCGAGGTTTTGCACAAGCTGATAGACAGAGGCACACAATGTGCTGTAATGTCTAATAAAGCCGATGAATTTGTAGGAATTATTTTGCACAAGCTTTATCCTGATGTAAAATTTTTGTGGTATAGTGGAAAGCGAGATGATTATCCACCAAAGCCGGACTCTACCCTACTTCTCAAGCTAATAAATGAAAGTGGATATGATGTTAAAGATTGCTTATATGTTGGCGATAGCAATGTGGATATACAAACAGCCAAAAACGCAGGCATCAAATCATGCGGTGTATTATGGGGTTTTCGCACAAAGGAAGAGCTTGTGGGTGAAGGCGCAGAATATATAGCCGAAGTTCCTCAAGATTTGTTGAGATATTGTTGATAAATTTATAAAATTATTTATAAATATATGATATAATAGAATTTAACTATTCCAATAAAAAGTAGCAAGGAGGTTTTATGAAAAAATGAGCGCACCTCTGGCAGATAGAATTCGTCCTAAAAACTTAGACGAAATAGCAGGACAATCTCATCTTATAGCTCCGGGCAAGCCACTCAGACGTATAATAGAATCGGGCGAAATACCAAACATGGTTTTTTATGGACCGTCCGGTGTAGGAAAGACTACTGTGGCTTCTATTATCGCTCAAAATACCAACAAAAAGCTATATAAACTCAATGCCACCACTGCATCCAGCAGTGATATAAAAGATATAATTGCTCAGACAGAAACATTTTTGGGTATGAATGGTATTTTGCTATATTTGGATGAGATACAGTATTTTAATAAAAAGCAACAGCAGACATTGCTCGAGTTTATAGAAAACGGAAAGATTACTCTGATAGCATCAACCACCGAAAATCCTTATTTTTATGTTTATAATGCTATTTTGAGCCGTTCTACTGTGTTTGAGTTTAAACCGGTAGAAAAGCAAGACACAGCCAAGGCTGTTAGGCGTGCATTTGATATTCTTAGTGTTGAGAAAGGTAAGAATATAAATGTATCTGATGAGGTTATCGACTATATAGCTTCATCATGTGGCGGTGATGTGAGAAAATCGCTCAACTGCGCCGAGCTTTGCGTGATATCATCTCAAGATGATAGTGATACTATTGATATTAGCATGGAGTTTGCTCAGGCTCTATCGCAAAAAAGCTCTATTCACTTTGATAAAGATGGAGATGAGCATTATGATGCCATATCAGCCTTGCAAAAATCTATGCGTGGAAGTGATCCTGATGCAGCATTGTTTTATTTAGCAAAATTGTTGCAGGCAGGAGATATATCATCTGCTTGCAGACGATTGCTTGTATGCGCCTGTGAGGATGTTGGGCTTGCTTATCCGCAGATTATACCGATAGTGAAATCATGTGTAGATATAGCTCTTCAGGTGGGTATGCCTGAGGCAAGAATACCTCTTGCAGATGCTGTGGTGATGGTGTGCAATGCACCGAAGTCAAATTCTTCATATATGGCTATAAATTCCGCTTTTGCAGATGTGCAAGCAGGCAAGGGCAAGCAGGTGCCACGCAACCTGCAAAATATGCATTATGATAGCCACGAGGTTCAAAATAAAGGTCAGCATTACCTCTACCCTCACAGCTATGAAAATCACTACATAAAGCAACAGTATCTTCCTGATGACCTCAAAAACACCAAATACTATGAATATGGTGATAACAAGAACGAACAGCTTTTTAAGCAGTATTGGGATAAAATAAAAAAGTAAGGAGAATACCACCATGGCACAAAAATCAAACTGCGAGTTTTGCGCTCATTATTGTTATGATGAGGAATACGAATGTTATTGCTGTGAAGTTAATCTAGATGAAGATGAAATGTATCGTTTTCTCAAAGGTAATGTTGATGATTGCCATTACTTCCAGCTGTATGATGAGTATAAGATAGTCAAAAAGCAAAATTGATTGTTAATAATAAAGAAAGGGCTGTTGCACTAGAGGCAATTTGCACAGTTGTGCCTCCCTTGTGTAAAGGGAGGTGGCAAAACGAAGTTTTGACGGAGGGATTGTTAATGGATAAAAAACACAATCATTCTATTGTTCATAATGCGAAAAACCTCCGAAAAATATGACGAAAGAAGAAAAGTGTTTGCAAATATATAGATAACGTTGTTAAACAATCCCTCAGTCAGCTTCGCTGACAGCTCCCTTTACACAAGGGAGCCTTTTTATTTTCGGCGTGTTATGGATTTTGGTGTCAAAATCAGATGCTTGCTATTTTTGTAAACAGAAAATAGTAACAAGGTATGCTATAGCATAAAATGCCTCCCTTGTGTAAAGGGAGGTGGCAAAACGAAGTTTTGACGGAGGGATTGTTAATGGATAGAAAACACAATCATTCTATTGTTCATAATGCGAAAAACCTCCGAAAAATATGACGAAAGAAGAAAAGTGTTTGCGAATATATAGATAACGTTGTTAAACAATCCCTCAGTCAGCTTCGCTGACAGCTCCCTTTACACAAGGGAGCCTTTGGTTGCAATCATATTATTTAGTGTTATTGGTATCTTGATTGTTAAGCTCTTGCTCTTTTTTTATAAGCTCACGCATTTTGCCACGTTTTATCATTTTGCCGTTATAAAATACGTATTCTTCATCATTTTTAGAAGAGTTGATGTCATCCTCCAGAGTTTGCAGATCGTCTGGGTTGATGTTCAGCTCTTTTTTCTTTTCGGCTTCTCGCTTGGCTTCTTCGCTTTCGATTCCGATTATGGTAACAATGCTTTTATACAAAATATTGAAATATATCAATGTGAAAAATACAGGAACAATCAGCAAAAACAGCACCAATGCTACTATTATTTTTATCCAAGTATCAGGTATCAACATCATTATAAATGTGAATAGTGCGCTGAATGATATCATACCTACTAGGGATATGAGGTTGTTTTTAAGCTCACCAAATATTTCCAGCAGGCTGTTTTTATATATTTGTGATGGCTTTAGCTGTATGGATACTGTCATCACGCTAACCGACATAAAAAAGAAAAGCACACACATACTTATCAGCAGGTTTATGATAAGCAGTGCGATATAAAAACCGCCTTGCTCCGATGCTAAATAACCATATAGACTAATTCCTGCATACACCATCACACTAGCACCATAAAACAGCAGTCCGTTCATCAGCGATGTGCCGAGGTTATCTTTAAGCCCATACAAAAAGTTTTTAAAAAGCTCTACCTTCTTGCCATTTATCACTCTGACAAGCACATGACACATTGCATTAAAAAACGGCGTGATGCCCACCACTGCAAGCAGACATAAAAATATGTTTACACTGTGAGAAAGCAAAAACGATAATCCTACAAACAAGGCTATTATCACAGCACTTGGAACAGCAAATATAAGGTTTAGTCCAATTAGTTTTTTAAAGTTTTTTCCGACTATACTAAAGTAATTTGCTATCAGTATATCTGATTTTTTTCTTTCTGTAAAAATTTCGTTGTCCTTTAACTTGTATTTATCCGACATTTTAGTTTTTATTACCCTTCTTTTTTTATCCTTATATTTTTTTATTTATCAAAAATGGAAAGAACTTCCAAAAATGAATGTCAAAGCCACATCCAGAAGTGATGCTAAGAGTGTTATTATCATAGCTATCAGCAATTTTTTGAAATAGGTGTTGAATCTGGAGTGTAAAAGAATGTGTGACATTTCGTCTTTTTTATAAATAGCTTCCAATAATCTTCCTGAAAACACGAACGATTCTTTTTGAAGCATTATAAGCGAAATAACCGACACAAACACGCATGGCAACATCACACCGGCATAATATATCGCTCCGTTGAGTCTATATGTATAAAACAAATATGCTGCGCTGATGCCTATGCCAAAACCTCTAAAAAAGCTGATAGCAAATTGTAGCATACTACCCCACAGCGAGCTTCCCAACAAAAATGCTGCAATGATAAATATGCAATTTGATGTGTATGATGACAAAAACGTGTCTACAAAGCTTTGATGAAGCTTTTGGTTGATATTGCTTGCAAATAGAAAGTCAAGTTGCTTGTAAAGCTCGCTTCCGCCGTTAATAGAGAAGTAAGCTCCCACGCCTATTCCTGCAAGCAAGAACATATATAGCATAACGCCAATTATACTTTTTACCACTCTGCTCTTTGGTATTATTTTAACGTCATTATTATTTTCAACTTCCGTATTAATTTCATTTTCCAGCATAGCTACAGATGTCATTTCTGTCATGTTATCAGCTCCGAAATTTAATTTTTATTTTTTAACACGGTAGTTTTATTTAATTGTAATTTTGAAAAAAACTTATTTATATATTTAGTTTAAAAAATGAAAAGAATCAGCATGGTTGTTTTTGTTGTTTACACCATATTTTCATAACAAGCTTGTGTGGCAAAATTTTAGCTACAAACACCAGACATTTTGTTGAAAAACCGAACACAGACACATCTTTTCCTTTTTTCATATCTTTTATGGCTTTTTTTATTATTTGATCTGCTGTGAATGTTTTGTAGAAGTAGGTCAGGGTATCGTCTGTTTTAGCTCTATCGAAAAATTCAGTTTTAACCCAGCCCGGGCATACTGCAAGCACTTTTATTCCTTTTGGTTTGAGTTCAACGCTAAGTGAGCGTGAATAGCTCAACACAAAGGCTTTTGTTGCAGCATACACGTTGAGGTATGGCAATGGTTGAAAAGATGATTGTGAATCTAACTGATATATTTCTGCTCCTTTTGTCATATATGGCAATGTTTTATGTGTGATAGACACCAGTGCTTTTGCGTTGAGGTCTATCATTTCCAGTTGTTCTTCTAATTTTAAGCTTTCAAATGAGCCAAATCTTCCAAATCCGCTTGCGTTTACAAGTGTGATTACATTCGGTTTTTGCTCATTAAGGATTTCTGCGTATTTTTCTATGCTTTCTTGCTTAGTAAGGTCGAGCGAGATTGGCACTATTTTAGATCTCACCAACTTTTGCAATTCTTCTAATCTCTCTTTACGCCTCGCTATTACCCATATTTCATCATATTCTCTCTCTTTATCCAGCCGGAGAACAAACTCTTTTCCCATTCCTGATGATGCCCCTGTTATTACCGCTATATTCATTCCCTTTCACCCTCTCTATGATTTGCTCTCAATTATATCACACTTTTATCATTTTTTTCAACTTACTTTTTCTTTCACGAGAAAGAAAAAGTAAGCAAAAAGAAAGCGATACGTTTGGTAACTTGACAAAGTATAAGGCTTTGTTGCTCGGTGGCAGGCTTTGTGATGAGTGGCGAGTAATTCTTTGCAGTCAATTACCTGCAAAGAATTGCTTTTTTCTATCTCGGTGCAGATTTTTTGGTTTTTTATCATCAGGCTTTGCTATGTCATTTGTGGCTTACACTAATTAACGCGGATTTGCAATTCATGCCCTGCAAATCCGCGTTATACGAGCTTGCTATCAGGTATATAGACTATATCGTTTTAGTTAGTTTGTGCGAAAGGTAGCCTCCATCTGACGAGGGAGGTGGCAAAACGAAGTTTTGACGGAGGGAGAGAAAAGCTAGAAATTCTGCAAAAAAGCAGTTTTTCTCTCGGTATTGTTTCACGTGAAACAAGATGTCTTTCTACAAACTAGATGATTAGTTCGAGCTATCCAGCACGGATTTGCAGGGCGTGTATTGCAAATCCGTGCGTATGTGATGATGTAACCATAAAATCAAACGAAAAGACTATATATTTGCACAATGGAACAGCCCACTAATCTATAAGATTAGATAAAAGCTTATGTAGAGCGCAGGTGCAAAATTCTATGCAGGTGATTGAATGCATAGAATTTTGCACCCATCCCCTACCTTGCTACCGAGCAACAAAGCCATATATCTTATCTAATCATCAAACGTAACGCTTTTTCTTTGATTACTTTCTTTTTCTCGTGAAAAAGAAAGTAATTGACTTTTTATGGAATTTGTATGATAATTTGTGTATGTAATCGAGGTCTTGTCCGTATAATAATATGATAGGAAGACGAGATTAAGAACATAAAAAGAAAAATTCAAAGTAAAAAGGAGAAAAATAAACAATGCAAAATCCAATAGTAACAATAGAAATGATGAATGGGGATATAATCAAAGCAGAGCTTTATCCTGAGATTGCACCACAATCTGTATATAACTTTTTGAGTTTAATTAAGAAAGGCTTTTATGATGGACTTACATTCCACAGAGTAATATATGGATTTATGATACAAGGAGGATGTCCAAATGGCAATGGAATGGGAGGCCCAGGCTACCATATTAAAGGCGAATTCCTCCAAAACGGCGTAGCTAATTCATTAAAACACACATCAGGAGTATTGTCTATGGCAAGAGCATCACATCCTGACTCTGCAGGTTCACAGTTTTTTATAATGCATAAGGATGCCCCACATCTTGATGGAGCATATGCAGCATTTGGTAAGGTTATCGAAGGCATGGATGTCGTTAATAAGATTGCAGAAGTAGACACAGATTTTGGCGATAAGCCTCTAGATCCACAGATAATAAAAACGATGACAGCAGAGCTGTTTTCTCAGGAATTCCCAGAGCCGGAAAAGCTCTGATATAGTATCGAAATATGAAATTTAAAACAGATGGTCTCATCATATATGAAAGTGCGTTTGGTGACAAAGACAGATATGTGTCGGTGCTAACAAGAAAAAAAGGCGTAATTCGAGCAGTTGTCAAAGGTGCGTTTAACCTCAAAAGTCAAAAATCATCTGCTACAAGGCTTATGTGTTATAGTGACTTCATAGTATATGAAAACGGAGAAAAATACTATATCGACTCTGCCGAGTCTAAAGAAATGTTTGTAGGCTTGAGAAATGATGTGGTAAAAATGTCTCTTGCACAGTATTTTTGCCAGCTGTGCTATGAGCTTTGCCCGTCTGACGCTTTTTCTGAGGGATTTTTGCGAACAATGCTAAATTCGCTCTATGTGTTAGCCAATGGCAACAAGCCAAACAACCTTGTTAAAGCAGTGTTCGAGATGCGTATGCTCGCACTGGCAGGATATATGCCTGATCTCACCTGTTGCAAAGGTTGCGGTGAGTTTGAAGATGAAAAAATGATATTTGTGCCACAAGAGGATTGCATCTACTGTGCAAAATGTAAAGATATAGCACGCCACAGGTCTGTTTGCACAGGACTTAGTGCCACTGCCGCACTCAGGCACTCTATCTATGCCGAAGACAAAAAGATTTTTAGCTTTTCTTTGTCGGAAGAAGCTCTGAGCACTTTTTCATCATGTGCTGAAGATTATCTTGTTAGTAAAGTAGAGAAGAAAATACCAACATTAGACTTTTATAAAACAATTTCTATAATGTAAAAATGTTAATACAAGGCGGTGAAAACTTGAATAAACATTATAAAACCCTAGAGCTGGACAAAATACTCGAAATGCTTGCCAAAGAAATACCTTTTGACGAAGGCACCGCGCTTGCGCTGGAGCTAGAGCCGTCTCATGATATCGATGAGGTGAGATATCTGCTCAGGCAGACATATGATGCACATATGCTTATAGGCAGATTTGGCAGTCCATCTATGGGTGGACTTAAAAATATCACATCTCCGCTAAAGCGTGCAGAAGCAGGCGGTGTGCTGATGTTTTCGGAGCTATTGCAAATTTCACGTGTCCTCGCTGTAATACGTGGTCTTAAGGATTGGAAGGCCAGAAGTGCAGGAATTGAAACCGTACTCGATGAGTTTTTTAATTTGTTAGTACCAAATAAGTATTTAGAAGAAAAAATAAATCTTTGTATACTCTCAGACGAAGAAATGAGCGATAATGCTTCAAAGGAGCTTTCGATCATAAGAAAGAAAATCCGTGCGGCTGAGGCTCGTGCTCGCCAACAGCTCGATAAAATGATAAGAGGTGACACCCAGCACAAATATTTGCAAGATAGCATCGTAACTATGCGTTCAGGCAGATTTGTAGTGCCTGTTAAAGCAGAGTGCAGAAGCAGTGTTCCGGGCCTTGTGCATGACACTTCCTCCAGCGGTGCCACTGTGTTTATAGAGCCTATGAGCGTGGTGGAGGCAAATAACGAGATTCGTGTGCTTACATCAAAGGAGCAGGTGGAGATAGAGCGCATTACAGCAGAGCTTTCTGCAGAGGCAGGCAGTTTTTCACAAGGAATAATCAACAGTATCAAAGCTGCTTCAAAGCTTGCTTTAATCTTTGGCAAGGCAAATCTTGCTTACAAGATGAACGCTGTTCTTCCTGATGTGAACGATAATAACGAAATTTATCTCAATAAAGCACGTCATCCATTGATAGACAAGTCAAAAGTAGTGCCTATGACAATAGAACTAGGAAAAAATTTTGACACACTTGTGATAACAGGCCCAAACACAGGAGGAAAAACCGTTTCTCTTAAAGTGGTAGGCTTGCTCACATTGATGGCGATGTGCGGTCTTATGATACCTGCCGGAGATAACAGCAAGGTGGCAGTGTTTAAAAATGTGCTTGCTGATATAGGCGATGAGCAAGGTATTGAGCAATCGCTTTCTACATTTTCTGCTCATATCACAAATATTATAGACATTCTCAGCATTGCAGATGAAAAAAGCCTGATCCTCATAGACGAGCTGGGCAGTGGAACCGACCCTGTTGAAGGTGCGGCACTTGCAACAGCTATTATAGAAGAAATCAGGCACAAAGGCTCTGTTCTCTGCGTAACAACCCACTATGCAGAGCTAAAATCTTTTGCTTTGAACACCGTCGGCGTAGAAAACGCAAGCTGTGAGTTCGATGTGAACACATTACGTCCTACCTATCGCCTACTCATTGGTCTGCCCGGAAAAAGTAACGCTTTTGCTATATCAGAAAGACTAGGTATGGACAAAAATATTACAAAGCGTGCCGAACAGCTTGTTTCTTCTGATGATAGAAGCTTCGAAAATGTGCTTGAACAGTTGCAAAATAAGCGTCAGGCACTAGATGACAGCATAAATACAGCACGAGAAGAAACACGCCGTGCCAACGAAGCCCGAATAAAAGCTGAGGGTGAGCTTGAAAGACTTAAAAAGTCTACCCAAAAAGAGATAGAAGAAGCACAGCGAAAAGCCGCAGATATCGTAGAAAAAGCCGAACGCAGAGCCTACGAACTCCTAGACGAGCTAGACGCTCTCAGAAAAGAGAAAAAAGACGTAAGCGGAGAAGAAAAGGCAAAGCTAAGAGCAAAAATAAATCAGTTATCTAAGGATGGACAGCCGGTAAACAAGGTTGACAACAGCAACTACAAGCTACCACGAAAGATAAAACCCGGCGACACAGTTCTTATGGTTGAGCTGGACAAAAAAGCCTCTGTAATCGAGGTGAACGAGCAGGCACAAACATTGTATGTTCAGGCAGGCATATTTAAGACACGTATTCCGATAGACAGTGTGCGACTGGTGGATGAACCAAATGTATCGGTAAAATCTACTCGTACTATCAAAAAAAGCGTAGATGTCAAAGCCGTTACAGATGTTGATTTGCGTGGAATGACAGCAGATGAGGCTATTATGGTGCTTGACAATGCCATAGATGGAGCAATGCTCTCAGGTATACATCAGATTACAGTAATCCATGGCAAAGGAACAGGCGTGCTAAGGCGTGAGGTGCAAGCTTTCCTTAAAAAGCATAAAGCAATCAGAACTTTCCGCCTAGGCACATATGGTGAAGGCGAAAGTGGCGTTACTATAGCAGAACTAAAATAACCGGCGCCCTCGGCGCAGATGATTCGCACCTAGCTGAATGAAATGAAGTAGTCTATTTTCCCGACAGACATTCAAATGATACTTGGCTCCCTCTGACGAGGGAGCTGTTGAGCATTAGCAAAACTAAGGGAGAGAAAAAACTGATTTTTTGCAGAATTTCTAGCTTTTCTCTCCCTCCGTCAAAACTTCGTTTTGCCACCTCCCTCGTCAGATGGAGGCTACCTTTTGCATCAAGCTAACTGAAATGATAAAGTCTATTTGCTTGACAGCGAGCTAGGATAACGCGGATTTGCACGGCGTGATTTGCAAATCCGCGTTAACATAGAAAAGCTAAAAATGACAAAGCAAAGCCCAATATAAAAACCCAAAAGTCTGCACAAAGATAAAAAGAAAGCTAGTATTTGCAAGTGGTTGACTGCAAATACTAGCTTTCCTCGTATCGTAAAGCCTATTATCGAGCATACAAGACATTAAAATTTTAATGATATTAAATACGTATCGCTTTTTCTTTGGTTACTTTCTTTTTCACGTGAAAAAGAAAGTAACAATTAATCAGAAACGAAATTCGGAGTTGTCGCTGAGCAGAGTGTAACCTGAGGAAATAGTGCCACCGTAAGCGGAGTTGAAGCTGTCGCCGTCATCCACAGCGTAGTAAGTGCAGTTTGAGTAGCACTTAAGCACTTCTACTTTGCTAGCTATCTCTGTGGGTGATTTTCCTTTTTCGGCGCAGAAGAGAGTCTTATTTGTCGTGATATAGAAGATAGCACCTTTCTCGCCTACTTGCATATGCTCCACGCTCTCCCCTATTTTTTCGGAGTTTTTGCCGTTGCTTCTATATAAATCACCGTCTTTGGTAACATATGCAATTACGCTTGCGGAAGAATTGATGGTAAAAGACTCTACATCTGAAGCTAACTGTCTGCCGGAGTTTTTCTTTGAGGTGTCAGCAATAAAAAGTTTTTTATCGGGCGTGATGTATAATAGCTTTTTGCCATCATTAGATAGCTTGTAATTTTCTGATGAAATGTTGTAAATCAAACTATCATATTTATCAGCTTGTGGATCATATTTATCTATAATTTTAAAAATGTTGTTTGCACCGTCAATATAAAGACAATCAAAAAGTGAATCAACACCAAGAATATTATTCTCAATGCCATTATCATATGTGATATGCTTTTCGGGCAAAATATAGTTTATTTCGTTACTAATCACACGTCTTTGAGCCTCACCGTTGATAGAGATATACATCGACTTTCCGTTGCTAAACATTATCTCATTACAATGCACATTCATAAAGAAATTGTCAGCAATATTGTCTGATACGAGAGTAAGATTGTCAGTGAATGAATATAAATCATTCTTCTCTTGATCTATGAGATAGATTACACCCTTGTCTGATACGCTGATTGGAATGTAATTTTTGCAAATCTCGGTTGTTTCACCATCTGAGTATAAGTAAACAGTTTTATCGTTAACAAAAACAACTCTTTTGCCATCAGGCGATATAAGATAAATAATAACATCACCCTGAAAAATCTCAGAGCCAAGCTTTTGCTCAGAATCATACAAATTTAAGGTCTTACCCTTGGTATAAACCACGCTTCCACTAACTGTAGCTATATGAAAGCTCGACACGTTTACATCCACTTGCATTAGTTCTTCATTGTTTTTTATTACAGAAAGGTTTTTTTCTGAAGATAAAACAGCGCAATACTCACCACTAACAGAATGTGAACAAGTGATATCTGATGCGTCTATGCTGATTCCCGAATCATTACCTTCGCTTAGTTGTTTAAATTTGTAATCATTATAATCGAGCATCATTATACTGGGATCATCATTCATAAAAGAAGAGGAAATGTCATTATACAAAAAGAACTTAAGTGCAAACACCAAAAGTGCCACAACAAGTATTGTAACGATCAGCTTGGGATAAATCTGTTTAAAACCCTTCTGTTTATCCTCATTGTTATCGGTTTTTGCATTAGCATCTTTGCTAGACATCAGGTTGTTTATATCATCAGGGATACGTTCATTTTTCATAATCTAGTATTCTCCTTGTTTATATGTTTCAAACTAAGCTTATAGCGGACTTTTGCTGATTTTTTTGATTGTTCTGGGATATTTGTCTGATGTAGAGCATATTTTTTTTATCACTACAATATTTCTTTCTATATCTCCAATCAGCTTAATGTGTTTTATACTTTCTACCACAGCACCCAGTTCATTGAGAGCATTTTGTGCGGTTGCGATCTCGTTTTCAGCGTCAGGGCCTTTCATGGCGAGAAAATACCCACCTACTTTTACAAAAGGAAGACAATATTCACAAAGCACATTCAAACCTGCCACAGCACGTGACACAGCAAAGTCATATTGTTCTCTGTAGTCAGCGTTTCTGCCAAAATCCTCTGCCCTACCATGAATAAGGTTTGCATCAAGACCGAGCTTGTCAAGCGAGCTTCTGATAAAATCCAAACGCTTGTTTAGGCTATCTAACATAGTCATTTGCAAATCGCCTCGAAATATAAGCATCGGCACTGACGGAAAACCGGCACCTGTGCCTACATCAATTATCTTAGCATTTTGCTCAATATCAATCGCATCAAAAACCGAGAGCGAATCGAGATAATGCTTTACAGCCACCTCTTCTTCATCTGTAATAGATGTAAGATTGAGAAATTTGTTTGTTTCTAAAAGCATATCGGTGAAAAGCTCAAAGTGTTGTAGTTGTTTTTCACTAATGATTATATTTTCTTTCAAAATCTGAGTTAAAGACATAATAACTCCTTTATATTAATCCTTCATTAATCCTTTTTGACAGAAAGCCATATGATAAGCACAGAGATATCTGCAGGGCTTACACCGCTGATTCTTGATGCCTGTCCGAGATTTACCGGTTTTACTTTGTTTAGCTTTTCCACTGCCTCTAGTCGTAGGCCTGTAATATTCGCATAGTCTATATCTACCGGCAAAAGCTTCTGTTCAAGACGGCGCATCTGCTCTATCTGTATTCTCTGCTTGTTTATGTAGCCCTCGTATTTTACTTCTGTTTCCACCTGCTCAAATATATATCTGTTTAGCTCAGGTCTGGTCACATCTACTGATTTTAGCGCATCATAGCTGAGTTGAGGACGTTTTAGTAGCTCTATAAGACGTATGCCCGTTGTAATTTCTGATGTTTCACGTGAAACAAGTATATCGTTCACCTCTTTGGTGGGAGGTATAACCGTATCTTTTACACGTTTAAGCTCTTGTGCTTTAAGACGGCATTTCTCATTAAAACGCTCAAATCTTTCGTCGCTTATTAGCCCTAAATCATGTCCGATTGGAGTTAAACGCTCGTCTGCGTTGTCTTGACGAAGTATCAGGCGATACTCACTGCGAGATGTCATCATTCGGTAAGGATCGCTACAGCCTTTTGTAACAAGATCATCTATAAGTGTTCCTATGTATGAGCTTGCTCTGTCGAGAATAAGCGGATCTTTTCCATTTATCTTAAGAGCAGCATTGATGCCTGCAACAAGTCCTTGTGCAGCCGCTTCCTCATATCCTGAGCTTCCGTTAAACTGTCCTGCTCCATATAATCCAGGAAAATCAATAAATTCCAGAGTGTTGTTCATCTGAACAGGGTCTACACAATCATATTCTATAGCATAGGCACTGCGCATAATCTGCACATTTTCAAGTCCTTTTATCGTGTGATAAAACTCTATTTGCACATCTTCAGGCAATGATGAACTCATACCCTGAAGATACATCTCTTCTGTGTCTTCTCCGCATGGCTCTATAAAAAGCTGATGCCTTGGCTTATCTGCAAAGCGGACTATCTTATCCTCGATGCTTGGACAATATCGTGGACCTGCTCCTTCTATCATACCGCTGTATAATGGTGAACGATGAATGTTTTTGAGGATAACTTCCTTTGTGTTATCGTTTGTCCAGCTGATGTGACATTCGACCTTGTTTTCGCAATCTTCGGTGTTTTCAAAGCTAAAATGCATTATGTTTTCATCTCCGGGCTGACTCTCCAGCTCTGAAAAATCAATACTCGAACGCAAAACTCTGGCTGGTGTACCTGTTTTGAATCTTCTTAGCTTTAATCCGATTTTTACAAGTGATTCGCTCAAAAAGTCTGCCGAAAATATTCCGTCAGGACCGCTGTTGTATGATGTGTCACCTATAAACACCTTTCCGTTAAGATAAGTACCCGAAGCGATTATTACAGCCTTGCAGATGTGAGTAGCACCGTTGCGTGTGGTGAGCTTCCATTTTCCATCAGGCTCGTGGTCTAGTGATATTATCTCTGCTTGCCTAAGATATAGATTTTCTTGAAGCTCTAGCTTATGTTTCATAACATCAGCATATTTGCGTCTGTCTATTTGCGCTCTGAGCGATTGCACAGCAGGTCCCTTTCCCCTATTGAGCATACGCATCTGCAACAAACATTCGTCTGCTGTTTTGCCCATTTCTCCACCCAGAGCGTCTATCTCACGCACAAGGTGTCCTTTGGCTGTGCCGCCTATTGAAGGATTGCAAGGACAGTTGCCTACAGCGTCCATATTAATTGTAAAAACAGCGGTCTTACAGCCTAATCTGGCTGATGCAAGGCCTGCCTCTATGCCTGCGTGGCCTGCGCCAATCACAGCCACATCAAAATTATCTGAAATATAAGTCATTGTAAATTCACTCTTTATTAATTGAATTTTTTAATGGGGATTGTTTTTATGATATATTCACTATACAATCCCTCCGTCTTTTGCTACGCAAAATCCATCTCCCTTTACACAAGGGAGGCTGAGGAAGTTTTAACGGAGGGAGAGAAAAGATAAAAATTCTGAAAAAAGCAGTTTTTTCTCTCCCTCAGTCTCGTTTCACTCGACAGCACCCTCGTCAGAGGGAGCTGATTTTGATAACAATCTCGTTTGCTTGTGCATATTAACCTTAATGCGATAGCTCCGAATCTTTATTTTATTTGCCCACACAAAATCTCTCAAATACCTTTGCCACTATCTCTTCGCTGGCTCTTTCGCCTGTAAGCTGTAACAGCTCTTCCACAGCAAATTCCAACGATACAGTTACTGCATCAAGCGTAAATCCTGACCCCAGTGCGTATTCTGCTTCTTTTAAAGCAGAAAGTGCCGCACAGGCTGTGCTTCTTTGTCTTTCGCCTGTGAGTATACCTTCCGACGGGTTAAACGTGCCAGTTTTGAATATTTGATCCAGTGCGTTTATAAGCTCGTTTTTGCCTGAGAGGTTGACAGCGGATGTATATACAGTGTGGGTTACTTTGCTTCTTATATAATCATCGTCTATTTTCTGCCTCAAATCAGTTTTGTTTATGATAGCCACAGAATTGCAGGTGCTGATATCCTCCAGCAACTTCTTATCGTCTTCTGTAAGCTCTGATGAACCATCAAACACAGCTAAGATAAGCTCGCCTGTGGTTATTCTATCTTTTGCTTTGTCTACGCCTATTTGTTCTATTACGTCTGTGGTGGTGCGAATTCCTGCTGTGTCAGATAGTCTTAATATATAATCTCCCAGTGTTACGGTGTCTTCCACTATGTCGCGTGTAGTTCCGGGAATATCGGTCACGATACTTCTCTCATAGCCTGTTAACATATTCATTAGGGTAGATTTGCCCACGTTCGGTTTGCCTACTATTACGGTATCTATGCCTTCGGTCATAACCTTGCCTGCGTCACATTCGTCTATCATTCTTTGCAACAGCGAGCTTGAGCTTTCTATAGCGGATTTTATTTCATCTTCATTTACTGCCGGTATTTCATCCTCCGGATAGTCTGCCCATGCAGACAGATGCGCGCACACTGTGAGAAGCTCTTCTTTTACGGATTTAAGTCTTTTGCTAAGTGTGCCTGAAAGTACGCTATTGGCTGCTTTTACAGAGTTTTTGTTTTTTGCAGATATTACATTCATTACGGCTTCGGCTTCGAGCAAATCCATCTTACCATTGAGGAAGGCTCTTTTTGTAAATTCGCCCGGTTCTGCCGGAGATGCGCCGTTGTCTAATATACTTCTCAACACGGATTTTGTTACATACACCCCGCCTTGACATGATATTTCTACCACGTTTTCGCCTGTGTAGCTATGTGGCGCTCTAAACACCAGCATTATAGCCTCCAGCTGATTATCGTCATTGTCGCTAACATACCCAAATGATGCTGTGTAGCCTGTCATACTCGTTGCTTTTTTGTCGCTCACAGATGTGAACACTCTATCTGCTATCTCAAAGGCTCTTTCTCCGCTTATGCGCACTATACCTACTCCGCCCTGCCCTTGCGCTGTGGCTATGGCGGCAATAGTCTTATCCGTCAAGAAAAACATCTCCTCCCACAATAATACATCATACATTATACTACTATTCTTCTCTTTTTTCAACTTACTTTTTCTTTCACGAGAAAGAAAAAGTAAGCAAAAAGAAAGCGAATCGGGCATTTAAAAATGATATTTGATGAATTTTGGTGCGAAATCCCTGCCGACGAGGTCGGCTTTTTGCAAAGATTGGAATTTAGTACTTTTAATTTGTCGAAAGTTGTGATATAATGTAATACGACTAGAATTTTGTGCAAAAGTGAGGGGTAAATAGCTGATGAAATCTAAATTTTCGAAAATCGCAAAATTTTTCAAAAAAAATAAACTTGCTATAATTTTAATTTCCCTTGCTGTGCTTATGTCGGTGCTTAGCGTGTGCGGAGTGCTGTTCATTATAGAGCGTATGACCGGTAATACAGAGAATTTTGTGTGTGATACAGCCTCTGAGGGTGAAAAGATAATTTTCAACTATGGCTCACCCGACAATCCAATTTCTGTAGATGTTTTAAGCGATGTGGACACAAACACCCTTAATAACGACAATTTTACCGATATAGATGGGTTAAAATATTATATTGAGAACGGAGAAAAGAAATCTACCATAGGCATAGACGTGTCTGAGTTTCAAGGATATATCGACTGGCAGAGTGTAAGCGAAGCCGGTGTGGAATTTGCTATGATAAGATCAGGCTTTCGTGGTTACACTCAGGGTGGCTTGTTTGAGGATAGCAATGTATACGATAATTTGGTAGGAGCTACAGAAAACGGCATAGAGGTGGGATTATACTTTTTCTCCCAAGCCACCACAGAGCAAGAAGCACGAGAAGAAGCACTCTATGTGCTTGATATCGCAAAAGAATATAATATCACCTACCCTATCGCCTTTGACTGGGAACGCAACGACGAAGACGACTCACGCACCAAGGATATCACACCTGCTGAAGTAACATTGTTTGCAGATGCCTTTTGCAGTGAGATAGAAAAAAACGGCTACGAATCTATGATTTATTATAATGAGTATTATGGATATATGCTCTATGACCTCAGCAAGCTGTCTGAGTATGGTATGTGGTATGTGGAGTATGACGAGTTGCCTGATTTTTATTATGCTTTTGATATGTGGCAATACACCGAGAGTGGCTCAATACCTGGCATAGATGGCACAGTGGATATCAATCTTTATTTTAAAAAGTGAGATAGCCCACATTTATCAGAAAACTATTTTAGATTAAACAGGAGTAAAACCTGATGATTATTGATATAAATGGGATAAAGACAAATTATATAAAAGAAGGCGATGGCGAAGCTGTGGTGTTGCTTCACGGATGGGGCTCAAACATCAAGCTTTTTAATGGAATCATTAAGCTGTTATCGAAAAAATACACCGTGTATGCGCTCGATATGCCCGGCTTTGGTGAAAGCGACGAGCCTAAGGAAGCTTGGAATGTGGATAACTATGTTGATTTTGTGCTTGATTTTTTAAAAAAAATGAACATAAGCTCTGCACATCTTCTGGGACATTCTTTTGGCGGACGCGTGATAATAAAAATGGTTACAAGAAAGCCGGTGGGTTTTAAACCGCTAAAGCTGATGCTTGTTGACAGTGCAGGAATTAAGCCTAAAAAGAGTCTTAAACAAAAAGCAAAGATTAGGGTTTATAAAATCTCAAAAGGATTTTTTAGCCTTAAGCCTATGAAAAAGCTTTTTCCTGATGCCATAGAGAATATGCGAAAGAAAAACGGCTCTGCAGACTACAACGCCGCATCGCCAATAATGAGAGCTTGCCTTGTAAAAGTAGTAAACGAAGACCTCACCCACCTTTTGTCGCAGATAAAGCAGTCTACCTTGTTAATATGGGGTGACAAAGACACCGCCACTCCCCTATCTGATGCACAGCTTATGGAAAAGCTGATTCCCGATGCAGGCTTGGTAGTGGTGAAAGGAAGCGGACATTATTCATTTATAGAACAGCCTGTGTTTGTGCATAGAGTTATCGCTTCTTATATGAATCTGGAGGTATAAGTTAATGATATTTATAGTTTTACTCACACTCTATCTTTTAGGATTTGCAGTGTGTATGACATTTGCTATAAGGCACTATGTGCATATGTTCCAGCTTAATTCTTATAAGCCACACGTGCAGAGAAAGTGGTATAAGACCAACGCAAAAGATATTTTGCTCAAAACCTTGCCGTCACTTGCGATAATACCTATATGTGTATTCTTGCCAAAGATTGGTGTCACAGCGGCTAGCATATATTTCATTATAATAGCCTATCTAAACAGACGCATAAAAGATAAAAAACCATTGGTATATACTAACAGAGTGAAAAGACTTCTCGTTACGATAAATGTTCTTACATTAGGAGCTTGTCTTTGTGCTGCTATTCCGGCATATATCGCTTATAACAATTTTGCAGATAAAACATCATCAAAGCTACTTTTTTCGTGCCTTACAGTGGGATATTATATCCTCTTGCCATATATAATACTTTTGGCAAACCTTATCAACAAGCCGATAGAAAAAGCTATCAACAATAAATTTATAAGAGAAGCAGAAAACATGATAAAATCTATGCCACAGCTAAAGGTGGTTGGTATCACAGGAAGCTATGGAAAAACCAGCGTAAAATACTATCTCACTACCCTGCTTTCTGCCAAATATAATGTGCTTATGACACCTGAGAGTTATAACACCACCTTGGGCGTTGTACGCACAATAAGAGAAAAGCTTCGAGCCACTCACGAGATTTTTGTGTGCGAGATGGGAGCACGCAATGTGGGCGATATCAAAGAGATTTGCGATATTGTTCATCCTGATTGTGGTATCATCACATCAGTAGGACCTCAGCACTTGGAGTCTTTCCACACTATCGACAACATAAAAAAGACAAAGTTTGAGCTTGCAGACTCATTGCCTGATGACGGGATAGCTTTTCTCAATGGCAATGACGAAAATATAGCAAGTGTGGGATATAAAAGAAAGAACATTACATATGGTGTAGAGGCAGGCGATTATCAGGCATACGACCTCTCTCTCTCCTCAAAAGGAACCACATTTAAGATAAAAACACCAACCGGCGAAACAGCGGAATTTACCACAAAGCTTATAGGCAAGCACAATGTGCAAAACGTAGCAGGTGCTATAGCCTGCGCACATACTCTTGGTGTGTCACTGCCACAGCTTGCAGGAGCAGTTCGCCGTCTGCAATCGGTGGAGCATCGCCTACAGCTATCTAAAAGAGGAAATATCAATATAATAGACGATGCCTATAACTCTAATCCAAACGGCACCAAGGTGGCATTAGATACACTTAGTATGTTTGATGGAATCAAGGTTATTGTAACACCGGGCATGGTAGAGCTTGGCAACAAGCAGGATGAATATAACTACGAGTTTGGCAAAAACTGTGCGGCGGTTTGCGATTATATTATTCTTGTGGGCAAAAAGCAGACAGAGAGCATAGCCAAAGGCGTGAACGATGCAGGATATGATTCGAACAAGCTGATAATTTGCGATACTATTGAAGATGCCTTTAAAGAGCTTTATGCTATCAAGACAGACGGCAAAGAGCTAACAGCATTGTTGGAAAACGACTTGCCTGATAATTTCCTTTGATAAACGATTATACATTAATTAGCTTAGGGGTTGATTTATTATGAAAATAAAACTTGCTGTGCTTTTTGGCGGAAGAAGCGTGGAGCATGAAATTTCTATAATTTCTGCTGTGCAAGCCATGGCAAGCCTCAACAAGGATAAATACGATATCATACCAATTTATATAACAAAAAATAACGAGTTTTACACAGGCGAGTGCTTGTTTGATATAGACAGCTATAAGCAAGACCTTAAGAAAATGATATCTGCTTGTGACAGAGTGATAATAGTAAACGAAGGCGACAGAGCCTATGTGGTAAAATATCCTCAAAAGAGATTTAGAAACAATGTGATAGACTATATAGATGTGGCAATGCCGATAGTGCATGGCACAAATGTAGAAGATGGCACACTGCAGGGGTTTTTGCAGATACATAATATTCCTTATGTCGGCTGTGATGTAATGTCATCAGCAGTGGGTATGGATAAATATGTGATGAAAACTGTGCTAAAGGATAATGGTATTCCTGTGCTTGATTGCAGGGTGTACACATCTTTTGATTATAACAATTCACCCGAAAAGATGGTAAGCGATGTGGAAGAAGCCTTTGAATATCCTGTTATCGTAAAGCCGATTAATTTAGGTTCAAGCGTTGGTATAAAAAGAGCATCAAACAGAGAACAGCTCGAAGAAGCACTGGAGCTGGGATTCAGCTTTTCCACAAAGGTGCTTATAGAGCCATGCGTAGTAGACCTGCGAGAGATAAACTGTGCTGTGCTTGGCGATAGCGAGAGCGCTCAGGCAAGCGAATGTGAAGAGCCTCTCAACGGCGATGAAATATTAAGCTATGAAGACAAATATATGGGAAGCTCATCAAGCAAGGGCATGAGCGGACTAAGCCGTCAGTTGCCTGCTAAGATTACGCCACAGCAGAGAGAGCAAATTAGAGAAATGGCTGTGAAAACCTTCAAATGTTTGGGTTGCAGTGGTGTTTCTCGAATCGACTTTATGCTGGACACAAAAGCAGATAAGATTTATGTAAATGAGATAAACACAATTCCCGGTTCATTGTCGTTTTACCTTTGGGAAGTGCTCGGCATGAGCTACGAGAAGCTTTTGGATGAGATGGTGTCTTTGGCACTCAAAAGAGACAGAGAGCTTAAAACTCTTCATTTTAGCTTTGAAACCAACGTGCTTTCGGGTGTTAGTCTTTCGGGAGCAAAGGGCGCAAAGGGCAGTAAGATGTGATGGACTTTTGTTTAAGTCTAAGGTAGGTTGTAAAAAATGGATAAGCTTTGTTCCAAAATGAGAGCAGCGATAGATAAATACAATATGATAGAGCAGGGCGATGTGATTGGCGTAGGTGTGTCCGGTGGAAAGGACTCACTGGCTCTGCTATGTTGCATGGCAAACATCAGGCGATATTATCCCAAAAAGTTCGAGCTGATAGCCATCACAGCAGACCCATGCAACGATGGACAAAACACAGATTTTTCAGAGGTGGAAGAGCTGTGTCGCAGACTTGATATCAAATATATTATCAAGCGTACTCAGCTGGGCGATATCATTTTTAAAGAAAGAAAAGAAAAAAATCCCTGCTCGCTATGCGCAAGAATGAGACGAGGTATATTGCACAAAATAGCTAAGGAGAATGGTTGCAACAAGCTCGCTCTGGGACATCATGGGGATGATGCTGTTCAAACCTTTATGATGAATCTATTTGATTCGGGTTCTATCGGGTGCTTTTCGCCAAAGTCATATTTGTCCAATAGAGATTTGTGGCTTATCAGACCTATGGTTTTTCTAAGCGAGAGAGAAATCAGGAATATGGTTAATAAATATAAGTTGCCTGTGGTAAAAAGTAATTGCCCGGCAGATGGCAACACAGAGCGCAAGGCGATGGAAGAGCTGATATCAGGTTTAGAAGAAAAATATCCTGATATCAAGGCAAAGGTAATGGGTGCCATGGAGCGTGGCAATATAAATGGGTGGCAATAATGAAATACGTTTTTAGAATAAAGGGAGGTGCAGGTCAATGATAAATATGATAAAAAATATTGATGATTATATTGTGGATAATATGCCTAAGATTCACACAAAAGGACTTATAATCACAATGAGAATTTTTACTCAGCTTGGCAATCAAGCTAAGGTGTGGTTTGCTATGTGTATACCACTGCTCATAATAAAAAGCACCAGATTGCTGGCTTGCACTATTTTGCTTGCAATGCTTATCACAGTTATCACAGGTGAGGGCATCATAAAGCATTGTGTGTGTCGAGTTAGACCATGCAGTGCCATTGAAGAAGAAAAACACGTGGTTAAAAAACCAACTACTATATATTCTTTCCCATCGGGACATTCAGCATCATCATTTACAGTGTGCACAGTCCTTATTATGAACAGGATGTGGCCACTTGCGATACCTGCGGTGATAATAGGGCTTATGATAGCTTTTTCAAGGCTCTATCTGCTGGTGCATTATCTCACAGATGTTATTGTGGGTATTATTCTGGGTGTGCTGTGCGGATTTTTCTCGGTGCAGATTATGGACTATGTCGTAACGCATTATTTTAGCTGATGTATAGCAAAAGATATTAAAAGATAAGGAGGCAGGAGCTGTCGCATTAAGGTTAATATGCACAAATAAGCGAGCTTGTTATCAATAATCGGCTCCCTCTGACGAGGGAGCCTGTCGAGTGAAACGAGATTGAGGGAGAGATAAAACTGCTTTTTGCAGGATTTTTACCTTTTCTCTCCCTTCGTCAAAACTTCCTCAGCCTCCCTTGTGTAAAGGGAGGTGGATTTTGCGAAGCAAAAGACGGAGGGATTGTATAGTGAATATATCATAAAAACAACCCCTCAGTCAGCGTTGCTGCACCTCCCTCATCAGATGGAGGCGCAAATTGTGCAAATGACTCTATTACAACAGCCCCGAAAAAATTAATATGTGTGGTATATGCGGATTTACAGGGCAGATAGTTGACCGTGACAATATAATAAAAAATATGACAGATGTCATCACTCACAGAGGTCCCGATAGCGAGGGTTTTTATAAGGATGACAAGATTTCTATGGGATTTCGCAGACTTAGCATCATCGACCTTGATGCAGGCCATCAGCCTATTTATAATGAGGACAAGTCTTTGGTGCTTACCTTTAACGGCGAAATTTATAACTACAAAGAGCTGAGAGAAGAGCTTATCAAGTGCGGTCACAGCTTTTACACAGAGACCGACAGCGAGGTGCTTATCCATGGCTACGAGGAGTGGCACGAGGATATGCTTACTAAGCTTCGAGGTATGTTTGGCTTTGCTATATATAATAAGAAAGACGATTCTGTGTTTATCGCAAGAGATTTCTTTGGCATTAAGCCAATGCATTATACTATTTGTGGCGATAACTTTGTTTATGCATCAGAGATCAAGAGTATTTTGGAATTTCCGGGATATAAAAAAGAGTTTAACGAAAGTATGCTCGATAAATATCTCTCGTTCCAGTATGCTGTGCCACCAGAAACTTTCTTTAAAGATGTTTTTTGCCTGTTGCCCGGGCATTATCTTGTATATAAAGATGGAAAAGTGGATATCACACGCTATTTTGAAGCAAGGTTTAATCCTGACAACAATATGACCGAGGAAGAAGCCATAGATAAAATCGAAAAGGTTTTCGAAAACAGCG
This sequence comes from Clostridia bacterium, assembly GCA_029098305.1. Taxonomy (GTDB): domain Bacteria; phylum Bacillota; class Clostridia; order Oscillospirales; family Acutalibacteraceae; genus JAEEHZ01. Next base: position 24,776 of record JAQXOB010000037.1, read on the forward strand.
TGAACGCTCATAAAATAAGTGATGTTGAGGTAGGCTGTTTCTTATCAAGCGGTGTAGACTCCAGCTATGTGTCCACCTATTTTGCAGATCAGAAAACCTTTACAGTTGGCTTTGACTTTGGCGAGAAATACAACGAAATAAGCTGGGCGCAGGATCTCTCTAAGGAAATTGGAGTGGATCATAAATATAAGCTGATTTCATCAGAAGAATTTTGGGGAAGTATCGAAAAGGTGCAATACCATATGGATCAGCCTTTGGCAGACCCATCATGCATAGCTCTCTACTTTGTGTCTAAGCTTGCAAGCGAATATGTCAAGGTTGTGCTTTCGGGCGAGGGCGCGGACGAGCTTTTCGGAGGCTATACTATATATAATGAACCTCACGTGTTCAAAATGTACCAAAAGATATTGCCATATAAGCTGAGAATGTGGCTCTACAAGCTTGCAAAGCGTATGCCAAATATAAAAGGCAGAGGCTACATAATGCGTGGAGCAAGACCGACCGAAGAAAAATTCATCGGCAACGCCTTTATGTATGACTATGAGCAGAAAAAACAAATTCTCAAAAATCCATCAATAGCCACAAAACCACAAGACCTCTGCAAAAAGTATTATGAGCGTGTAAAAGGCTATGACGACGAAACCAAGATGCAGTATCTTGATATCAACCTGTGGATGGTGGGCGATATCTTGCTCAAGGCAGACAGAATGAGCATGGCAAACTCACTAGAGCTTAGAGTTCCTTTCCTCGACAAAGAGGTGTTCAATATAGCTTCTACTATCCCCACCCGCCTGCGTGTGAACAAAAAGAACACAAAATATGCCATGCGTATGGCTGCTATGCGTCATCTGCCACAGCGCACAGCCCAAAAAGAAAAGCTTGGCTTCCCTGTGCCTACCAGAGTATGGCTTAGAGATGAAAAATATTATAACGTCGTAAAAGAAAGATTTCAGAGCGAAACTGCAAAGAAATTCTTCAATACAGATGAGATTATCAAATTTTTAGATGAGCATTATTCAGGAAAAGAAGACAACAGCCGTAAGGTTTGGACAGTTTTCATTTTCATAGTGTGGTATGATCTTTATTTTGGAAAAAAATAAATCGATTATATCTGGGGTGTTTCACTCGACAGAGCCTCCCTTGTGTAAAGGGAGGTGGCAAAACGAAGTTTTGACGGAGGGAGAGAGTTTGAAAAATTATAATAAAAACATTATTCCTTTTGCAAAATCTTTAAGGAAGAATATGACACCTTGGGAACGAAGATTGTGGTATGAATTTCTTCGAAATTATCCTATACGATTTCAAAGGCAAAAAGCTATTGGTAACTATATAGCAGATTTTTATTGTGCAAAAGTAAGGCTTATTGTTGAACTTGACGGCGGTGGTCACTATGCCGAACAGCAGATAAAAAAGGATAATATCCGCACAAAAGAATTAGAGAGTATGAAATTAAAGGTTTTAAGAATCTGCAATTTAGATATAGATCATAATTTTAAAGGAGTATGTGAATATATAGACTTGACTGTAAAAAATTCTCTCCCTCAGTCAGCTTCGCTGACAGCTCCCTCGTCAGAGGGAGCCAAGCATATTAAATAACCAGTTTGATGGCAACTAATATTGATTACAGGGTTGTCGGGCAGATGGACTATATCTTTGACATTAGATTAGAGCAAAGGATAGCCTCCCTCTGACGAGGGAGGTGGCAAAACAAAGTTTTGACGGAGGGAGAGAAAAGATAAGAATTCTGCAAAAAGCAGTTTTTTCTCTCCCCTTCAGTCTTGCTTCACTCGACAGCTTCCTCGCCAGAGGGAGCCAAGCATATTAAATAACCAGTTTGATGGCAACTAATATTGATTACAGGGTTGTCGGGCAGATGGACTATATCTTTGACATTAGATTAGAGCAAAGGGTAGGGGCAGATTGTCAAGCAAGTGCAACACCCCAAAACACCTCAAAAGGAGATTTCCAATTAAGGCATTTTCTTGGTCTGGTGTTTATCAGATATACAACTCTTTTGATTTCTTCTTCACTAACTTAATGGAAGTTAGTCCCTTTTGGAAAGAAAAAGCGTAAAATGTCATTAGTATTTTCATTCGTTCCTCGTTGCCACGGCTTATGTGGCTCAGCAAAATATACCTCTGTATTTAGATTGTTTTCTAAGGCTCTGAATTCTGAAAATTCAGAGCCATTATCAAGTGAAATACTGTGAACAGGTAAATCTTTTAATAATGTTTCTATCGTTTTTCTTGTTTCACCTGCAACTCTATTATGTAATAGTCCGGAACATAAATATCTGGTTTTTCTATCAACCAACGTTACTAATAGTCCTTTTCCTACGGCTCCGTAAACCGTATCACCCTCCCAATCACCTATGCGTATGCGTGATTTTATCTCACTTGTCCATTCGGGAATAATACGGTCTGGATGTATGGTGTTGTAGTTAGCATTTCTGGTTTGTTTGCGTTTGTTTCTGCGTCGTAGATGCTTTTTTGCTGATATATCAGGCAATTCGCCCCTTTTGATGTATCGATATATTGTTGATATGCACAGTGGTTTCTTGTTAGGGTTTAAAAGTTTCCACCTTCCACAAATTGCTTCCGGCGACCAGAATTTCTTTAATCCTTCTATGATAAAATTCCATTCGGGAGTATTTTCCTGCAGGGCTCTCCTTTGCTGCTCTCTACGGCGGCGAATGTATAAATTTTCTGCTCGCCAGTGATTGTACCAATATTTGTTTAAGATTTTTCCCTTTGGCTTGTATTTGGCACGATTTCTTTTGACTTCACGGCTGATAGTTGATGGACTTCGTTCTAAAATAGCTGCAATTTCTCGAAAACTTTTACCCTCGGATAAAAGTTTTTGTAGATATTTTCTTTCGTTTAGTGTAAAATGTGTGTATGACAATATACTCTCCTCCGTGTTCTTGTATTTGTGGTAATTTACATTTTACACCTTGGAGCGTATATTGTCTATTTTTTTTTACTAGTGTTGCACTTCGTATTATAACCTGCCAGCCTCCCTCTGACGAGGGAGGTGGCAAAACGAAGTTTTGACGGAGGGAGAGAAAAGGTAAAAATCCTGCAAAAAGCAGTTTTTTCTCTCCCCTTCAGTCTCGTTTCACTGCCCAGCTTCCTCGCCAGAGGGAGCTGTTTTTTATAAAAAAAAGATTACAACATAACATTACCTCGACTACATCTAGTGAGTTATTATTTTCTCGTTGGCTATATATTGTAATTATAAAAATAAAGCGGTAAATTTGGGAAAAATCACATTTTAATTGTTGACACACTGCCCTTAATCTGCTAAAATATTATCAATAGTAGTATAGCTATAATAAGCTATTCAAATAATCATCTTTTTTAATTGGGGGCAATAATATGAAGGTATTAAAGAAAGTACTTTCCGTTTTAGTAGTGGCTTCTATAGTATTTGGAAGCGCACTCAGCTGTCCTGTGGGAGCAATCGCCACAGATGTTTCTGCACAGGCAGTAGATCAAATTTTAGATCTATCGGAAAACCCAAACACCTCATCTTCTGATGATGTAGCTCAGGATGATAGCATCCTCGATATTAGCGGCGATGGTGCAGAGGGTAGCTCTGCGTCTTCAAATGCCGACGCTCAAGGAGAGGAGGATGCACAGTTTAATGATGTGGCCGATGAAGATAAGGCTGATGATTCGCGTGGAGCTTCAGCAACTATAGAAAGAATTGCTGCAGGTATTTTTCCTAAAAGCGATGGATCAGGAAAATTACAATTTGCTGCGTATGTAAATATAACAGGTAGTGGATTTAATAGAATTAGATATCGTATTGATAATAATACTGCTGACACCATTTCTGGTTGGACATATGTTGAGCCGGGAACATATGAATATTATGATTCAGAACCATTTAACTATTTCATTTCAGAAGAGGGTTATAGTGTAAGCGAAGTTACAGGGAATGATTACTCAATCATTATACAAACCTACAATGGTAACACTCTTGTTGATACATTTGATGACTATGGCTTTAGATATATAGAAAACAACCTTAAATTAAAAGTAAATACAGCCTCAGGTTCATTAATCAATAACTCTACTATAGTAGCTTCAGGTCCTCATGGATCATTTCAAGATAACTGTACCAAGTCAACAAACATGGCTTTTCTATACATGCAAGCAACCCGTAACCATACTTATTTTTCTGGTTTAAAGTTTAATGGTATATACGGTGGAGAAAGAGGCACTGGAACAAAGTATGTAAACAGTGATGGTTATTATGTCAGTCATAATTTATCTTATTGGGATATTTACAAAAATACCCAGACAAAAGAAGTTACCCTGTATGTCCATGCTATTGCACCTAACAGGGTTGATTTTAATAACAATGGCGCTACTACAGCTGGCACAGCTCGTGCTTACTATAAGTGGAGCAATGCCTTGCAGACAACCCCTTATCAAGATTTAGAATGTACATCATCATTTTCAGGTAACAAAATAACACCACCAACAAGAACAGGATACACGTTTACCGGATATTATACAAGTAGTACAAATCAAACTGATTCAACACGAGCTGTAAGTAGTGATGGAACAATTAATTCACGCCTTACTCAGGCATTGTCTAATGCAGGATATGGTAATAATATTACAGTGTATGCTGGTTGGACATTAAACACTCTCACCATTAATTATCATGAAAACGGCGGTACAAAAGCTACCAAAGGACAGACAGAAACAATATACTACAATAGTGACTCCTCGTGGAACACTAACGACTATGGTTCTAGTAGCGTAGCCTTTAACACAACCCCGCCAGCTGGCTATATAGCAACAGGCAACTATTTAGTAGGCAGTGCATCTTCCACTACAAAGATTGGTATGAATGAAAATATGACTGCTATAGAGCTTGCTACAAAGGCTGGTAAGGCAGAGGCATTTAAAACAGGTAACATAACTGTAGACCTATATGCAGAGTGGAAGGCAACCAATTTCACAGTAACATATAACTACTCTGCTAATGGTGGTACATCTGCTACAAAGACATCTGCATCAGTGATGAGTGGAAGTGCAGTTGACCTATCACCAACGGCTGCAAAATCAGGCTGGACATTTGTAGGTTGGAACACAAGCTCTGCAGCTACAACTGCTCTTTCTAGCTATACAATGCCATCAAACAACGTAACACTTTATGCTATATTTAAAAGGACACTTACAGCTACATTTTATTCAGGTATAAACAAAGCTGGAAAGCAAACTGCCAGTGTAACTATATATAACACGGCAACATCCGGTAATGTAACAGCACCTTCTCCATCTCAGACAGTATGGGCATTCGCTGGTTGGACCACATCTACGGCTGCTGCATCATCTACTGTAATTGCAACTAATGCTACAATTACACTTACAGCAGATGCAACATACTATGCACTTTGGACAGGAACGCATACATTAACCTATAATGCTAATGGTGGTTCAGGTGCACCAGGTGTAAGCTCAGCTACAGGATATTATAACTCTGCGGGTAACCAAGCTAACGGGTTACATACTGTATCGTCTACAGTTCCTACTCGCACAGGATACACCTTTGGAGGATGGAACACAAACACCGCCGGAACAGGTACAAACTATACAGCAGGTAGTTCATATAGAAACACTTCTGCTAACGATACCCTCTACGCCAAGTGGACAATAAACAGCTACAAACTCACTATCAATCCTGATGGTGGTACATACGATGGAACAACAGCTAACACAACTGTTACCCAGAATTATAATACTACCTATAACTTCAAGGCAGACCCAACAAAAACAGGTTATACATTCACAGGATGGACTAAGGTATCAGGTGCAGGCACTTTTGGAACAACAGCAGGAAATAATACGAATGTATCTGCTTCAATAAAATCAGATTCAACTAACGGTGATTATACTCAGTATAAGTGGTTATCACATACTGCAAGTTGGGGTACTCTAGCATATTTATCCTCACTCACTCTTGATACAACTCACCAATATCAGCTTTCTTATTGGGCTAAATCAGAGGTACTCACAGGTGGCGTTATTACATTTGGTTACAGAAGAAACAGCGATGGCAATATACAAAGTGCAACTTTTCCGAATGCTAGTACATGGACAAAGTATAATGCAACCTTTACCCCAACATCTGCCACAGGTAACCTTGCTATACATTATTCTGCTGCCACAACAGCTTCTACTCTTGACCTTAAGGATGTTGTTCTAAAAGATGTTACAACCGGTGAAATAGTTTATACAACAAATAAATTCACATTTGGTGAAGGCGATGCAACAGTAAAAGCTACTTGGACACCAATCACCTATAACATCAAGTTCAACCCTAATGGCGGTACATGGAACGGTTCAACTTCTACAACACAAGCAACCGCAACATATAACTCACCATATTCATTAACAACTAATCCTACACGCACCGGTTATAATTTTACAGGTTGGAAACTAACATATGAGTCCGGAAATGCAAACTATGCTTCAAGCTCGTCAGACCTGACAAAAGCTTATACCAGCGTATATACTAATAAATACGGTATTGTTTATGCTAATTCATTGTTTGGTAATATAGCTACCTATAGTTGTAATCTGTATAATCTATGTGCTGTTCAAGGCGCAACAGCTACTCTCACAGCACAGTGGTCAGCAAAAAGTTCATCTGTTACTGCATATGCTATGCGTGTTGCAGGTTCAAACATTACAAACGACACAGTAGGTGGTACGGTAAATGTAGGTGATGCTTCCGCTACTTATGGTGCAACCTCAACCTACACCTGCTATTACTCTAATGTATATACAGTAAGAGCAAAGGCTGCAACAGGCTACAAGTTTGACGGATGGTATAGAGATTCAGCACTCACAACTGAGGCAACTGATTATGTGAACGAACAAGGCGGATTGTACGAAAACACCTATTATTACAGAAGATTTTATAAGCAAGATGCAAACGAAACAATCTATGCTAAGTTCTCTCCAATCACCTACAAAATTAAGTTTAACCCTAATGGCGGTACATGGAACGGCTCAACTTCTACAACACAAGCAACCGCAACATATGGATCAGCATATTCATTGACAACTAATCCTACACGTACCGGTTATAATTTTACAGGTTGGAGATTGACATATGAATCTGGAAATGCAAACTATGCTTCAAGCTCGTCAGACCTGACAAAAGCTTATACCAGCGTATATACTAATAAATACGGTATTGTTGATGCTAATTCATTGTTTGGTAATATAGCTACCTATAGTTGTAATCTGTATAATCTATGTGCTGTTCAAGGTGCAACAGCTACTCTCACAGCACAGTGGTCACCAAAAACCTACACTATTACATTTAATGCTAATGGTGGTTTAATACCAACAAACGGTAACATGGGTAATAGTACAGTACAATCGACATATGGTACAACATTGGCTGCAGATAGAAAAACTGGTACAGTACCTGTTGAATACGATAATACAAGATTTAGCACAATGAATGGAGATAATCCAACAAGAGAGGGCTACACATTCACAGGTTGGTACACAGCAACATCAGGTGGTACAAAGGTATATGATGCCACTGGAGTTTGTACACAAGAAGGAACGTATTTTGACTCAGCAAAAAAATGGAAATATCCTGATAATGTTACCCTCTATGCCCAGTGGGAAGCAAACACATATAAACTTACAGTTAAGCCAAATGGCGGTACATGGACGTATGATGGCACAGACCACACAACAGATGTAGAAATGTCAGTGCAATGTGGTAAGACTGTTCCAGTTAATCCACCAACAAGACCTGGATACACATTTAAGAACTGGACCATAGAAGGTGAAGGCTCACAGCTCACCGAAATGGGAGGATCTGCAAAAATATTTATCATGGGTCATGAGGATGCTACTTTGACAGCTAACTGGACTGTAGCAACATATGATGTCCTCTTTAGAGATAGCGCAGATGGCACATCAGTTGTATATTACATGAACACAGCCAACAGCACACTCACAAAGATCGATGATAAGCTTGATATTCCTGTAGGAACACCTACAAACCTTGCAACTGAGGTTTATAATGCCAACAATATGTATCCTGAGAAGAAGGACCATGTTTTCAAAGGTTGGTACAAGGATAAGGCATGTACAATTCCATATGGATCTAACCAGACCGTCACAGGAGCCGACCACAATGGCGATGACGAAAGAACAGTTATCCTCTATGCAGGTTGGAGAAAGATCGAGGACAATCTCGAATTGAACCCTAAGGATCCGGCATATCTTAACGAAAAAGACACTGACAAGATCACAGGACAGAGCGAATTTGAGATGTATGGTGTTCAGGTTCGTACAACCGGCGAGGAGTATGATGCAAACGGAAAATCTATTGACGGATCTGGCAACGGTATGCGTTTCTGTATCAGAGTATCAGATGCACTTCTCAACGATTTGAGAGCATTGGACGACAGAAACAACACAGAATACAGTGTAAGACACGCTATGTATGGCTTTGTAACAGCAAATGCTGATATGATGACTGCATACGGTGCAACTAATAAGATGATTACATCCACACAGCCAATCACAGGCTCATATTGCTTCAAGAAGACAAACAGTGTGCGTAACTTCTTACAAGCAAATGATTACACTGTATACACAGCAGTTATAACAGGCTATAATTCAAGCGTTACATCAAACTTCAAGACTAAGATGGAAACCAACATAGCAATCAGACCATTTATCGAATATTATGATGCAAACGGTACAATGCGTACTTACTATCAGACAGATAGCTATTGCTACAATGACGCTATGAAGAGCTTGACAATGGGTGGTGCATATTACACCAACCTCAAGAAAGTTTCTGAGAGCATATTTGTAGAGTCAAATGCAAAAGATATAGTTAAGAAGAACCTCTTCTCATTGTATCTCAAGCCATACTATGAACAGGGTGGTAAGAGTGGCTATGCAAATGCAAATAGCATTACTTCCTATCTCTCCGATTGGGAAACATGCCTCCGCTACCTTGAGAATTACAAATAATTCATACTAAAGCAAAATAATTATTTGATATGAAGAATCCCCTACAGAGTAAAATCTGTAGGGGTTTTCTTATCCATATTTGAGGTTTAATATAGGTAATTTAAATGGTTGTAGCTATACAAGTCAACCTAATAACAGGTGACTTCAAGTTTGCTGTAAAAATTTATCCTATTTGCGTAATGACAAGATGTGCAGAAACAGGTCGTGTTCCTCCTGCAAGCGGTGTGATAGTTAATGCGGTTGAGTTGCCTGCAGGGTTTCGAACGGTCAGAATCGAGTTGATAATGTAGATATTAATTTTTATAACAAGCTTTTTTATATCAAAAGAGTAGGTTTTTGCGGAAAGATTGGAAATTTAAAAAATCAATATTTAAAATAACATAGAAAGCTTAAAAATGCTAATTACCCACAATCCGACTGTAAAACAAGCGATTACAAAAGAAAAGGAGCTGTCTTAATATGGCAACTCTGAAAATGCGGGATTTGCAAGGCTTTCTGCGTAAAAAGACCTTGCAGATTTTACTCTACAAGGTCTTTTTTCTATTATATTTTTGCTATTGGGTTTGCCCCAAATCAAATATGTTTTGGGTCAAGTCTCAACACCATTTTTCGGGGCATTGGAATTTGAGTTTTGCATTTTGGAAAGTGTCAATAAAACTGTGATTTTATTGTCATAAATGCCGTATTTGCAAGGCTTTCGGCGTAAAAAAAGACCCTGC
>JAQXOB010000038.1 GCA_029098305.1 Clostridia bacterium
GCCAGATCAATCAAGGTCACGCCACCAATGGTGGTGGCTAAATACAGCAAAAATTCAGTTTTTTGTCTCCGGCTCAAAAAACAAAATTGGAACATCATATTTTTTTGAGAAAAGTGTCACCTATCATTGACGACTTTACACTATCAATGCTTACATTTTTTTAATATTTATTGACATTAGTTTGAGTTTTGTTATATAATACCTTTGTGACTTATTTTGTTTATAGTTAAGGAGTTTTATTATGAGCATAACAGATAGCAAGAAAGTAAAATCATATGGCGGTTTAGCTTTAACCTTAGGTATTCTTTCTATCATACTTACAGTTGCTTTTAGCAGTGCGTGTGTAGTGATGGATTTAATGGGTGTTCTGAGTCGCTCTGTGACCGCAGGTTTGGTATTTGCAGGAATGATTTTTGGCATTATCGGCATTTATACCTCTTGCATATCTCATGCTACTGTGCAAAAGAACAAGCCTGCTACCATAGGCTTAATATGCTCTATAACCAGCGTTTTACTTTGCGTTTATTCATTCTTTCTTTATTCTGATATGGTATATTGGTGGACTAATATTTTAAACGCAGTGGCACCAAACGTGCTTTCCTAATTTTATTTTCATAAAAACTCTTGATTTTTTATCGACAACGTGATAGAATACCAAATGTTGTGATGCTTTTAAAAAAAGCATCTGTATATGCTGGTGTGGTGGAATAGGCAGACACAAGGGACTTAAAATCCCTCGGTAGCGATATCGTGCCGGTTCAAGTCCGGCCACCAGCACCATGTAAAAAACCTCTTTTGTCTACCAGACAAAAGAGGTTTTTTACAATGATATCCGTTCCCTTCGGTCACGGATGATATATCTTCGATATGATATCGCTCTACGAGCGATGATATATGCCTTCGGCATATGGAGGAACGGATATTATATCATATTTGCAACGCAAATATATCATGCGGCGTAGCCGTATATCATATCGCATAAGCGATATATCATTAAAAAACACAACAAATTATGATATAATACTAATGAAAGAAGATACATTTATGTCCGTAAACAAATTACTTGACTTATCTTTTGAATTTGCAGTTGCAATCGTGAATCTTGTTGACTGCGTAACTGCGCCCAAAAGTTCTTATATGACTGACCAACTTGCAAGAGCCGGTACGTCGGTCGGTGCGAATATCCATGAAGCGCAATATGCACAGAGCAAAAAAGATTTTGTCTCAAAGTTGGAGATTGCATTAAAAGAATCTAATGAAACAAGCTATTGGCTTAAACTGATGTATGAAACCAAAAGAATAGATATTGCCACATATCAATATACCGAGAAGCTTTGTGGTAATATCCGTAGGTTATTGATTGCTTCTTGTAAAACCGCAAAGGCGAATGAAAAATGACCTATGGCATCGTTGATAGAAAAATCAAAATCACTACACTTACATGAGCATGGTTTTTCAAAGGATTTCATATTGCGTAGCAATATTTCACTAATTATGATATAATCAGTTCTATAAATAAAAATTATACGAGGTTATTATAATGGCTAAAAACGATAGGTTTGAAAAAATATATTCTCAAGGTGGATTGACTTCCTTAGAAATTTGGGTTGACAAAAAAACCGGTGTTAATTATTTGTATCGTCAATCCGGCTATTCAGGTGGAATGACAGTTTTGTTAGACAAAGATGGTAAGCCGGTTATAACACATAACGAAGAGTATTAAGTTCCAGTTTGTTGAACAAGGGGATGTCATTCGACATCCCCTTGTTCCTTTGTTCTTATAAGTTATTATATCCCATATCTGATTTTTCTATAAATATTTAGCAAACCTCTTCTAATCGAATTTGTATAAACAAAACCGTTAGTGGTGTTAATTATTTTATACTTGTTTTTGTATTTTTTTCCAAGCTTATTTTGGGTGATATAATAGTTTTTATCTGCATTACCATTTGATTTGTGCCAAATATTCATGGGAACAGCTATAACAGACATACCACTAACAAGATTAGCTTGTAAACATAAGTCTGCTCCATAAAGATGCCAACCATCACATATAACTTCATCAAAAGCTACTTTATCTAAACAATCTTTATGGCAAGCAATAAGACATTTATGCATTTTGTTGGCTTATCTAATATTCCAATTTTATTTTCTCAACATTTTTATTATCAGCAGCATAAAGTAGACTAAAAGAGTCATCCTGCACTTTACTAACCACAAGAAAATCTTCCAAACGAAAGGCAAATATTTGAAGTCAAGAGTCTTAAATGCTTCCTTATATTCCCTAGAACAAATCATTCTTTTTAACATCTTATACCTTACTATAAAGCCAGACTTGTTTAGTAAATTATTCATTCCTAATCCAATCACACTCATGCATATTCTGTTGTTAAGTGCAATTCTAAAGGTGTCGTCTTCAATATTTTCTTCTAAATATTCTGACACCATCCTATGCAATGTATTCCATTGATTCCATAAATTCTCCTTAAATCTTCTAGTTAACGCTGATTCATTATCTTTTCTATAATGATTAAAATAGTTAGGGAGATATACAGCCTTTTTTATATACTTGAACACATAGACATTAAACAACATATCCTCTGTTCCTATCTTGCGTGTATCTACAAAGATAGCTTTTGATTCTTTGATAATTTCTGTTCGATAAAGCTTACCCCATGCAGTTACTATTGTGTCGGCATTATCGGGCCTTGACAATTCCTTACCATAAAGCCCAAACAATCTCCTATAGAGATGATTCATAGACTCTCCATAATAAACTATCCTATCGTCACCAGAGATATTTTTTATTCTCGTCTTATTTCCGTATTCTCTTATGTAATTCCAGTAAACAAGGTCTGCTTCTTCTTTTATTATATTTTCTAATGCCACCTCACAAGTATCGATGTCAATCCAGTCGTCACTGTCTATATACATTAGGTATTCACCCGTTGCTCGTGCAGTTCCGACATTCCTTGTATCAGAAAGTCCTGTGTTCTCCTTGTCTATTATGATAATTCTATCATCCTGCTTCTGATACTTTTGCAAAACACCCAAACAGTTATCTGTAGAACCATCATTAATACAGATTATTTCTAAATTTTTATATGTTTGATTTACAACGCTGTCAAGACATTTTGACAGATACTTTTCCACGTTGTAAACAGGTATTACAATACTGATTTTGGGATTATTATAATACATATATTTCTCCTTCTTAAACCCATTTGTATATCCAATATTACTTTAGTTGCGCCGGTCATTTTGTTGCTTACGCTTATGCATATATTTATAAACCGGTGAGGGCACTATGCCTATAGCCAAGCATTTTAGAAACTCTACTACAAGTGCGAAATAATACCTTTTAGGCATATTTACAAGCTTGAATCCTATATATTTCACATAAACGCCACGCATACGCACCTTAAACTTTCTTCTGGATTGTGCAGCTCTATCATCACGCATCAGATAAAGTGGCTCTGTGAGATTATATCCCCTATATCCCTTGCTGTACATCTTAAACCATAGGTTACAGTCTTCAAATCTAATCAGTTTTGGGTCGACTGTATAACCACTCACTGCTTCATATGCTTCTCTTCTCACCATGCATGCGGCATGACAGAAGAAAGGTGTGTGATATACGAAGTCGATTATCTGTGGTTTTCCAATCACCTTGGTTTGCCCCCATTTTCCTGCCTCATCAAACATTATCATAGGTGAGCTGACTATAGCATACTCCAGATGAGAGTTGAGAAATTCGACCTGTTTTTCAAATCTGTGCGGTACAGAGATATCATCTCCATCCATTCTTGCAACATAGTCACCTGTAACCGCTTGTAAACAATGATTTAATGTATAATTTAGACCCATATTTTTTTCATTTTTCAAAATAACGAATTTATCTGGGTATAGTTCCTCGTATCTTTGAGCTATAACCAATGAGTCATCCTTTGATCCATCATCACAGATTATAAATTCCCAATTTTGATATGTTTGTTTCAAAATTGAGTCTATCGCCTCGTTCAGCGTTGCCGAGCAGTTGTATATTCCCATTATTATAGATACCTTTTTGCTCTGATTCATATCCGACAATCCTCCAATTTAACATAACAATATGTATTACTGTCCAGCTGTGATTCTATAATACCTCTCAAATTGCTATGCAATAATATCAAACATCTAAATTAAGATTTAAATCTGTATATTTCGTTCAGTTCTACCATAACATTTTTATCGGTATAAACCTGTGAAATTTCTAAGGCATTACTTCTATAATCAGATGGGTTTTCAAGCACCTTTACCAGCTTTTGAGCATAAACGTCTATATCATCAGGAGAAACCAAAAAGCCGTTATAACCGTCTTTTATCAGTTCTTTATGACCTCTGTTGACAGACGCTACCACCGGCTTACCACATAGCATCGCCTCAATCAGATTCATAGGCAATCCTTCACGATAGCTACACGCTACAAGAACATCACAGATGTTTGTATATTCTTCCAGATGCGTGGTATAGCCTAATAGTTCCACGTGTTGCTCCAGCCCAAGCTTTTGTATCAATGCAAGCAGATTTTCTCTCTCCGGACCATTGCCGGCTATGAGCAAACGGCTGTTTGGAATTTCTTTTGTTATAGTCTGCATTGCCCTAATTGCTGATTTTTGGTTTTTATTGGGAAGTAGCTCTCCTACATTAAGGATGATAAGCTCGTCTTCGCCATATCCAAGCTTCTGGCGTAGCTCTGCCCTGACTTCGTCATCCATTTCATAGAATTTTGCAGAGTTTGCACCAACACTGTGTATATGCTCCACATTACAATGAAATTTATCTTTTGCAAGCTTATAGTCCTCATCACATATGGTTATGAGTGTATCTGTCATACGTGAGAAAAATTTCTCAATCGGATAATATACAATCCAGTTTTTCTTTGGTGCGCCGTCATAGAAATGAAATCCATGTGCTGTGTAAATCACCCTTGTACCTTTTTTTCGTGCTTTTTTTGCGGCTAGTCTGGTCACAATACCGCCCATTGGCGTATTGCAGTGAATTACATCGTACTCTTCATCGTCTATAATTTTTTTCAGCTGTTTGTAGGCTGTCAGGTTATCCTTACTTTTTGGTGAGCGTGCAAACGGAACATCAAACACCTTTTCTGCAAAATCAAGCTTCAAACCATTTTTCTCGGCAAGATTATTTCTGGCTGCCACATGCACTTCACATCCATGCTCATGCAAAACCTCAACCAATGGCTTGTGAAATTGGCAAATATGGCTTTGCACAGTAGCTGTTAATAATACATTCATTGCATTTTCCTTTTCCCTTATGTTAAAAATTCTATCCTTAATATCATATATTGATCAATCGAATATTTTTCAGAATAGTTTTTGTCAACCTTTCTGAATTCATTTCACTCACAAAGCTGTTGTGAGGAGTTATAATCACATTAGGAATATCCCACAGCCGGCTGTTTTCGTCCAGCGGTTCTTCGTCAAATACATCTAAGACCGCACCGCCGATATTGCTGATATTATCTATCAATGCACTAGAATCTATCACTGCACCTCTGGCTATATTTACAATCACAGCCTGAGGTTTTAATTTTGCTATTACTTCTGCATTGATCAAATGCCTAGTCTGCTCTGTAAGAGCTATTGAGACCACGATCACATCTGCTTCTGATATAGCCAAAGCTATATCATCAAGACTATAAATCTTATCAAATTCTTCTATTTGTCTTAATGTGCGATTTACGCCATTCACAACGCATCCAAACGCCTTAAAACGCTTTGCACACTCTCTGCCTACATCACCACAGCCAATTATGCAGACATTTTTTCCGCATAATTCTAACAAGTTACGGTTCTTTTCCCATTTATGCAATTTTTGATTATGCAAGAAAAACTCCTGCTTTTTATATAACTGCAATACACCCGCAATTGCATACTCTGCCATAGGCACGCTATATACTCCACGGGCATTGTATATCTCTATTTTGTGCTCTTGAACATAGTCCATAGGCACTCTGTCCATACCTGCGCTTGTTAGCTGGATATATCGCAGGTTAGAAAAATTCTTAATATCATGTGCCAAGAAAAGTCCATTGCACACGACTCCCTCTACCCAGTCATAATCGCATGGTAACTCATCTTTTTCGTTCTGCATAAAGCAAACCTTATGCCCTAACTGCTCCAGCTTTTCAATATTTTCTTTTGCGCCTGACCATGCTCCTGTAATCAGAAGATTCATACAAAAACCTCTTTTATTTGCTGGCAGCACTGATATCCAGACTCTCCACTATCTTGCGCACGAGAGTTTGCATCTCGGCTGCGCTCGAATTGAAAAAGTCTGCATAATGCTGACATTCTTTTTCAAACTCTCTTATCTCTCTCACGCCATTCACAAAGGTGCTGCTTATCACACCAATATGATTCACCTGATTAACATTGCAAAAACTGCGAGAAAGGATAGCACAAGTTGAGCCATATTTGTAATGCTCTTTGATAACATATTCCGAAGGAAGCATACCTTTGCCAAGTGATGCAATGCCACCAAATCCATAAGGCAAGCCTCTCTGCTTAAACTCCATACAAATCTTCTCTACTGTGCCGTTAGCCAATATTTCAAACATGAATTTTTTGCCATATCCAAGGCTAAGGTCGTTCATACCGATGAAAACCTCATCTATTCCCTTGATATCTAATATGTCATTTAGATTTTCAATACTTTCAGGAGTTTCAAAAAGAAGCATAGTTTTGGCTCGGCCGTCCACAAATTTGATAAACTTCCTTACCTCACTTACTGTCTTAAAATATGGCAACATCACAATGTCAGCACCGGCGTGCACCACAGCATTTATCTCCTCTTCTGAGGAACAGTATTCATCTGTCGCCTCGTGAATAGGATTTACACGCACAAGAAGCTCGGCTTGTTCGATAGCACCACGAATTTTTTTCACATCGTCTACTGTGTGGTGATTTTGCACTGTGTCCATGCCGCCCTGACGGTCGGCTTTTCCTATATATTCCAGATCAACAAAAATTCTGTCCACTCCGGCTGATTCTGCTATCTGTGCCACATATGATCTGTTTGTTATGTACATTAATTTTAGTGCCATATCTTTTTTCATCCCTTAAATGATTATTTTTTCACTGTTTCTCCTACATTTTCGTTATCTGCATTAGAGAACACTTTAAACACTGTCATAAATAAAATTTTAATATCGAGCAAAAACGATACATTTTCTGCATACCATACATTTAGTTCGATACGGCGGTTCCACTCAACTGTTTTTCGACCGTTCACCTGAGTCCAGCCTGTGATACCGGGTTTTATATCAAACATTCTGCGTTGCTCTTCTGTATATTCGTCCCATTCCCATGGGTGATATGTAAGCGGACTGCGATATCCGATAAAAACTAAATCGCCTTTTGCGATATTCCAAAGCTGAGGTATCTCGTCTAAGCTTGTGGCTCTAAGGAATTTTCCTATGCGAGTCACACGAGAGTCCTTATTGTCCGAATACACTCCCGAGCCCATATGCTCTGCGCCGACCCTCATAGACCTAAACTTATATATCCAATACACCTTTCCGCCCTTGCCTATCCTCTGTTGCTTGAAGATAACCGGACCTTTGGGATCGTCAATCTTTATTAAGATAGCTATAATACCATACAGCCAACAGAACAATATAAGTCCTATTATGGCAAGAATTCGAGCCAACGTGCCTTTCACATACTTGCAATAAATACCGTCTTTGCCTTTTTTCATGCTGTCATCATACCTCACAGTCGCCTATTTAATCACTACAAACAATAAATTATATGTAAAACTCGACATGGTTATAGCAGTTTGTAGCTTTATCAATCATTAGCAATAGTAATCAACAATCTTTTGTACATATACACTAGCAATCTTACAAATAGTCTATTCTTAACCATGTATATTTTACTACATTACCTTGTTTCAGTCAATGCTTGTTTCGACATTTGACACATTTTTGTCGAACATTTAAATTAGAGTAAAAATCTTATGACGTAATCGAAATATATTTATCAAATCTAATCATATACTAATTATCTTTAATAAAAAACCAACACGCAAGGCTTTGATAACTCCTTGCGTGTTGCGATATAGCAAATTATAAAATTTTTAATTTATTCCATATCGAAATTCTCGATATAATCGCTGACAGCCTGTCTGATTTCCTCTATGCCATCGCCCTTAAGTGCCGAAAACGGAAACATCTCTACATCATCTGATATTTCGCTTACCTGAAGCCTTAGTGCTTCCAGCTGTTTGGCTTGTTCGGTTTTGTTTAGCTTATCCTTTTTGGTGAGGACAATGATATATGGAAGCCCGCTGTTCTCAAGAAAGCTGATCATATGCATATCATCAGCAGTAGCCTTGTGTCGCATATCGACTATCTGCACTACAAGTGCAAATTTTCTATCTTGTGCAAAATAACCCTCCACAAGCTCTGCCCATCTCATTTTTTCCTTATCAGAAACCTTGGCATAGCCATATCCGGGCAGGTCTACAAGATTAAAGGCGTTGCCCACCTTAAAAAAGTTTATAGTGCCTGTTTTTCCCGGAGTTGCGCTCACTCTTGCAAGTGATTTTCTGTTCAAGAGTTTGTTAATAAGCGAGCTTTTGCCCACATTAGAGCGACCTGAAAACACCACTTCGGGCAACTCTGACTTAAAAAGCTGGTTTGATAGTCCTGCAGCACCGATAAAATCAGCCTGATTAAAATTTAACATTGTGTCACTCTCCTGTCGATCAGCTATTCTTATAAGGTTGCGCCGTTAGTGCTGTATTTAACACCTCATCAATGCTCTTAACAGGCACAAACTTGATATTTTCTTTCACAACACTATCTACTAGCTCCAGATCAGGCATATTGTCCTCTGGAATAATCACAGTGTCTATGCCAAGCTTATATGCCGCCATTGATTTCTCTTTAAGTCCACCAATCGGTAACACTCGTCCTCTTAAGGTAATTTCACCTGTCATAGCCACATTGTGCTTTATTGGAATATTGGTGAGTGCCGACATTATGGCTGTAGCCATAGTGATACCTGCGCTTGGGCCGTCCTTTGGCACAGCACCCTCCGGTGCATGGATATGTATATCTTTATTTTTATAAAAATCTATATCTATTTTGTATTTATCAGCATTTGATCGCACACAGCTGATGGCTGTCTTTGCCGACTCTTGCATAACATCGCCGAGCGAGCCTGTAAGCTCGGTTTTTCCTGTGCCTGTCATGACAGCCACCTCTATTGGCAAAACCTCACCGCCTACAGATGTCCAAGCAAGCCCTGTTGCCACACCGATTTCATCATTTTTAGACAGTGCATCGGGTTTAAACTTAGGTGTACCCAAAAGCTCACCTAGCTTTTTGACATCTATCTTTATCTTAGCGTCTGCGTCTTCTACAATAGTCACAGCCAGCTTGTTAAGTATTTTTTCGATAGTTCTTTCAAGATTTCTCACGCCTGCTTCACGTGTGTAACAGTCAATCATTTGGTAGATAGCCTTGCTATCAAACTTCACCTGAGTGGACTTAATACCGCAGTTTTTAAGCTGTTTTGGAATCAGGTGCTTCTTTGCGATATGAAACTTTTCCTCTCTGGTGTAGCTACCTATTTCTATAACATCCATACGGTCTAAGAGAGGTCTTGGTATCTCGTTGGCATCGTTTGCCGTGGTGATAAACATAACAGAGCTGAGATCATATGGCATATCATAGTAATGATCATAGAATGTGTTGTTCTGCTCGCTGTCTAGCACCTCGAGCAATGCTGATGATGGATCTCCTTTATAGTCACTTGCCAGCTTGTCTATCTCGTCGAGTATGATAAGCGGATTAGATGCCTCTGACTTTTTGATAGCATCCATTATCCTGCCACACATAGCACCCAAATAAGTTCTTCTGTGGCCTCTAATCTCTGCTTCATCACGCACACCACCAAGAGAAATTCTCTGGCATGGTCTTTTGATTGCCTTTGCTATAGATTGTGCTATAGAGGTTTTTCCTACTCCCGGAGGGCCAACCAAGCAGAGTATCTGTGCCTTTCCCTCCGGATTGAGAATTTTAACCGCTAGGCGTTCGATGATTTTTTCTTTCACCTTTTCTAAGCCATAATGTTGCTTGTCAAGCACCTTTCTGGCTCTATCGAGATCACAGCTTTCTTTAGCATATATTCCCCATGGCAACTCTAGGCAAGCTTCTATGTAAGTTCTGATTAGGCTACCCTCTTGCGAACCAAGTGGAAGTTTTTCTAGCTTTGCACATTCTTTTAAAAGTGATTTTTTGTTATTTTCAGGCATTTTTGCCTTTTTTATTTTTTTGCGATACTCGTCAAGCTCGTCTTCGTCGCTTTCTCCCAGTTCTTCTTGAATAGTTCGTATCTCTTCATTTAAAAAGAAATTACGCTGATGCTCGTCCATCTTGAGCTTAGTTTTTTCATATATTTCTTCTTGAATACTGAGTATCTCTATCTCACGGCGAAGAATACATATCAGCGTGGTTGCAAAATCGTCTTTGTTGCGAGTCTTGAGCAACTCTTGCTTTTCAACCGGATCAAAATCCACATCGCCTGCGATAAGATATGCTACATCCATAAGGTTATGCACACTTTCCAGTCTTCTAAAGAAATCAGGCATTATCTTATTTTTAAACGATACATATTCATAATGAAGCTCTCTTAATGTCTTCATCATCGCCATATGCGGAGGAATATCCTCGCCTATTTCAAAGTTGCACACCTGAACATCAGCAAAAGGCAGAGCTTTGTCCTTTGGTGAAACTATCTTGCCCAACTGCAAACCCTCGCACACTATTGTAACGCTGTTGTTCTTGCCCTTGGTGACTTGAAGCACCTTAGCTATTGTTCCGTGAGTGTAGACATTAGACACCTCTGCCGGATAAACAAACGGGTCTTTCTGCAATACTACAAATATATTTCTCTCAAACTTTAAAGCTGATGTGAGTGCGCTCACGCTAAGCTCCTTATTCACCTCAAAGCGCATAATACACTTTGGAAAAAGCACGTTAGCCTGAAGCGTTATCACAGCTATATCGTGAATTATCTCATCCATTTTTATCATCTCCTTATAAAGAGAATTTTCCCTTTGTGTAAAACAAGGAGCTGTCGCATTAAGGTTAATATGCACAAATAAACGAGCTTGTTATCAAAATCGGCTCCCTCTGACGAGGGAGCTGTCGAATGAAATGAGACTGAGGGAGAGAAAAACTGCTTTTTGCAGAATTTTTATCTTTTCTCTCCCTCCGTCAAAACTTCGTTTTGCCACCTCCCTCGTCAGAGAGAGGCACAAATTGTGCAAATTGCCTCTAGTGCAACAGTTCCCTTTTATTAGAATTCTGCTAACACAATTCCTTTAAGATGCATTGGTTTTGCGTCTTTTTCTTGTTGCAGGCTTTTGAGGTGGCATAGTCTGGGTTGGTCTGTCGGGATCATGCACTATCCTCGCCATAGAGCCTTTTGTCACCGTAGCTTCTGTTATGGTTATTTTTTCGATCGTCTCATCTGATGGAACATCAAACATAAGATCCATAAGGAGGTTTTCTACAATAGTTTTTAGACCTCTGGCACCTGTGTTTTGCTCCATCGCCTTGCGTGCTATTGCCTTGAGTGCCTTTGGCTCAAAAACAAGCTCGGCATCATCCAGCTCGAATATACGCTTATACTGCTTGACTATAGAATTTTTAGGCTCAGTTAAAATTCGTACAAGTGCCTCCTCGTCAAGTCCGTCTAACGGAGTTATAACCGGCAATCTGCCCATAAGCTCCGGAATCATACCAAACTTTATAAGATCGTGTGCGCATACATCTCGCATCCACTTAGATGAGCTAAGCTCTTTCTGACTTTTCACCTCTGCGCCAAATCCAAGTGATGACGAGCCTATACGCTTTTGCACCACTTTTTCGAGTCCATCAAATGCACCTCCGCAGATAAATAAAATATTGGTGGTGTCAATCTGGATAAACTCCTGCTGAGGATGCTTTCTACCGCCTGTTGGTGGCACATTAGACACAGTACCCTCTATAATCTTGAGAAGTGCCTGCTGAACACCCTCACCGCTTACATCACGTGTGATAGATGGGTTTTCAGACTTGCGAGCTATCTTGTCAATTTCATCAATATAGATGATGCCATGTTCGGCACGCTTTACATCGTAGTCGGCTGCCTGAATTAATCTGAGCAAGATATTTTCTACATCTTCGCCTACATAGCCTGCTTCTGTAAGAGTGGTGGCATCTGCTATCGCAAATGGCACGTCTATTATCTTAGAAAGTGTTTGTGCAAGAAAGGTCTTGCCCACACCTGTTGGGCCAAGAAGCAATACATTGCTTTTGCCTAGCTTTACATCGCTTTCATCTGTATTATCAAATATTCTTTTATAATGATTGTATACTGCTACGCTTAGGGTTTTTTTGGCTTCATCCTGCCCGATTACATACTCGTTGAGCTTATCGTATATCTCACGAGGTTTAAAAAGCTTCGAAAAATCCTTGCCTATTACCGGCTTATCTTTATCTTTGCCGGTGGGAACGACTTCATCATCAAATATCATTCCATAGCAAAGCTCCACACAACTATCGCATATAAATGCATTAAGACCTCTCACAAAGTGGTTAGCCTCACTCTGCGGACAGCCACAAAACGAGCAATATACTTCTTTTTCAGTTGTTTTATCTGCCATAGGTCAAAAAGCCACCTTATCTTGAAGTAATAACCTTGTCTATCAATCCATATTCAAGAGCCTGCTGTGCAGTCATAAAATTGTCTCTCTCGGTATCCTTTGCGATAACATCTATAGGCTGACCTGTCTTTTCGGATAATATCTGGTTTAACTTTTGTTTTGTTCTGATGATATGGTCAGCATGAATCATAATATCTGTAGCCTGACCCTGAGCACCGCCGCTAGGCTGGTGAATCATAATATCACTGTTTGGAAGAGAGTATCTCTTGCCTTTGGTGCCGGCTGCCAAAAGAAATGCTCCCATGCTGGCTGCCATACCCATGCATATTGTAACCACGTCACACTTGATATACTGCATGGTATCATATATAGACATACCTGCTGTAACAGAGCCACCCGGGCTATTGATATAGAGGCAGATATCCTTAGACGGATCTTGACCCTCAAGGTAAAGCAACTGAGCCACTACAAGGCTGGCAGTCACATTGTTAACTTCGTCTGTGAGCATGATAATTCTGTCATTGAGCAATCTGGAATAGATATCATATGAACGCTCTCCACGACTTGTCTGCTCCACCACATAAGGCACTAAATTCATATCCATAATTAATTACCTCCGTAATTTGTCTAAATTGATAAGTAAACATACATTAATCACGTTTGGAGCTGTCGCATTTAAGGTTAATATGCACAAATAAACGAGATTGTTATCAAAAATCGGCCCCCTCTGACGAGGGAGCTGTCGAGTGAAACGAGACTGAGGGAGAGAAAAAACTGCTTTTTGCAGAATTTTTATCTTTTCTCTCCCTCCGTCAAAACTTCGTTTTGCCACCTCCCTCATCAGAGGGAGGCGCAGATTGTGCATTCGCCTCTATTGCAACAGCCCCAACTTAATTTAATACAAGTTGCGTACTTTTTAAATGATAGTCATAAACACTACCATATATTCACAAAAGAAGAAAAATTATTCTTTATCTTCTTCTACTTTCTTCTTTGTTGTTCTCTTAGTAGTTGTTTTCTTTGTTGTCTTGCTTTCTTTTGCGCTATCCATAACAAGCTTCATAGCGTTGTCGAGCTGTAGGTTGGTTTCTACGTGCTCTCTTGGGATAAACTGCTTTACCTTTTCTACATCTATCTTATACATATCTGCAAGGCGAGCAAACTCTTCTTCTATCTGCTCCTCAGATGCTGTAATATTTTCGAGCTCTACGATCTTTGTGGCTGCGAGGTTGAGTTTTACGTCGTTCTCAGCCTGTGCACGATGCTGCTCACGGAACTCTTCGTTAGTCATTCCGAGATAGTCGAGATAAATATCATAGTTTAGGTTCTGAGACTGAAGTCTCTGCTTGAGGTTTTCGATAATATTATCTATTCTGATCTCAAACATAGCCTCTGGAATATCAGCTACTACGAGGTCAATAAGCTGCTCACAAATCTGATGCTCTTTTGCTCTGTTTGCCTCTGCCTCAAGACGAGCCTTTGCTACAGCTGCCATTTCCTCTCTATATTCTGCAACTGTGCTGCTCTTTTCGCTTACATCCTTAACAAACTCATCGTCAAGCTCAGGAAGCTCACGCATTTTGATCTCATGAATCTTGATATCAAACTGAGCATCTGCACCTGCAAGCTCTTCCTCAGGATAATCCTCTGGGAAAGTAACATCTATTGTGAACTCTTCGCCTGCGCTATGGCCAAGAAGCTTCTCTTCGAAGCCTGGAATAAACTGACCATCGCCTAATGTGAGGCTATAGTTCTCAGCTTCACCGCCTTCGAATGCGATGCCATCTTTAAAGCCCTTAAAGTCGATTACTGTGATATCGCCTGCCTGAGCCGGTCTATCCTCTACAGTAACTACTCTTGCATTTCTGCTTCTTACGTTGTCGATCTCCTGATCAATTATCTCGTCAGTAACCTCTGTTGACTTTGGAACATACTTGAGCTTGAGGTAGTCTTTAATGCTAACCTCTGGGTATGTTGTAACAGTAGCTGTGAAAGTAAGGCCTTCCTTACCGATAGCTGTAACCTTGATATCAATTTTATCACGGATAACCTTAAGACCGGACTCATCTATAGCAGAATTGAGTGCTTCAGGATAAAGCTCGTTTACAGCATCATCATAGAAGATGCCTTGTCCATACATTTTCTCAACAATATGCTTAGGAGCCTTGCCCTTTCTAAAGCCCGGTACATTTATATTTTTTACCTTGCGCTTAAAAACCTTATCAACGCCTGCTGCAAAGGTTTCAGCATCTACAGTAACTTCAAGCTCATACTTGTTAATATCAATATTTTTACATTCTTTTAAACTCATTGGATATATTCCTCCTAAAAATTTACATAACATGTGGATTATATCATATAAATTTTAATTTTTCTATACTTTTCGTAAAAAAACTTGCTTTTTTCCAAAAAAATCAGGCTCTCACAAGCACAGGAGTAAAATTTGTGCTGTCGCATGATATCAGTTTAAAATCTATTCCTTCAAAAACTCCATTAAAAGCCTTTTTGTGAGCCACTGCACCATGAAGATGACCATAGTAGCATTTTTTAATATCATATTCTTTTAGCACATCCATAATCTCGTTGCATACATAATCGCCAAAAACCGGCGGATAGTGCAGAAAGACTATCGGCGTGCTTTGGGCTGATTCTATGGACATTCTAAGTCTGTTTGCTTCTCTGTTAAGAATTTTTTTGTCGCCTGACTCGGCTATATCATAAAACCAACCTCGGCTACCGCTTATAGAAATACCATCAGCCGTAAACGAATTGTTAAAAAGAATTGAAATAGTGTCAAATTTATTTTTCTCGATAAATTCATCCAGCTTTCGCTTGGTTCCCCACCAATAGTCGTGATTGCCTTTAATAAATATCTTTTTGCCTGGTAAGGCATGGATGAAGCGAAAATCCTTTTCACATTCTTCAAGCTTCATAGCCCATGATATATCGCCCACTATCACCACTGTATCCTTCGGGGTTACTATCTTGTTCCAATTTTGCTCAAGGCGCATCACATAGTCGCTCCAACCACCGAAGATATCCATAGGCTTATCGGTGCCAAGCGACAGATGCAGGTCTGCTGTTACAAACACCGCCATATAATTTATCACTACCAGTCTTGATTTATCATCCCATACAAATGGTTTGTGCTTTTAAAAAGCCTTTGCACTCTGTTTTTTTACTCTCAAAAACAAGATGGCAAAAAAATATAAGCTTATCTATATTAAACAAGCGAAACGCCCAAGCTCTTGAGTATAAAATCAGCCATATCTGATTTTTCTATTGAGTTATCAAATCTTTTTTCTTTGCCCTTAAGCTCTGCTATCGGCTGCGGAATCTTAACATCTGTCACCTTATTTAGAAGCTCTGTCATAGCAAATTCATCACTATCAGTTTTGATCTCAGGCGCACAAGCACTAAGCACAGTTTTGCAGAATTTGTATGGACTGGCTGTAGATGCAAGTATGCATGGTGTTTTATCGTTTGTCTTGATTACATACTGATTATACACATTTATTGCAACGGCTGTGTGGGTGTCGCAAAGATAGTTATCCTCTTTATAAAGCTCTGCTATGGTAGACTTTGTGGCGTTATCATCACAGCTACCGCCATAGAACAAATCGCTAATCTTTTCTTTTATATCACAACCTACATCGTAGTTACCGTTTTGCTTGAGGCTTGTCATCCATTCTTTCACCAATCTATCATCACTACCAGTTATATGATACAAAAATCTCTCAAGGTTGCTGGAGACAAGTATATCCATAGATGGCGATGTGGTGGTATAAAAATCTCTGTTTTTATTATAAACACCTGTGTTTATAAATTCTGTAAGCACATCGTTGGAGTTCGATGCACAAATGAACTTATTCACAGGAAGTCCCATTCTATAAGCATAATATGAAGCCAGAATATTTCCAAAATTTCCGGTAGGCACAGTGATATTCACCTTATCACCAAGGCTTATTCTGCCACACTTCACAAGCTCACAATACGCCGAGAAATAATAAACGATCTGCGGAAGAAGTCTTCCCCAGTTGATAGAATTTGCACTTGAGAAAAGCATATTGTTATGTGCTAGCTTGTCCTTCATATTGTCATCTGTAAAGATTGTTTTCACGCCTGTTTGGGCATCATCAAAGTTACCTTTGATAGCGCACACACAGACATTCTTGCCCTCTTGGGTACACATCTGATGCTTCTGGATAGGGCTAACGCCACTTTCAGGATAAAACACAATAATCTTAGTACCGTCTACATCCTTAAAGCCCTCCAGCGCAGCCTTGCCTGTGTCACCCGATGTAGCCACCAATATTACAGCCTCTTTGCCATCATAAGTCTTTTTGAGCGACTTTGTTATCAGGTGTGGCAATATCTGCAACGCCATATCTTTAAATGCAGATGTTGGGCCATGCCAAAGCTCAAGCACATTGATATCATTGCCGTTATAGGTGCAACGATGAAGCGGAGCAGGATTTTCTGATTCAAATTTTTCTGCTGTATATGCCTTCTCGACACACTCGTCTATCTCATCATATGTGAAATCTGTGAGATATTTGCCAAAAATAAGCTTTGCACGTGACTTATAATCTCCGTTTAGCAGTTCTTTCATCTCATTATCAGAAATCTCCGGAAATACCTCCGGCACAAAAAGTCCGCCATCGTCAGCTATGCCCTGAGCAATAGCCTGAGCTGATGTCACCTTTTTATCTTTATTTAAAGTACTGTTATACAGCATTTTAACATCCTCTTTTCAAACCTATATATTATTTATAAAAAAATTGTAAGCATTATCAAAAAATATTTTTCTGGTGAGCGTTTCACTATAATTCTTCTTCAAAAACAGCTCATAAAAATCGCCCATAGATTCTATACCCGATATTCCGTACGGCATATCAGCACCATCAAAGTCACCGCCAAGCGCAATCACATCTTCACCGCCAAGGCTCAAAAAATGCTCTGCATGACTAAGCAGGTCTTCCATATCGGCTCTACCATCATTAGTAATAAAATCTCTGCAATAATTAAGCCCAACTATTCCACCGCTATCTCTGATTATCTCAAACTGTTCATCGGTGAGGTTTCGCCTGTGGTTGCAGATTTTTCTGCTATTAGAATGAGTAGCAATAAACGGCTTTTTGCTATATTTGCATACATCATAAAAGAGCTTGTCGCTTGCATGAGAGATATCTATAATTATACCGTTGTTTTCAAGTTGTTCTACGGCTGATTTTCCAAATGGAGTGATACCGATGTTTGTATCGGCTCCACCGCCTATTTCGTTTTCGCCA
>JAQXOB010000039.1 GCA_029098305.1 Clostridia bacterium
TTTGTGCTCGGTTTCTTTTTCCAATGTTACCATTTGTTCTTGTAATAGCTCAAAGCTTTTCATATTTATCACCCACTTATGTTATACCATGTTGGGCGACTTTTTGAAATTACAAATTTATTACAAAATTAGATTGACGTGCGGTAAAAGAACGTGAAGTTGGGAATTATTTTGGTTGCTTGACAATAAATATGGGTTAGCATATAATAACTAATTGATAATGTAAGTATAGGTTTTGAGGGAGAAAATAGGAATGGTAACGTGTGAAATGACACTAAATGATCTGAAAAAAGGTCAGGCAGGTATAGTGAAAAGTGTGGGTGGAGAAGGCCCGCTAAGACAGCACTTTCTTGATATGGGCTTGATACCGGGCGCTGAAATCACACTTGTGAAATATGCACCCATGGGTGACCCCGTGGAGTTTCGTATACATGATTATGAGCTTACTTTAAGGCTTGCAGATGCTCAAAAAATCGGAATAGAGCCTACAGAACCCGTAAAGATTAATCCGTCTAAAAACAAATCATTAAGAAGCTCAAAGGAGCATCCGGGATTAGGCGAGGGTGGCAAATATCATGTAAAAACGAATGAAAAACCACTGCCTGATGATAAGAAGCTTACATTTGCATTAGCAGGAAATCAAAATTGTGGCAAAACCACACTTTTTAATCAGCTAACAGGCTCAAATCAGCACGTGGGCAATTTTCCGGGAGTGACAGTGGATAGAAAAAGTGGAGCTATAAAAGGTCACGGCAATACAGAGATAATCGACCTTCCGGGAATTTATTCTATGTCGCCATACAGTGCTGAAGAAATAGTATCACGTAGATTTATTCTTGATGAAAAGCCTACGGGTATTATTAATATAGTAGATGCTACCAATATAGAGCGAAATCTTTATCTCACAATGCAACTTATGGAGCTTGATATACCCATAGTGCTTGCACTTAATATGATGGACGAAATGAGAGGCAATGGCGGAGCTGTGCTGATAAATGAGATGGAGGAAGCTCTCGGAATTCCTGTGGTTCCGATTTCTGCTGCAAAGAATGAGGGCATAGAAGAGCTTGTGAACCACGCTTTGCATATTGCAAAATATCAGGAGAAGCCAGGCAGAACCGACTTTTGTGATGAAAAGGATAACGGAGGCTCTATTCATCGCTGTTTGCATGGAATAATGCATCTTATAGAAGACCACGCAAAAATGTATGATATTCCACTTAGATTTGCAGCTACAAAATTGGTTGAAGGCGATGAATACATACTAGAAGCACTAAAGCTAGACGAAAATGAAAGAGAAATGCTGGAGCATATCATCAGCCAGATGGAGAAGGAACGTGGGCTAGACAGAAGTGCCGCCATAGCTGATATGCGATTTACATTTATCAAGCGTCTTGTAAAGGAAACTGTAATAAAACCCACAGAAAGCAGAGAACACGCACGTAGCCGAAGAATAGACAAGGTGCTTACAGGAAAATACACTGCCATACCATCTTTTATACTCATTATGGCAACAGTGTTTTGGCTGACTTTTAATGTTATTGGAGCGTATCTGCAAAGTCTGCTCGAAATAGGGATAGATTATCTTACGCAGATTACCGATAACGCACTCACGCTATGGAAAGTAAACGATGTAATACACTCGCTTGTTATAAATGGCATATTTAGCGGTGTGGGTAGTGTGCTTAGCTTTTTGCCGGTTATTGTCACGCTGTTTTTCTTCTTATCACTTTTAGAAGATACGGGATATATGGCACGTGTTGCCTTTGTGATGGATAAGCTACTTAGAAAGATAGGCTTGTCGGGCAGGAGCATAGTGCCTATGCTGATTGGCTTTGGATGCACAGTGCCGGGAGTTATGGCAAGTCGCACATTGCCATCTGAGCGTGACCGAAAGATGACTATTCTTCTCACTCCTTTTATGAGCTGTTCTGCCAAGCTACCTATATATGGTTTCTTTGCAAATGCTTTCTTTCCAAAACACAGTGGTCTTATAATGGTAGGATTGTATTTCTTTGGAATTATTGTGGGCATAGTATGTGCGTTGATTTCTAAGGGAACTATGTTTAAAGGAGAGGCTGTGCCATTTGTGATGGAGCTGCCAAACTATCGTATGCCTGGTGCTAAAAATGTAGCTCAGCTACTTTGGGAGAAGGCAAAAGACTTTTTGCAGAGAGCTTTTACTGTTATTTTTATAGCATCTATTGTGATATGGTTGTTACAGACATTTGATTTGCACTTTGCTATGGTAACTGATTCGCAGGATAGTATATTGGCATCTATTGCCGGTGTGATATCGCCTATATTTAAGCCACTTGGATTTGGTAGCTGGGAGATATCTACAGCACTTATAAGCGGATTTATGGCAAAGGAGAGCGTGGTTTCCACACTCAATGTTCTGTTTGATTCCACACAACCTATTTCTTCAGTTCTCTCGCAGGCCGGTTGTGCTGCACTGCTTGTTTTCTGTTTGCTCTATACACCTTGTGTGGCAGCTATAGCTGCTGTCAAGCGTGAGCTTGGCGCAAGATGGGCTGTGGGCGTTGTGATAGGGCAATGTGCTATTGCGTGGGTGTGTGCGCTCGCTGTGCATACAGTATGCAATTTGATTTTTTAAAAATTTATGATAACCGGACGTCCAATGATTAAGATTTATCATTGGGCGTTTTTGCTTGCAATAAAAATAAATAAACTATGGTTTTTAAGCAAATAATTATTTTTGAGTGTGACTAAAATATTTGACTTTTTTTCTGTTGTGTGCCATAATTACATATACTCTTAAAATGAGAAATTTTGAGGAGATTTTTATGGAAAAGATAGGTATATATGGTGGCAGTTACAATCCTGTGCATATAGGCCATGTGAAGATGGCTCGTATATTTAAAGATGATTTGAGTCTTGACAAGGTTATGATAATTCCTGCCAATATACCGCCTCACAAGCAGAATAAAGAGATTTTGAGCGGAGTGCACAGAATGAAGATGTGCAAGCTGGCGTTTTGTGAGCCTTGCTTCGAGGTGAGCGATATCGAGCTTGCCAAAGATAGCGTGAGCTATACTTATGAAACGCTCAGGCAGATATTAAGCCGAAGAGAAGCAGAGCTTTATCTATTTTGTGGTGCCGATATGTTTCTCACTATTCAAGATTGGAAAAATCCTGAGGATATTTTCTCTATGGCAACTATTGTCACAGTGCCCAGAAATGATAGCGATGTGGAAACCCTGCAAGCCCATGCCGAAAGATTAGAGAAAATGGGTGCTCGTGCGATTGTAATAAATACATCTACAATAGATGTAAGCTCCAGCGAAATACGGGAAAAACTAAAAAATGACGATGATGTGTCTTCTCTGCTACCGGAGAAGGTTATAGATTATATTAAAGAAAACAAATTATATAGGAGATGATATTTTGTCGAGTTTTGAGGAATATAAGGCTCTTATAAAAACCAAGATGGGCGACAAACGATATATACACAGTGTAAATATGGCAAAGCAGGCTGTGCATCTTGCAGAAAAATACGGTGCTGATGTAAAGAAGGCACAAATAGCCGGAATCCTGCATGATATCACCAAAGAGATGCCTTTTGATGAGCAGTTGCAATTAATGAAAAAATCGGGTATAATACTCACTGATTTGCAGATGCTATCGCCAAAGCTATGGCACTCTATCAGTGGTGCTTGTTATATAAAAAATATTTTGGGCATAGATGATGACGACATCTTTAACGCTGTGCGCTATCACACCACAGGCAGAGCAAATATGAGTCTGCTCGAAAAGGTTATCTTTATAGCTGATTTTACAGGCGAAGAAAGAGATTATCCCGGCGCAGATGAGATGAAAGCCGCCGCTGAGGAAAGCCTTGAAAAAGCTATGGAGATAGGCATCACCTTTAGCATCACAGACCTTATCGAGAGAAGACTGGCAGTAGCAACAGATTCACTCGATGCTTATAACGAAATTGTAATTAATAAAAGATAAAATTTTTATAGAGAGGATAAAAACTTATGACATCATTAGAACAAGCAAAGATAGCCGCTAAGGCATTACTTTCAAAAAAAGGAATAAATGTAAAGATTATTGGCGTGGATGATATATCATCATTGGCTGATTATTTTGTAATAGGCAATGGTACTAACAGCTCTCAGGTTAAGGCTCTTGCAGAAGAGGTAGAATTTAAGCTGGATCAGGCAGGCATTAGCGTGAGCAATATCGAGGGCCACAGAAACAACTCATGGGTGCTTTTGGACTATGTAGACGTTATAGTTCATGTGTTCTCAGAAGAAGCCAGAGAGTATTATGATCTCGACAGACTATGGCAGGACGGCAAAGAAATAGATATATCCGATTTGGATGACTAAATAAGCGGAGGAAATTGAAATTGAAGTATGAGCATAAGGCTGTCGAAAAAAAGTGGCAGCAAAGGTGGGAAGAGTCAGGTGTATTTCATGCTGACGAAAAATCAGACAAAAAGAAATTCTATGCATTAATAGAGTTTCCTTATCCATCAGGACAAGGCCTCCATGTAGGACATCCAAGACCATATACAGCGCTTGATGTAGTGTCAAGAAAGCGTAGGTTAAATGGTTATAACGTGCTTTATCCTATCGGATGGGATGCTTTTGGACTTCCTACCGAGAACTACGCAATCAAAAACCATATCCATCCTGCTATCGTAACAGAAAACAACATAGCAAGATTTAAAGAGCAGATAAAATCTCTTGGTATATCTTTCGATTGGAGCAGAGAGATCAACACCACCGATCCTAGTTATTTCAAATGGACACAGTGGATATTCCTCCAGCTTTTCAAAAAGGGACTAGCCTATAAAAAGGAAATGGCTGTAAACTGGTGCACATCATGCAAATGCGTGCTTGCAAACGAAGAGGTTGTAAACGGCGTATGCGAGCGTTGCTCCAGCGAGGTAGTGCGAAAGGTTAAGTCACAGTGGATGCTAAAAATCACAGCATATGCCGAGAGACTTATCAATGATTTAGAGCTTGTTAATTATCCGGACAGAGTTAAAGCACAGCAGAAAAACTGGATAGGACGCTCCACAGGTGCAGAGGTGGATTTTGAAACCACAGCAGGTGACAAGCTCACTATCTACACCACAAGACCAGATACACTTTTCGGTTCAACATACATGGTGATCTCACCGGAACACCCATACCTTGCAAAGTGGGAGGGTATCCTCACAAACAACGATGAGATAAAAGAATATCAGGCAGCTGCCGCCAGAAAATCTGACTTTGAGCGTACAGAAGGCTCAAAGGAAAAGACAGGCGTTCGTCTTCAGGGAGTAGAAGCTATTAACCCTGTAAATGGCAGAAAGATACCGATATTTATATCAGACTATGTGCTTGTATCATATGGCACAGGCGCTATTATGGCAGTGCCTGGCCACGACACACGTGATTGGGAGTTTGCTAAGAAATTTGACTTGCCGATTATCGAGGTTGTAAAAGGCGGAGATGTGGAGAAAGAAGCTTTCACAGATTGCCAGACAGGTGTAATGGTTAATTCTGACTTCCTCACAGGATTGTCTGTGGAAGAAGCCAAAAAGGCTATTGTAGATTATCTCGATGAAAAGGGAATAGGTCACAGCAAGGTAAACTATAAGCTTCGTGACTGGATATTCTCCAGACAGAGATATTGGGGTGAGCCTATCCCGATTATCAACTGTCCAAAGTGTGGTCAGGTTCCGCTGGATGAGAGCCAGCTTCCGCTAACTCTGCCAATGGTAGAGTCCTACGAGCCTACCGATACAGGTGAATCTCCACTGGCAAACATGACCGAATGGGTTAATGTGAAGTGTCCGTGCTGTGGTGGCGATGCCAAGCGTGAAACTGATACAATGCCACAGTGGGCAGGTTCTTCATGGTATTTCTTAAGATATATGGATCCACACAACGACAAAGAGATAGCCAGCAAAGAGGCATTGGAATATTGGCAGAATGTGGACTGGTATAACGGTGGCATGGAGCATACTACTCTCCATTTGCTTTATAGCAGATTCTGGCATAAGTTCCTTTATGATATCGGTGTGGTTCCTACAGCCGAGCCATATTCTAAGCGTACAAGCCACGGTATGATACTCGGTGCCAACGGCGAAAAGATGAGCAAATCAAGAGGCAATGTTGTCAATCCGGACGAGATAGTAGAAGAGTTTGGTGCAGATACAATGCGTCTTTATGAGATGTTTATAGGTGACTTTGAAAAAGCTGCACCATGGCAGCCTAACGGCGTTAAGGGATGCAGACGCTTTGTGGATAGATATTATAATTTGCAGGAGCTTCTTGTGAATGAAAATGTTATTCGCCCGGAGCTTGAAGGAGCTTTCCATAAGACTATTAAAAAGGTTGGAAATGACATAGAAAATCTAAAGTTCAACACAGCCATAGCTGCACTTATGTCACTTATGAATGATGTGTATGCATTTGGCAGCATAAGCAAAAAAGAGCTTGAAATTTTCACCATACTGCTCAGTCCTTTTGCTCCGCATATTGCAGAAGAGGTTTGGGAGGCGCAAAGCCTTGGCAAACAGCTTGTAGCACAGGCACAGTGGCCTGAGTATGATGAGAGCAAGTGTGTAGAAGACACTGTGGAGATAGCTGTTCAGGTGAACGGCAAGATAAAGGCAAGAATTATGATTGCAGCAGATGCAGATAACGATAGTGCTATATCTGCCGCTAAATCTGACGAAAAGGTTGCTTCTGAACTAGCCGGCAAAAACATAATAAAAGAAATTTATGTTAAAGGAAAGCTTGTAAATATAGTTGCAAAATAAGGAATATTGCAAAAATATGCGTGTTTTTTCAAAAAATAAGTCTTAAGATAAAAAAATAACTTGCAATTCCTGATTTTATATGATAAAATATCAAAAGTTATTATGGTTTCAGCGAAAGAGGTGAAAATAATGAGAGAAAATATTCATCCAAAATATGAACTAACTAAGGTTACTTGTGCATGCGGTAATGTTATAGAGACTGGTTCAACAAAGAGCAATCTTCGTGTTGATATCTGCTCAAAGTGTCACCCATTCTTCACAGGTAAGCAGAAGCTCGTTGATACAGGTGGACGTGTTGACAGATTTAAAAAGCGCTACGGTATTAATAATGACTAATAGAGCAACTCATCAGCGACACCATGCGTGTCGCTTTTGTTTTTTGTGATGGATAGCTGAGGAGCGATGCATATGACCGAGTATAAGACGATACAATCAGCAGGTATAGACAATTTTGTTGAAAAGCGATCAAAGTTTATAGGTTATTCCAAACCAGTCACCACCGAAGAAGAGGCTATTGCCTTTATAAATGAGCTACGCTCGAAGCATTGGGATGCCACTCATAATGTGTATGCCTATGTGCTGAGAAAAAACAGCATTATGCGTTATAGTGACGATGGCGAGCCACAAGGCACAGCGGGTATGCCGGTGCTTGATGTTATTCAGAAAAGCGGAGTTACAGACGTAGTCGTTGTTGTCACCAGATATTTTGGCGGTGTATTGCTTGGCACAGGAGGGCTTGTGCGTGCATATTCAAATGGTGCTAAGATAGCTCTTGAGGCAGGCAAGATAATTACAATGCGAGAATGTGTGCTATGCTCGCTTGATTGCACATATACTCAGTATGGCAAGCTCTCATCTCTTATCGTGGCACTTGGTGGCACAGTAGATGACACCATATTTACTGACAATGTGCAAATTCAGTTTCACATTGTTCCCGATAGTCTTGGCAGTCTGGAAAAGCAGATTCTCGATGCCACTTGTGGTGAAGTCACTGTGCAAACCGGCGAAAAACAGTATTTTTTGTACGAATAAAATAAAAAAATAAAAAAATTATAAAAATTACAAGGTTTTTTATAAAATATTGCGTATGGATACTATAAGGGAACTTTTCGCAGAAAGAAGGTTTTGTCTATGACTTGTAACAATATAAGAGAACGTAGCGAGGCGATAGAAAAACAAACGCTCTGTGAGTACGCCTCGTTTTCATCTATGACAAAAGGTCGTGAAAAGCCCGAAAAAAAGTGCGAAATCAGAACAGAATATCAGCGTGACCGTGATAGAATAATCCATTGCAAATCTTTTAGAAGATTAAAGCATAAGACACAGGTTTTTCTATCTCCGGAAGGCGACCATTATCGCACAAGACTCACCCATACTCTCGAAGTGTCTCAGATAGCTCGCACAATGGCAAAAGCATTGCTTCTAAACGAAGACCTTACCGAGGCTATTGCCCTTGCTCATGATTTGGGACATACTCCGTTTGGACATTCGGGCGAGAGCGTGCTTAATCAGCTTTCTAAGCATGGTTTCAAGCATTTTGAGCAGAGCGTTCGAGTTGTCGATAAGCTCGAAAAAGAAGGCAAAGGGCTCAATCTTACATATGAGGTTCGTGATGGAATACTAAATCACACCAGAGGAAAAAAGCCCGAAACCTTAGAGGGTCAGATAGTGCGTTTGGCAGATAGAATAGCTTATATCAATCACGATATAGACGATGCTATGCGTGCCGGTGTTTTGCATGCTGATGATATACCGATAGAGGTGCGTGAGATAGTAGGAAATACCACCAGCAGTCGAATAAACAGCTTTGTGGCATCAATTATTTTTAATTCTGAAAACGGTGTTTTAAAGATGTCTCCTGCAGTGCAAAAGGTGTTTGATCAGCTTCACACATTTATGTATGAAAACGTCTATGTTAGCCCATATGCCAAGCAGGAAGAAAAGAAAATACCGGATTTAATAGGCAGACTATTTAGCTATTTCTTGAATAATCCTGATAAAATGCCACCTGAATTTTTGGCAATAGCTCACGAAGAAGATACCGACAGAGCGGTGTGCGACTATATCGCAGGTATGACAGATTCCTATGCTATTAGTATATATGAAGATATCTATATACCAAAGGGATGGAATATTAAATAAATTTTATATATAGACAAATTAAGGAACAAGGACGGTGATGAAAACCATGGCTTTGCCGGAAAGCTTTTTGCAGGATCTCCATTCTCGCAATCCTGCCGCAGACGTTATTTCGTCATATGTAAACCTAAAAAGAGCCGGAAGAAACATGGTTGGTCTTTGTCCTTTTCATAATGAAAAGACACCGTCGTTCACTGTCTATGGTTCAACTGATTCTTTCTATTGCTTCGGTTGTGGTGCCGGTGGCGATGTGATCACATTCATTAGAAGAATAGAAAATCTGGACTATATGGAGGCAGTCAAGCTTTTGGCACAAAGAAGTGGCTTGCAAATGCCTGAGGACGGCTATGACGATTCGCTTAGTCGCCTGAGAACAAGAATATTTGAAGCGAACAGAGCCGCCGCAAAGTTTTTTCACAAAGTTTTGTATACTCCCGAAGGCTCCGTTGGCTTGGAATATCTGAGAAGCAGAGGTCTTAGCGAAGCCAGTATCAAGCATTTTGGTTTGGGATTTGCTCCAAAGAACACATATGCACTTAATAAATATCTTAGAGAATGTGGATTTACTGAGTTTGAATTGATTCAAGCTAATCTTGCATTCAAATCGAATAAAACAAACAGACTTGTAGATAGGTTTATAGATAGAGTGATCTATCCTATGATAGACCTTAGAGGTAACGTAGTAGCTTTTGCAGGAAGAACCCTCAATAAAGATGAAAAGGCTAAATACATAAACACCTCCGACACGCCTGTTTTTAAAAAAAGCAATAATTTATTTGCGCTTAATTACGCAAAAAACACAAAAGAAAAACAAATAATACTTGTTGAAGGTTATATGGACGTTATATCACTTCATCAGGTGGGCATAGAAAACACAGTAGCCGCTATGGGTACATCTCTTACCAGAGAACACGCACTGCTACTGGGCAAATATGCTGACGAAATTATTCTCTGCTTCGACTCTGATTCAGCCGGTCAAAAGGCGACGGCACGAGCAATTGAAATCTTGCGTGATGCCAATATTCCTATCAGGATAATCAGAGTTCCCGGCAACAAAGACCCTGATGAGTTTCTTAATTCAGACAAGCAAAACGGTGCCACAAGATTTAGATTACTTATCGAGAATAGTGGCAACGATATAGAATATAGATTAGGCTTATTAAGAAATGATGTAGACCTCAGCGTTGCATCGCAAAAGGTGGCGTTTCTTAAAGAAGCTGCAAAAATGATAGCAAAGATAAACAATGCTGTGGAGGTAGATGTCTATGTTAGTAAGCTCTGCAAAGAACTGGACGTAGAAAAAACTGCAATGGTGCATCTTATCAATCAGCATCGCAAAAAGAATTATAAGGAAGAAAAAAAGAAATTTACTCAAAAAATACAATCATCAGACACTCGTCCTGATGTTATTAACCCCGATAGATCAAGACAGCTAAAGGCTGCCAAGGCAGAAGAAGCACTTATATGCTTTCTGTTTAATCACCCTGACGAACTCAAAAAAATCTGTGAAAAAATCTCTCCCGATAATTTTATTACAGATTTTAACCGAAAGGTGTTTGTGTGCATCAGCGAGAGGATAAAAAATGGAGTCGGGATTTCACTTTTTGATATTTCAAACGAATTTTCAGTTGAAGAAAACAGCAGAATATCATTTATTGTTAATAAAAACTGTGGTGATCTGCAATATGCGTTTGATTGCATAAATGTTATTCTCAGCGAAAAAAACAAACAACAGCTCAAATCAGAGAGCAATCCTAACGATGATGACCTATTAAAATATATAGACAGTATTAAACAAGGGAAAAAGTAAGGAAAGGTAAAAATTATGGGTATTCAATCACAAGATAAGAAGACGATCATAAAAGATCTTACCGAACAGGCAAAAATCAAAGGCTCACTCAGCACAAAAGAAATATTGGATGCTATGGGTGAAGTTGATTTTGAGCCGGAGGTGCTTGAAAAATTTTATGATAATCTTGAGGCAATGGGAATTGAAATCATTGAAGATTTTGATGATTTGCAGATAGAAGATATAGATCTTGGCATCACCTCAGGAACAGCAGACATTATGGAAGAGGAGCCTACTGTAGACTCTGTAAACATTGATGATCCGGTAAAAATTTATCTAAAAGAAATAGGCAGAGTGCCTCTTCTTTCGCCGGAAGAGGAAATCAAGCTTGCTATGGGCATAAACAATGGTGACGAAATGGCTAAGAAACGTCTTAGCGAAGCTAATCTTCGTCTTGTTGTCAGCATAGCAAAAAGATATTTGGGCAGAGGAATGCAATTTTTGGATCTTATCCAAGAAGGTAATCTTGGTTTGATCAAGGCAGTTGAAAAGTTTGACTACACAAAGGGATTTAAATTTTCAACATATGCTACATGGTGGATCAGACAAGCTATCACAAGAGCTATAGCCGATCAAGCTAGAACTATCAGAATACCTGTACACATGGTAGAAACCATCAACAAGGTTAAAAAAGTGTCTAACCAGCTTTTGCATGAAAATGGTCATGAGCCATCTCCTGAAGAGATAGCAGAGGCAGTAGGTATGTCACCTGATAAAATACGCGAGATAATGAGAATAGCGCAGGAGCCTGTGTCACTTGAAACTCCGATTGGTGAGGAAGAAGATAGTCATTTAGGAGACTTTATACCTGATGATGATGCTCCGGCACCGGCAGATGCAGCATCGCAAACAATGCTAAAAGAACAGTTGGACGAAGTGTTGTCCACTCTCACGCCGAGAGAAGCAAAGGTACTTCGTCTTAGATTTGGTCTTGTAGATGGACATCCACACACTCTCGAAGAAGTTGGCAAAGTCTTTAATGTTACTCGTGAGCGTATAAGACAAATCGAGGCTAAAGCTCTCAGAAAGCTTCGCCATCCCAGCAGAAGCAAAAAGCTAAGAGATTTTATGGAATAATTATTATAAAGAAAGATAAAAATGTATGGAAAAAGTAGCTTCTTTTGAAAAAATATCTGAAGAACGCTTTAGAGAGGATTTTTCTAAGGAATCATGTTTTTTAGATGTAAAATATGAGGAACTTATATTGCCAAAAAGAGCCACTGTTGGTTCTGCAGGATATGACTTTTTTTCGCCGATTGATTTTGAGCTTGCTTCAGGTGAATCTATCAAGATACCCACGGGAGTGCGTGTAAAAATTGACGATGGCTGGGTTCTCCAGCTTTTTCCAAGAAGCAGCTTGGGATTTAAATATCGCTTGCAGCTAGATAATACTGTTGGAATAATCGATAGTGATTATTATTATTCCGGCAACGAAGGTCACATATTTATAAAGATTACAAACTGCTCGAATGATAATAAAACCGTCTACGTAAAAAAAGCTGATGCTTTTGCACAAGGTGTATTTTTGCAATACGGAATTACCTATGATGACGATGTGCATGAGCTTCGCAACGGAGGATTTGGCAGCACAAATAAGTCTTAAGAGAATGGACAGGAGTGGATTATTATGAAATGCCCATATTGCTCTCATTCAGAAAGCAAAGTAAATGATTCCAGACCATCAGATGACAATACAAAAATCAGACGACGCAGAGAATGTCTAGCGTGTGGAAGAAGATTTACCACCTATGAGGCAGTGGAAATGATGCCTATAATGGTAATAAAACGAGACGAATCCAGAGAGCCGTTTGACAAGCAAAAGCTTGTGAACGGACTAATAAGAGCGTGTGAAAAGCGTGCGGTGTCTTATGAAACTATTCAGAATATTGCAAACGATATAGAGATGAGCTTGCAAAATGATTTAGATAGAGAGGTGCCATCACAGCTTATCGGTGAATACGCCATGGATAGGCTAAGAGACGTGGATGAGGTGGCTTATGTTAGATTTGCTTCGGTTTATAGGCAGTTTAAAGATATAACCACCTTTATGGAAGAAATAAACAAGCTCAAAAGTGACAAATAATAAATAGGCTTTATAAATTTAGAATTGATTAGTTTATAGGAGCAATTTTTATGGAGAATTTAAAAAAGAAATACAAAACTCCAAAATTAAATATAGAAGTTATTGGACTTACTGACGTTATGGCGTCCTCGGCAGATGGTGGGTATATCGTGGTCGATTATTTTGATAATTCTGTTTATCTTTCTGATGAAGCGGGTCTGTTCTCATATTATAAGGATTAGTATAGTGTTTACACGAGTCAAAGGATTAAAAAAATTCTTTGACTCTTTTTGTCCGATTTTACTATTGTAAATTGTTTATTATAATAGATGAAGAACAAAATGTTTGAATTATTTATATAGAAAATCGTCAGAAAAACCAAAAAATATATGGACATTGGCAAATATATATATTATAATGTATTTGCATAATGGTGGTTATTATATGCTTTAAGAACATAGTATAACTTAGAATTATGACTTCTGTGCATATAATAACAAAATTCAAAGGAGGCAATGTTATGAAAAATTCATTACAAAGATTATGCAAAAAGGGTGTTTCGTTTATCCTTGCAGCAATTATGCTGGTGGGTATGGTAGCACTCGTGCCGGTAGTTGGCTCTGCTACAGCTTCTGCTGTGGTTGCTGATGAGGTTATGGCACAAGCATCCACAGGCACATATAGGGTTACTACAGAGGGTGGTAATCTCACTCTTAGAGAGAGTGCATCCTCAAGTTCCAATAAGTTGGATTATGTTCCAAACGGCACGCTTGTTGTAATCACAGAAATTTCAAACGGTTTTGGTAAAACTACATATGGCGGTAAGACAGGCTGGCTCTCAATGAGCTATCTCACATTCGTTTCTTCTAATGCAGATCCTGTTCCGCCAAGTACATCAAATAAAACAGGCACATATAGAGTTACTACAGAGGGAGGTAACCTTACTCTCAGGAGCAGCGCATCTTCGAGTGGCGGTCAATTAGCACTTGTACCAAACGGCGCACTCGTTGTAGTTACAGAATTTTCAAATGGATTTGGTAAGACTACATATGGCGGTAAGACAGGCTGGCTCTCAATGAGCTATCTCACATTTGTATCATCTTCCACAACTATTTCTACAGATACATCAACACCTGTAACACCTACATCTAAAACAGGCACATACAAGGTAACATTAACAAGTGGTAATCTTACTCTCAGAAGTAGTGCATCTTCAAGTGGCGGTCAAGTGGCTCTTGTACCAAATGGCACACTCGTTGTAATCACAGAGATATCAAATGGCTATGGTAAAACTACTTATGGCGGTCAAACAGGTTGGCTCTCAATGAGCTATCTCACATATGTATCATCTAGTATGACAATTACTACAGATACATCAAACTCAGGCACAACTTCATCTAAAACAGGCACATATAGAGTTACTACACAAGGTGGTAACCTTAATATGCGACCAACAGCTTCCAGCTCACAGTCGGCAATCGGCAGTGTACCAAATGGCACACTTGTAGTAATCACAGAAATTTCAAACGGCTATGGCAAGACCACATATGGAGGTATGACAGGTTGGCTCTCAATGAGCTATCTCACATTTGTGTCATCTTCCACAACTATTTCTACAGATACATCAACACCTGTAACACCTACATCTAAAACAGGTACATACAAGGTTACACTAACTAATGGTAATCTCATTCTCAGAAGCAGTGCATCATCAAGTGGTAGCCAAGTGGAGCTTGTACCAAACGGCACACTCGTTGTAATCACAGAGATTTCAAATGGATTTGGTAAGACCACATATAATGGCAAGACAGGCTGGCTCTCTATGAGTTATCTCACATTTGTGTCATCTTC
The DNA here is from genome assembly GCA_029098305.1 of Clostridia bacterium. Taxonomy (GTDB): domain Bacteria; phylum Bacillota; class Clostridia; order Oscillospirales; family Acutalibacteraceae; genus JAEEHZ01. Next base: position 14,689 of record JAQXOB010000039.1, read on the forward strand.
TACAAATGTTTCTACAGATACATCAACACCAGTTACACCTACAGGTAAAACAGGCACATACAAGGTTACACTGACTAACGGCAATCTTGTTCTAAGAAGCAGTGCCTCCTCAAGTGGCGGTCAAGTGGCTCTTGTTCCAAATGGCACACTCGTAGTAATCACAGAGATTTCAAATGGTTTTGGTAAGACCACATATAACGGCAAAACAGGCTGGCTCTCAATGAGCTACCTCACATTTGTGTCATCCGATACAAATGTTTCTACAGATACATCAACACCTGTAATACCTACATCTAAAACAGGTACATACAAGGTTACATTAACTAGCGGTAATCTCGTTCTCAGACAGAATGCTGTGGCTGGTTCCACACAATTGGAGCTTGTACCAAACGGTACACTCGTAGTAATCACAGAGATTTCAAATGGTTTTGGTAAGACCACATATAACGGTAAGACAGGTTGGCTCGCAATGAGCTATCTCACATTTGTATCATCCAACATGGAAGAAACTAGTGACAACAACACACCTGCAAAATATACAACAGGTAGATACAAAATAACACTTACAGACGGTAACTTAAAACTTCGTGCTACTCCTATTAGTGGCGAACAGCTCGCACTTATTCCTAACGGAACAGAGCTTAATATAACAGAGGTTTCCGGTGAATGGGGTAAAACAACATATAATGGCTTGACAGGTTGGATATCACTTGCATTGGCAACTTATATCGGTGGTTCAACAAATGACGCTCCCGGCTCTGAAACAGGCTACGCATTAGGAATATACACAGTAACTCTAAGCTCCGGTAATCTAAGACTCCGTAGCACTCCATCTGCTTCAGGCGATACATTGGCATCTATTCCTAACGGCACACAGATTACTATTACTGAGGTTATGAACGACTTTGGTAAGACAACTTATGATGGCAAGACCGGTTGGGTTTCTATGGCATATCTCAGCTATAAGCAGTCATCAGATTCCAGTGAAATTGCAAGTGATGGCGAGGTTTCCGGTGAAGTTAGCGGAGATGTAGCTGAGGTTGCAATGTCATATAAGGTAAATACAGAAGATAACTCCGCAGTAAAAGTTCATGTAAACCCAGATGCATCAAGCGCAGTAGTTTTCACAATACCAAATGGTACACAGATCTTTGTTACAAAATCACAGGATGACTGGGGTTATGTATCCCATGAAGGCAAAACCGGCTGGGTTCAGATGATGTACCTCGCAAGCGATGCAAGTGATGAAGTTGCTGAGGGTACAGCCTATGTAGTAAAAACTCTTGATATATTTGGTTCTGTAAAGATGCACGAAGAGGCTGGCTCCAGCAGTAAGGTTCTTTGCAAAATTCCAAATGGTACTACTGTAATAGTACAAGAGCAGACTACTCTTTGGGCCAAGGTAACATACAACAACATGACCGGATGGGTGTTTAAGGTTTATCTTGCAAAGGGCGACAACTCCGTAATGGATAAAGTAAACGACAAGCTAAATGAAATCATTGATGATATCAAGGATACCGACTATGGCGAGCTTATCGACGAAGTTATCGACCTTATTAAAGGCGAAGACGAAGATACCGAGGGTAATTCAGAAGTAGTTGATGGTGAGGTTGTTCCGGGCGACGGAGAAGTAGTCGGTGGTGACGAAGTAGTTATCATTCCGGGTGACGGTGAGGTTGTAGATCAGCCGGTAAATCCTTCAAACGTAAAATATGGTGACGTAAACTGCGATGGTAGCGTTAATATGGTTGACGTAACAGACCTTCAGAAGATAATCGCTTCACTCACAACACACGCTAAGTTTGGCTCAATGTCAAAGCCAAATTCTGACGTAGATCATGACGGCGATATCAAAATGACTGATGTTACAAAGATTCAAAAATTCCTTGCAAATCTTGTTACCACTCTTGACTATTGATAATAACAGATTTGGTCTACGTAAGGCATATAATATTGGTTAAGTAAAAAGTCCCAGAGAATCGGGTTAGTCTTGATTCTCTGGGACTTTTATTTTTTATAAAATATTAAAAGAATCCTCTATTATCCTCTTTTTTTGCTGTGTCATTTCCATTCGTTGTTCTTGGCTTTGGCCCAAAATATTCTTTTGAATCACGTATGGCAGAATATCTTAGATAATCCAAAACATTTCCTGTTTGCATAAATTGTGCCCATGCATCCATTATTTCCATTTTATTATCTCCTTTATCTAAAAATGATTATTATTATTGTTTGCAACTTTTGCATATGTATTTAGTTTTTTCGTCTGGAAATTTAAGGATTAATTAAATATTAACTAATTAATATGATGACATATTCTTTAATTAATTGACAAATAATTAAATAAGTAGTAATATTATAAATGAAAATTAAATAAGAATGGATAAATGGGTGGTTACAGTGAAACTTAACCTGAGAAAGATTATTCTCATTTTTGCAGATCTATTAATTATAGGTGTAACAGATATAGTAACAGCTTGGGCTCTTCCCATGGTTAGTAATTATCTGGGACATAATTATATACTAGGATATAGGGAATTATTTGTCGCAATAGGCTTTAATATGATTTTTTGCTTTTTGTCATTATGGACGTTTGGTGCCTACTCTATAATGTGGCGATATGCAAAAGTTCGTGATTACACATCATGTTTGTTTGGTGTGCTTTTAGGCTCATTTATCAGTATATTCGTATTAAATGCTATGAATTTTGAGCATATTATAATCCCTAAGGGATATATACTAATATGCGCAATGGAAGAAGTAATTTTAATTTGCTTGTTTAGAGTTGCATTTAGAAAGGCTTTTTTAAGTGTTGCCAAAAGCGAGCGTAAATTGATGAAAAAGCGTGTTATGATCATAGGTGCCGGTCAGGCATGCAAAATGATATTAAAAGAGATAGAAAATGCAGAGAGTGATCCAAACAATAATGCTAAGATTTATAACCCTGTATGTATAGTTGATGATGATATTGCAAAACAGCACAAAAAGGTGGAAAATGTGCCTGTAGTTGGCACTACACGTGAAATTTTAGAGGTGTCAAAAATCTACGAAATTGACGTGATAATATTTGCAATACCATCTTGTAGAGAAGAGATCAGAAAGCGCATTATTGAGCGTTGCTCTGAGACCAAGTGTGATATCAAGATTGTGCCATACCTAGGCGAAGTTTTCCTTGAAAACGGTAAAGACAGCATCATGACTCACGTTAAGGATATTAACATAGAAGATCTGCTCGGCAGAGATCCTATCACGTTTGATAAGCATGATGTGATGAATCTTATCAAGGGAAAGGTCTGCATGGTAACCGGTGCCGGTGGTTCTATCGGCTCTGAGCTTGTAAGACAGATCGTGATGTATGATCCTAAGCTTGTTGTGATGGTAGATATCTACGAAAACAGCCTATATGAAGTTCAGCAGGAGCTTATCATGGAGCATGGGGATAAGGCTAAGATAGTTGCTCTCATAAGTTCTGTTAGAGATTTCAAAAAGATGTCTATTGTTTTTAATAAATATAAGCCACAGATAGTATTTCATGCAGCAGCGCATAAGCACGTTCCGCTTATGGAAACTTCTCCGGAAGAAGCCGTGAAAAACAATATTTTTGGAACATTCAATGTGATGCACCTTGCAGAGTTTTATAATGTGGAAAAATTTGTTATGATATCTACCGACAAGGCTGTTAACCCAACTAACGTAATGGGTGCTACAAAGAGATGTTGCGAGATGTTGGCTCAATATATGGCTCAGCAAGGCTCTAAAACAGAGTTTATCACCACACGTTTTGGTAATGTGCTTGGTTCTAATGGTTCGGTTATTCCGTTGTTCCGCAGACAGATAGAATCCGGCAAGCCTGTCACAGTCACGCATCCTGATATCATACGTTATTTTATGACGATACCGGAGGCAGTAGCATTGGTAATGCAAGCAGCAGCTATTGCAAATGGTGGAGAGATATTTGTGCTTGATATGGGTTCACCTGTCAAGATATTAACGCTTGCAGAAAATCTAATAAGAATGTATGGAAAAATTCCATATAAAGATGTCGAAATCAAGTTTTCCGGCTTGCGTCCCGGTGAAAAGCTTTATGAAGAGCTTTTGATGGATGAAGAGGGCTTGACAAGCACATCAAATAAAAAGATATTTATAGGCAAACAGATAAATGTGGATAGAGGCAAGCTTATATCTGAGCTGAAATGTCTTAAGGATTATGCAGAGGCAAACGATTCTGAAGGCACGGTGGAGATGTTGGGTAAAATTGTAGACACATTCCATCATCAGACAAATACATAATTATTTATATGCGTTTTAAATTATAATTTATAAAGGAGTATCATATGTGCGGTATAGTAGGTTATTATGGCTATAGAGATTGCAGTGATGTCTTGGTAGACTCATTATCAAAGCTGGAGTATAGAGGCTATGATAGTGCAGGAATAGCTGTTTTTGAAGATGATAAGATTAAGATATCTAAGACTAAAGGCAGACTTGCTGACCTTGTAGACAAAATGAAAACAGAGGGCAAGCCACAGGGTATCGCAGGTATAGGACATACTCGTTGGGCTACTCATGGTGAGCCATCAGATGTAAACTCACATCCTCATTGTGGCGATAATGTTACTATAGTTCATAACGGAATTATAGAAAACTATAAAAAACTCAAGGATTATCTGTTGTCACAAGGAAGAACCTTTGTGAGTGATACAGACACAGAGGTTGTGGCACAACTGCTTGACTTTTATTATTGCAGACACCATGATCCGGTTAGAGCAATAATTGAAACAACAGAAGACCTAGAGGGTTCTTTTGCACTTGGAATTTTGTTTAATGATTATCCCGAATATATCTTTGCTCTAAGACGTGAAAGCCCACTTATTGTTGGCGTTGGAGAGAACGAGAGCTTTATCGCATCTGATGTGCCTGCTATATTGAAGTACACTAAGAATTATTATCTCTTAGAGCATGATGAAATAGCAGTTTTGGGTAGGTATGGTACAAAAATATATGACCTGCACTATCAAAAGATAGACAAAGAGCTAAAAACAGCAGACTGGGATATGGATGCAGCCGAAAAGTGTGGCTATGAACACTTTATGATCAAAGAAATCAACGAACAGCCTGTGTCTGTAAAAACTACTGTAACGCCAAGAATAACAGATGGTATGCCGGATCTTTCAGAATGTGGCATAGATGATGAGTATCTTAAAAATGTTAAGAATATCCATGTTGTTGCTTGTGGCACAGCGATGCACGCAGGTATGGTAGGCAAATATGTGATGGAAAGATTGGCCAGAGTACCGGTTAATGTGGAGATAGCATCAGAATTTAGATACAAATCTCCTATACTAAGCAGTGATGATCTTGTGATAATAATTTCTCAATCCGGAGAAACTGCCGATAGCTTGGCTGCAATGCGTCTTGCAAAGTCAATGGGAGCAAAAACTCTTGGCATTGTAAACGCAAAGGGAAGCTCAATAGCACGTGAGGCCGATATGCTTATTTATACGCTCGCAGGTCCGGAGATAGCTGTTGCGTCCACAAAAGCATATATGGTCCAGCTCTCGGTTATGTATCTGTTTGCATTCCAATTGGCTTATGCAAAGGGCAGAATAGATGAGAATAAGTGCAGAGAGTTGGTAAAACTACTGCAAGAAACACCTGACAAAATAGCTCAGGTGATAGAAAATGAGCTTGAAAATACACAATTTGTAGCTTCAAAGCTTATATGCTCCGATAGCCTGCTCTATATAGGCAGAGGATTAGACTATGCACTCAGCATGGAAGGCTCACTAAAGCTAAAAGAGATAAGCTATATTCACTCTGAGGCATATGCCGCAGGTGAGCTAAAGCACGGCACTATTTCTCTTGTAACTGAGGGTATGCCTGTGATTGCAATCGCTACACAGAGTGACCTTCTGGAAAAAACCATAAGCAACATAAAAGAGGTAAAGGCAAGAGGTGCTGTCACAGTGGTTGTATGCCGTGAGAGCGTAGAGCTATCTGAAGATGTGGCTGATTATGTAATCAAATTGCCTGATTTTGACGATATACTGATGCCTATGCTTGCTTGCGTGCCATTGCAGCTTATGGCATACTATTCAGCATTGCTTCGTGGCAACGACGTGGATAAGCCACGTAACCTTGCCAAGTCTGTTACTGTAGAATAATAATTTTTGCTTGCAGGCTGAGCTATGATAAAAAGCTCAGTCTGCAATTTTTATCAAATAATTTTAAAAAAATACAAAAAACTATTGACAAATCAAAATTGTGTGATATAATATATAAGCAATCGGGGTTGAGCCCGAGAGAAAAGTTGGTATTGATGACGCTGAGGGTCCACCTGTTCCCATCCCGAACACAGAAGTTAAGCTCAGTAGTGCCGAAGATACTTGGCTGGTGACGGCCCGGGAAAATAGGAAGATGCCAACATTTTGCCACAGGTTAGCCTGTGGCTCTTATTTTTTTATAATCCGAATAAAAAGAAGTATGCCCTCATATATTTATGCAGGACATACTTTTTCTTTTTTTGGAGTGTATTTGCTATGAACAAAAAACTATTTCATAAGTTGGAGCTTGCAGGTGTATTTTTTACATTCATCTTTGGTTGTATCTTACAATTTGTCTATCGCTATGCCAGCGACGAACCTCTTTCGTTGGTTTTTGCATCGGTGAATGGTAGCATATGGGAACAAAGTAAAGTGTTTGCACTGCCATATCTCATATGGGCTGTGATTACCCTTTCAACCGCAAGGCCTCGTTTTAAGCAGTTTTTTGTGGCTAAAATAATCGGTATATACACCATGACTTGTGGCAATATTTTAGCATCTAGCTTGATCTATGGCATAATAGGAAAAAGATTTAAGCTAATCGAAATATTGATAAACATAATCTTTGTGCTATTGGCATATGTGCTTTCTTCAAGGCTAGCATATAATGCCAAGCTCAGCGGATGGTTTGTGACATCTTTGTTTGCACTGGCTCTCTTTTTAGCATCATACTTATGTTTTACATATTCACCACCGAGTGCTGTGATATTCTATGATGAAAATCTTAATGTTTATGGTATACCTGTATCGTGCTACTATGGTGATTATTTCCTTGATTCTGTGTCTGCGATCAGTTAATTTCTTCTCTAAGCACGGCAGTGTCCTCTAATGTGGTGCAAATGCTAATGCTATTTTCTTTGTGGGCTGATTTTGTTATTTTGTAGGTCTGTGCGAATATCTCATCACCATCTTGCAAATCATCAATTATGAATGAATTTACAACACTATGAAATTTGTAATCCACAGTCTGACCATACACGTTTTTGTATTGAGATTCAGAATATTTTGCAGATTCTATTGCCTTCTCCTCTGCTTGTTCAAAGCTCTCTGCCATAAAAACACGTATACTTTCTTCGTAATATACATACATATCGCTGTATGATTCATCGGTTACTGTTGGTTGACCTGTTACTGTGTTTTTGAATAGTATTTTAACGCCATACATTTCCATTTATAATCATTCTCCTTTACTAAAAAAATTCCTCCGGGTTTTGCAGCGGAGGAATCATTTTTTTAATTGATTTGTATATGCACTGCCTAATGAATTTCTTTACTGTTACATTATATACCCACAGCAAAAAATGTCAAGCGTGCTTGTTATCTGCTCATACAGCGCAAAATCATAACTGTCATATCATCATCTCTTGTTGCCGAGCAACGCTCAACAGCCTCACGTATTATATCATCAGCCACATTTTTTATGTCAAAGTCATTTGTAAGATTTTTTAGTCTGGCTTCAAGCCACTTGTCACCACCGGAGACTATTCCATCTGACAGCATGATGATGCAGTCATCCACATTTAGCGAAAAACTCTTTTTTGCAAAGCTAATATTTCGCAGAATTCCGGCAGGTAGGGAAGGTGCTTCTATTTTTATAAGATTACTACCACGTTTGATATAGCTCATTGGCGCACCTGCCTTTAAAAATTCGACCGAGCCTGTAAACATATCAAACGAGGTCACGTCAAGAGTAGCCAAAGATTCATCTGAGGATTTTACAATCAGGGCAGAATTTACAATATTAAGACTGCAATCAAAGCTTAGCCCGGCTTTTATGAGTTTTGTCATTATTCCTGCTGCCATATTTCCATCAACAGCTGCTCTGCCGCCCGTTCCCATGCCATCACTGATTATTGACACCAGCTTGCCCATGCCATCTGTAAAATAGTTCATGCAGTCACCGCAGAGTGTGCCTTTGCCGCTGATATGCTGTGCAGATGCTATTTGCAAATCATATATAGGTTTTTCGTTAAACTGAATCCTACATCTGTCGGGCGCGTAGCTGATGCATGGAGAGTCCATTTTTCTGCCACACGCTGACGATACCGCTTTAACAAGCTCTGTTTTCTTTATTTGTCTTTTATCATTGTCTAAAATAATCACTTCAACACTCATCCTATTGTATTTATTTATTCTGCAAGCAACATCAAGAGGCACTAAGCCTTCCATCTTAAATATTGCGCCCACACGCTCCGCACAAGCAGAGTCAAAATATTCATAATCTCTGAATTCATTTGATAAATCCTCCAACAACTCGCTGAGTCCTTTAAACTCTTCTGATACTATTCCACGCACCTCATTTATCTGCTTATCTGCAATAGTATAAGCGGCACATAGTTCGTAATAATTTGTTATGGAATCTGCCATTTCCTGACTTTTACAGCATTTTTTGGGATATTTTTCATCTATATCTTTTTCGGTTACCATTTTTTTCTCTTTTAATATTTCGGTAAGAGATTCAAAGCTACATTCGTTTGGCTTTGCGCTTTTCTCCCAACAATACACACGCAGACCACACGTTGAACACACGCTGTCGATAGCTTTGGTGTAGACATTATCCTTTTCGGGTGAATAAACTGTGCTAAGTTTTTTAGAAACAGCATTTACAGAGTCGGATACATCAGAAAGTGCCTTTGATGCATAATCTAGCCTCATTAGCACGCATTTTCTAAGTCCTTCAGCTTTGTTTTCTTCGGGTACGCTGGAAAAAAATGCTGTTATTTTTGATCCCAGATTTTTTGGAAGAAGCATAAACACAGATGATGCTATCAGCATTTCGTATAACGAATACATAGCTATGCCGTCAGCATTAGATTGCAATAGAACTATGATGCTACTGAGCAAAAATGACACGCTCACTCCTACCTTGCCTACAGATGACATCAGCCCACCCAGCAGACCACCAAACGAATATGCTGCCGCAAGAAATCCATATTCCGGCATAGATAAGCCAAACACAATTCCTGTTGCTACTCCTGTGATGCATCCGCCTGATATTCCGCCATAGCGTGAGCATATCAGCACGAGTAGCACAGCTAACACTCTGCCTACAGAAAGCCCTGCTACCGAAACTCTGCCAAATGAGAGCAATATTATACACCCACTCATCGCAAGGCAGGCAAGTTCTTGCTGACTAAGACTGGTGATACCCTTAGAACCTGCAGTCAAATTTATACTCTTTGTAAAAAAATATGATGCGGTGGCGGCAAGTAATGCTTCAGTTAGAATTTTGATAATATCATTAAGCTCGAATCCCGTAGCCATAGAGACTACAATGCCAGTGACGATAAGCGGAACAAAAGATATAGCAGGAGCAAAGTATTTTCGCCGTGACAGCACATCTATCTCACTAAATACCCACCTCAGTGCTATTACAGCCATTATTGCGCCTATATAGCGATAACCAATGATACCCGACATCAGAAGATCGCCCAATATAGTGCCTGCACTTGCCCACAGCATACTTTGATATGGCACAGATGACACATATGCTACGCCAAATGGTGCAAATTCTCCAAAGATAGCTCCGTTTGATATCAATACACCTAAAAAAACATATGTAATATTGACTAAAAGTTTTTGTACTGAAGAATTTTGAATTACCACAGAAATTCCCTTTTGTTTTTTCTGAGATTTTCCTCCTACTATTGCTGTTTCTTTCATGTTCAACTTCCTTCTTTTTTATTTTGTTGTAAGTAGATTTTAGACCACAGAATATAAATATATTGTCAAATTTATGCATAATTATATATTTTTTAAATTTATTGTTCTAAATTTTTAAAAAAAGGGTTTAAAAATTTATTATTGTGAAAAAAGAACAAAAATATTTTATGCAAAAACTTATTTATGTTTTAAACAACAATTGAATTTTGCAAAAGAAAAAATAGTGTATAAAAAAATAGAAAAAGTTGGAAAAAAGATATAAAAAAAGAATAAAACAGCCTTAAAAACACTGCCAAAAAAAACGCTTTATTCCTGAAATCTCCGATTGCAAATGAAAAAAACGTGTGCTATAATAGGGCAACCGAGTGAATCGGAAATATAAATTTTCTAGGAGGAAACTACTTATGAAAAAGTTAAGTAAAGTTTTGGCTGTTATTGTTTCAGCTCTTTTATTAGTTTCTATGACCGCTGTTGGCGCATCAGCTGCTTGTAATGCAGATGTAAATGTTAATGCCGGTTCTGTTGTAGTAATGGGCGAAGATGACGGCACAAATGCTGGCGAGAACACTGATTCAGACACAAACACAGATACAAGCACAGATTCTGGCGAGAACACTGATTCAGACACAAGCACAGACACAAGCACAGACTCTGAGGGAACAGACTCTGAGGGTACAGACTCTGAGGGTACAGACTCTGAGGGTACAGACTCTGAGGGTACAGACTCTGAGGGTACAGATTCTGAAGGTACAGATTCTGAGGGCACAGACTCTGAGGGTACAGACTCTGAGGGTACAGACTCTGAGGGAACAGACTCTGAGGGAACAGACTCTGAGGGTACAGATTCTGAAGGTACAGATTCTGAAGAGAAAGAGCTCAAGTGTGGCGATGTAAACGGCGACGAGAAAGTAAACATGGAAGACGTTGTAGAAGTTCAGAAGCATATTGCTGAGCTTGTTGTTCTTGAGGGTGCAGCTCTTAAGGCAGCTGACGCTACAAACGACGAGAAAGTAGATATGGTAGACGTAACAACTCTCCAGAAGTTTATCGCAGAGCTTATCAAGGATCTTCCATGTGAAGAGCCTAGCACAGAGACAGACTCTGAGGGTACAGACTCTGAGGGTACAGACTCTGAGGGTACAGACTCTGAGGGAACAGACTCTGAGGATACAGACTCTGAGGGTACAGATTCTGAAGTAAATACAGATTCTGAGGAGAACACAGACACAGATACAGGCTCTGACACAGACACAGGTTCTGACACAGACACAGGCTCTGACACAGACACAGGCTCTGACACAGACACAGGCTCTGACACAGATTCAGGTTCTGATACAGACACAGGTTCTGACACAGACACAGGTTCTGACACAGATACAGGTTCTGACACAGACACAGGTTCTGACACAGACACAGGTTCTGATTCAAACGAGAACCCAACATCTGCAGGTAATGCTAAAGCAGCTAAGATCATGAAGCTCAACCTCAAAGAGTATGGTTGGAATCATGTTTATGCTTACAATAAGTAATACTTCGGTATAACAAATTAAAAAAGATGTTTTACCCGTATGAGATTTTGTTATAAAGTCTTATGCGGGCTTTTTTTCGTTAATTAATTCTCTTTTATTAGACATATTTAAATTAAAAACTCAAATTACATAAATAAGTGATTGCAAATACAAAAAATATGTGATACAATGAAACTTACCGTGTTATCGGAAATACAAATTTCAGGAGGAAACCACTTATGCAGAAATTAAGCAAGGTTTTAGCTGTTATTATTTCAACTCTTATGGTAGCTTCTATGGCTGCTGTTGGGGCTTCAGCTGCTGATAAGGCAGATGTAAAGGCTAACGTAGGCTCGGTTATCGTGATGAGCGAAGATGACGGCACAAACGAAGAGGACACAAACACAGACTCCACAGAAGAAGATTCCACAGAGGATGACTCAACAAACAACGATTCAACAGACACAGAAGAGGATACAAGCTCTGATGAGTCCACAGATTCTGAGGAAAAAACCGATTCTGAGGAATCTACAGATTCAGAAGAGAACACAGACTCTGAGGAGAACACTGATTCAGAAGAATCAACAGATTCTGAAGAGGATTCTGAAAAAGAAATCATGTATGGCGATGTAAATGCTGACGAAAATGTAAACATGGAAGATGTAGTGTCTATCCAGAAGCATATCGCAGAGCTTGTTGTTCTTGAGGGTGAAGCTCTTAAAGTAGCAGATGTTACAATCAATGATAAAGTAGATATGGTTGACGTAACAACTCTCCAGAAGTTTATTGCAAAGCTTATCGAAGAGCTTCCATGTCCAGAGACTGTAACTGATACAGAATCAGATACAGAGACTGACACAGAGACAGAGTCTGATACAACTTCAGACACAACATCTGACACAGAGACAGAATCTGATACAACTACAGACACAGCATCTGACACAGAGACAGAGTCTGATACAACTACAGATACAACATCTGATACAGAAACAGAGTCTGATACAACTACAGATACAACATCTGACACAGAGACAGAGTCTGATACAACTACAGATACAACATCTGACACAGAGACAGAGTCTGACACAACAACAGATACAACATCTGATACAGAGCCAGAAGAAGATCCGAAGGTAGCTAATGTAGTTAGCCTTGACATCACCGGATATAGCTGGGAGCATGTTTATGCATATGTGTGGACTGAGGGCACTAATGGTCCTGTTGCTTTTCCGGGTATCGAAATGACACTTGTTGAGGGTACAGGTCTTTATATGATTGATCTCTCTGATTACACAAACTGTAACATGATTATTTTCTCAAATGGTGCCGGACATCAGACACCAGATCTTCTCCTTATGTTAGGCGACAACGTTTCTCCCTACGTTTTAGCAGACTATATCGACTAATATAAAATATTTTACCCGTATGAGGCTTCAAGCGATGCCTTATACGGGTTTTATTCTTTGAGAAAGTACGTCACAATTTTCGCAACATATAAAAAGTTTCATAAAATTCTAGAAAAAGCTTGCAATTTTTAAAAAAACTGATATAATATATATCGTTGTCGAAGGGGTATAGCTCAGTTGGTAGAGCAGCGGTCTCCAAACCCGCGTGCCGAGGGTTCGAGTCCTTCTGCCCCTGCCAAATCCACTCCTCAGAAACGGCTTAAACAAGCCGTTTCTGAGGTTTTTCTTTTTGCTAAATCTAATTCACCTAACTGTGATGTCACCAGAATGTCACCACTTAGGTGTTTATTATGTCTCAGTCAAACAAATATTCTTTGAAAATTATGATGCTGCTAATTTCTCCGCTATTGCCATTTTTGATGTTTTATCGATATGAGCATAGAATTTCAAAGTTGTTGTTGAACTACTATGACCAAGCCATTCTGCTACCTGAACAGTAGAAAAGCCGTCGTTGAGCAGATTACTTGCAACACTGTGTCTTAAGTCGTGAAAACGAATTTGTGGTAATTCCTTGTGCTTACTAATTATCTGATGAAATTTTTTTGTGAGATAGTTAGGCGTTATCTCTTTTCCATCAGCGAATGTACAAACATAATCGCTCAGATAATAGACACTATCAAGCAGGTTTCGATTTCTATTTTGAAAAGCCCTTTGCTTCAAAAGTTCTTCTCGTACACTTGGAATAATTGGAAGAGTTCTATTGCTACTCTCGGTTTTTGTATCCGAAGTGTAGTTTGAGCCGCCGGTCATTTCCTTTGTGCTTTGTTGTAGTGTTTCTTTTATCCAAATCGTGCCATTGACTAAATCAATGTTAGCCCATTTCAATCCCAACACTTCGCTTCGTCTTAGTCCATAGATAGAACATAAGTAAACAGGTAAAAAAATTGTTGATTCCTTAAATACTTCAAGCATCTGATTTATCTGAACACGATTCAAAAATTTTGCTTTAAATTTCTCTTGCTGCTTTGGTGTTCTCGCTGCAGTAGCGGGATTAACTGATATTAACCCTTTGCATACTGCATCAGAAAGTGCTTTTGAAATGTTTTGATGATGATGCTTAATTGTTGTTACTGAAATCTGCCCAACTTTTGACTTGTAATAATCAGTTAACTGTTGTGGCTTCAAGTCTTGGATAGCAACACCCAATTTCCGAAAATATGGAATGATATGATTCTCCATATTTCCCTTATAGCTACGAAAGGTATTTGGTCGAACTTCTTCCTTTATTGACAAAAGCCATTTTTCAAAATAATCAGCAACCTTGATATTGGAATAAAACATCAAATTCTTATTATCATATTCTACGCAAAGTTGCTTCAAAATCTGTTCTGCTTTTCTCTTGTTGTTTTTCACAACCAATCCTGTTGGATGTGATTTTTGTATTCTTTTTCCGGTACTGTCATACAAATTGAGAATGGCGTAGTACCTGCCGTTTCTTTCTCTTAAATATCCTGTTGTGGGCATATATTACTCCTTTCCAAAATGCCCGACCATTTATATTAACCATATTATACATCAACAGTCGAGCAATAACAAATATGCGATTTTCAAGAAGTAGTTTCCTCAAGAAAACGAATTACACTCTTTTTTGGTATAATATATTTCCTCGCAACCATTACATTTTTTATTGATTTATTCCGCAGTAATGTATACACCGCTGATCTTCCAATATGTAGCATAGACATTACATCATCAATAGATACGATATCTCCATATTCAGAAAACATTTCTATGTTTTTTGTGGTATCCTTCGACTCAACGCTGATCACTTTATCTTCTTCTATCATAATGAGCCTTCTTTCTCAAAACAGTTTTCTTCTCAAAAAATGTATAATCATAACCAAGATTATCACATTTATCGCATTTATCACGAAGGTTTTGTGTTGGTTGAAATCTTCTTATTATATAGTTTGGCAACTGTTTATATTCCTCCAGATGTTTTGAACACAAACAGCGAATATCTCCACTCTTAATCTTTGGATAATGCCATAAGCCGAGGGTTTTTTTCAATGCTGTTGTAATCAATCTCCAGCACTCAATTAAAGTTATTCTTCCGATATAGTCCTTTAATTCGTAAATATTGACAGGACGTATCTGTTCAAATAATATCATCGAATTCTTTTCAAGACCACACCTTTCAGTGATTATCAAGTGAGAAAACAAATCCGTTCTTTTTATTACCGATGTTATTGGAGCAACTAAAACGGTAGATGATTTCACGGTTAATCTGTTTGCTTGCATCACAATTACAGGTCTGTATCCACCCTGAACAGAGCCTTTGTCCTCACCTAAGTCACAAAAATAAATCTCTCCTCTTTTGATTGTTTTTTTCATTTGTTTACTTCCTTTCCAAATAAATAACCGAGAAAAAATATCCTCTACTTATATGGACAAAATCAGGGCTTATGGGGGGGTGTTTCAAAAAACTTTTTTAGTTTTTTTTCCGCAGACTTTATTGATTCATCAATAGTTTTCTTTTCTTTGCCCTCTCTTTTGGCTATTGCTCTGTGAGATAATCCCTTCCAATATTTCAAGTAAATACGTTTTCTTTGCACCCTTGTTAATTGCAGCAAAGCTTCATTTAATAACTTTAAGACTTTTCTATGCTCAGATCTATTTATCGACATCTCAATTATTGATTCCAAATTAAAGTCACTTATTATATATTCAGATAAATCATCAAATGATTTTCTGATACCATATCTTTGTTGATGTTTTTCTTCTAAATTAATATTTCGATTAGATTCAACTATTGTTTCTAAATAATAGTTGCCAACCGTTAAATAAGGAGAGTATTCTGCTAAAACATTTGCGTATTTAATGTTCAACTCTTCCTCATCTAAATCCGTCACGGCAGCATAATCTTTTCCGCCCGATGGATGTTCTCCGTACTGTGTCCTTAAATCAATTATTGTCAGTTCATCATTTTGAAATTGAATTGTTTTCATCAGTAACTCCTTTCACGGAGCTGCTTGATGAAAAGATAAAAAGCCACTTGATGCGTCGCCTACTGCCACAAGATAGACCTATCCCTTGTAAAAGGATAAAATCTAAATCAAGTGGCGGTAGGAATCATCGCATCAAGCGGCTCCAAAGCTCAGACTTGCTTTTTATAGTTATTTAATA
>JAQXOB010000040.1 GCA_029098305.1 Clostridia bacterium
TATAAATAGTATGATACAAGCAGCAAAAAGAAAAGCAAGAGGTTATCATACATTTGAAGGCTTTTCATCTATGATTTACCTTATCGCTGCCAAATTGGAACTTGCTTTACCAAATCCATTACGAAATTTGGAGTAGAAACATTATTGTAATAGTATTTGACATTTTAAAACATATGTTATATAATTAACACATAAGCTTAGTTGTGCTTGATTCTAAGTAATTCAAGCAGATTTTTGCTGATGATAGCGATAATATATTTGTAAGAAAATATAAAATTGTTTAATTTACGTAGTCTGAAACTGTGAGCAAGCATACTAAATTGTATGCTGATCAGGTGATGGCAGGTTCGATATGTTCATTCACAGCGGTGGAAAATACTAGTTAATAGTTGCATTTTGCATCAGCAATGATGTAAATATATATTTTATCAAAATTATGGAGGTATTTAAAAATGAACAAGTATGCAGGTACAAAAACAGAGAAAAATCTTTGGGAAGCTTTTGCCGGTGAGTCACAAGCAAGAAATAAATACACATACTTTGCATCTGTAGCAAAGAAGGCTGGCTACGAGCAGATAGCAGAACTTTTCCTCAAGACAGCAGAAAATGAGAAAGAGCACGCAAAGCTTTGGTTCAAAGCTTTGGGCGAACTTGGTGACACACCAACAAACCTTCTTCATGCTGCAGAGGGTGAAAACGCAGAGTGGACAGATATGTATGAGCGTATGGCAAGAGAAGCTGAGGAAGAGGGCTTTGATAAGCTCGCAGAGCAGTTTAGAGGCGTTGCTGCAATTGAGAAGGCACACGAGGAGAGATATCGTGCATTGTTGAACAACATTGAGACAAAGCAGGTATTCGAAAAGGCTGGTGTTCAGATCTGGGAGTGCAGAAACTGCGGTCACATCGTTGTAGGCACAAAGGCACCAGACGTTTGTCCTGTTTGCTATCATCCACAAAGCTTCTTTGAGATTAAAAAAGAGAATTATTAATTCCCTTGTAATATAAATCTATTGAATTAAAAGAGCGGATTGCGATTTCAAAATCGTAGTCCGCTTTTTATCGTTGATGATACCACAAGTATTCTCTTAATAAATTTAAATTGTAATAATCGACGATTTTCTTGCTCATAATAAAATGCATCTATTGTAATCCTGTAATTTAATTTCAATATTTTCTCAATGCAGCTTTACATTGAAAACGATTGATGATATAATGTGTTCACCACACAAAACTTAAAATATAAATTCCACACAGAGGTGGGCATTTTATTTCGGTAAAAGTGCTGACTTCTTATTTTGCATTTCTGTGTGGAGTGTGAAGTTTTGTGTGGTAGCAAATCGAAGTCGAGCATTTTTCGGTGTGTGTAGCTTCGGTTGCACACACTTTTTTATTTTTAGGAGTTTTTATGTTTGAAACCATAAACGATAAAATTAATACTCTTAACAAGTGGAGAGAACAAGGTCTTATCACAGAAGAATATAATCAAAAATTAGAGGATTTACTATGAGTGCAAAAAACAATAAAAAACTTATATTATCAGGTGTTCTACTGATTGTATCGATAGTCTGTTATTTCTTGTATTACATACCATTTTTTGTTCATGGAAATTACTGGTGGATCCTTGGTCATGGTTTTGGCAGTTCTTTTGGTAACAATATTATTATATTTGTATTTACCATTATAGCTACGATAGTTCTTATTACTTATTGTTTTATGTTTAGTAAAACAAAATTGAGTGGTATTGCATATTGTATAAGTTTAGGTATCTTTGCTTTATTAAGTGGTTATTTATGTATATCAGACATAGATAGACCTTTATTCATATTAACACAACCTTTGTTCCTTGCTGTTATAGTCATTATGTTAATTGTAAAAGCTACAAGAGCATCAAACAAAGGTGTATTTATTGTGGGAACAGTTTTTTTCAGTGCATATGCCGCAACTGAGATAGTCTATGAAATGTTTAATCTTATAGATTGGTATCCATTAATAGGTAATTTGTTATCTAATATTTTATTTTATACTTACCTTATTACAAGATTTATTGCTTTCTATAATATTTGGTTGGCAGAAGGTGGTAGTATATCGTTTAATAAGAAAATAACTACTGTTGTTAAAACATCATTTGAAGATAACCTCGTGTCACTCAAACAACTTTTTGACAGCGGTACTATTACAGAACAAGAGTACAACAATAAGAAAAATCAGATACTTAATAAACTATAAAACAGGGGGCTGTTTCACCAATCAAAGGTGGAGGAGCCCTCCTCTTCTATCTATGGTAAAACCATGTTTGCTCATAATGTAACACATCAATTGTTGTAGCACAAACTTTTTTTAGTAAATGTCATTTTTTCTTGTAATTATTGCTAGACTGTGATATACTTACAATGTATGGGTGAAAGTATTGAAAAATGCTTTTCACCGCTTATATATCACTTTTATAAGACGGTGGTTTTTTGATTATACTTGGCATAGACCCTGGATATGCAATAATCGGATACGGTATCATAAATGCAAAAGCGAATAGCTATGAACCAATTGGTTTTGGTGCTATTACAACAGCGGCAGGTGTGCCTTTTAATAGAAGATTGCAGATTATATTTGAAGAAATGAATTCTATCATCGAGCAATATAAACCTGATGCAATTGCAATAGAAAAGCTTTATTTTAACAGTAACCAAAAAACAGCGATATGTGTAGCAGAGGCGAGAGGTGTTATTTTACTCTCGGCACAAATCGCAGGGGTCAATGTATATGAATATACACCGCTTCAGGTTAAGAGTGCAGTTACGGGATATGGGCAAGCGACAAAATCTCAGGTGATGAAGATGACACAAAGACTTCTGAAGTTAAAAGAAGTTCCAAAACCTGATGATACAGCGGATGCACTTGCTATAGCCATTTGTCACTCCCATTCTAACGGTTCTCAGCTGTCACAATTTCTCATAAAGAGAGGAATCAAATAAATGATATATAGCTTACATGGTACTTTAATAAACAAACAGCAGGATTGTGTTGTTGTAGAATGTGGTGGGGTGGGATATTCGTGTCTTGTCACCTTTAATACATTAAAGCAACTGCCTGAGATAGGCAAAGAGGTCTTTTTATACACATTTATGACGGTTCGTGAAGATGCAGTCACATTGACAGGTTTTTATGAACAGAGTGAGCTTGATTGTTTTAAGTTGCTCACATCTATCACCGGCGTCGGTGCAAAAATGGCAGTTGCAATTCTGAGTGAGCTTAGACCGGAAGAAATTGCCGCTGCTGTGCTCAGTTCTGATGTGAATATGCTTACAAAGGTGTCCGGTGTAGGCAAAAAGATAGCTCAAAGAATTATCCTTGAGCTTAACGATAAGGTTACAAAGGCTAAAACAAGCAGTTCTAATTCTATAGAAAGTATGCCGATCAATTATTCCGGTGCAAATGTGCAAAATGCTCTTGATGCGTTGTCTGTGCTTGGATATTCCACATCAGATGTCACGCCGATAATTTCAAAATTTGATGCTTCACTTTCTACAGAACAACTCATCACACTAACCTTAAGAGAACTTGGAAAAAAATAATCCAGAGGAGTAACCCGAATGGAATTTGATTTTGAGAATAGAATAACTGATCCTGAAATAATAGCAGACGAAATGCTCGAAAGTGAAAATCCACTCAGACCAAAATCAATGAACGAATATATCGGTCAGGAAAAGGTAAAAGAGAATCTTGCAGTATTTATTCAAGCTGCAAAAATGAGAGAAGAATCACTCGATCATGTGTTGCTTTATGGACCACCGGGACTAGGTAAAACCACGTTGGCAGGAATTATTGCAAATGAAATGAATGTTAATCTGAGAATAACATCGGGTCCTGCGATAGAAAAACCAGGCGATCTAGCTGCACTGCTTACCAATATGTCTGAGGGAGATGTGCTATTTATAGACGAAATTCACAGACTCTCACGAAATGTAGAAGAAATATTATATCCATCTATGGAGGATTTTGCTATAGATATTGTCACAGGCAAAGGTCAAATGGCAGCATCATATCATTTGCCACTACAGCACTTTACATTAGTTGGTGCTACCACAAGAGCCGGTCAGCTAACTGCACCACTCAGAGATCGCTTTGGTGTGGTACTTCGTTTGGAGTTATATACTCCTGAAGAGCTTTCAAGAATAGTAAAGAGAAGTGCAGGCATACTTGGCATAGATATTGATAATGATGGTGCTTTTATCATAGCATCACGTTCAAGAGGAACACCAAGAATTGCAAATAGAATGTTAAAGCGTGTGAGAGACTTTGCAGAGGTAATCAACCATGGCAAAATTGATGGCAACACAGCACAGATAGCATTATCAAGACTTGAGGTAGACGAGCTAGGACTTGATAATAACGACAGAAGAATGTTAGAAGCAATAATAAAATTTTATAAAGGTGGTCCAGTTGGAGTAGAAACTCTAGCAGCTGCAATCGGTGAGGAAGCTGTAACGATAGAAGATGTGTATGAGCCATATCTTATGCAGATAGGTTTTTTAAACAGGACTCCAAGAGGTAGATGCATCACAGCAGCCGCTTGTGAACATCTGGGATATCCTTATCCGATAGAATAAATTACAATATATTATAAACGGAGGTAGACACAATGGGAAGATTATTTGGTACTGATGGAGCGAGAGGAATAGCTAATTCTGAGCTAACTTGTAAGCTTGCAATGAATATCGGAAAAGCTGCCGCAATGGTTTTGACTACAAAGGACGACAAACATCCAACTTTTTTGATCGGTAAAGACACCAGATTGTCATCAGATATGCTTGAGGGTGCGTTAATCGCCGGCTTGACATCAGTTGGTGCAAATGTAATATCTTTAGGCGTTGTTCCAACTCCTGCAGTTGCATATCTTATCAGAAAGTACAAAGCATCGGCAGGAATTATGATATCGGCATCCCACAACAGCTTTGAGTTTAACGGTATCAAGATATTCAGCTCTGATGGTTATAAATTGCCTGATGAATTAGAAGAAGAAATAGAATCCATAGTTCTTGATAAATCTGAGCCATACCCTTATGTAGTTAATGAAAATCTTGGTCGTGTGCAGAGAGATGACGATGCAGTGAATGATTATATAGACCATATCATTGATTCTGTACCATACAGACTCGATGGAATGAAGGTTGCACTCGATTGTTCCAACGGATCATCTTCCTATACTGCCGAAAGACTTTTTACAGCACTTGGTGCAGAATGTCATATGCTCTACAATAAGCCAGATGGCATAAATATAAATAGAGATTGTGGCTCTACTCATATGGAAAATCTTGTAGAATACATAAGAAATCATGATCTTGATGCAGGACTTGCGTTTGACGGTGATGCCGACAGATGTCTTGCAGTTGATGAAAAAGGTGCCATAATTGACGGTGACTTCATAATGGCAATCTGTGCAGGTGATCTTAAGCTCAGAGGTAAACTCAAAAAAGACACTGTAGTTGGCACTGTTATGACTAATATGGGCTTCAATAAATATTGTGAGCAAAACGAAATCAAATTTGTGTCTACAAAGGTAGGCGATAGATATGTTCTCGAAGATATGCTCAGAGAGGGTTATAACCTTGGCGGTGAGCAGAGTGGACATATTATCTTTTTAGATTTTTCAACCACAGGTGATGGTCAGCTCACAGGCGCACAGCTTCTTAGCTTGATCAACAGACGCAAAGAGAAGTTGTCTTCGTTGGCTGCTGTAATGAAGAGATATCCTCAGGTGCTCATCAATGTTAAGGTTAGCAATGAGGCAAAGTTGAAATATTATACAGATCATGAGATAAAAGATGAAATAGAGAAAGTTAAAAACGAACTTGGTGACAGAGGTAGAGTTCTTGTCAGAGTGTCCGGTACAGAGCCTATCATCAGAGTAATGCTTGAGGGCGAATGTTATGAAGAAATCACGGACTATGCCAACAGGCTGGCTGATCTTGTAAGAGAACGTCTTTCATAAGAGAGGAAATATATAAAATGCGTACGGCAAACTGGAAAGAATATGAGCTAATTGATACATCATGTGGTGAACGTCTGGAGAGATGGAGCAATATCATTCTCATACGTCCCGACCCCCAGATAATTTGGGAAACAGAAAAAAATAATATCCTATGGAGCAAAGCTCATGCACGATACAACCGTTCATCCTCCGGTGGTGGCTCATGGACTCCCTACAAAAAGGTGCCGGATGTATGGAATGTGAAATATAAGGATATAATTTTTGGTGTAAAGCCTATGGGCTTTAAGCATACAGGAATATTCCCGGAGCAGGCAGTAAACTGGGACTTTATGTATGATAAAATCAAGAACGCCGGTCGTCCAATCAACGTGCTTAATATGTTTGCATATACAGGTGGTGCCACTCTTGCCTGTGCCGCTGCCGGTGCAAAGGTTTGCCATGTGGATGCATCAAAGGGTATGGTGCAGTGGGCAAAAGAGAATGCAAGACTTTCATCGCTTGAGGGCGCACCAATCCGTTGGATAGTGGATGACTGTGTAAAATTTGTGCAGAGAGAGATTCGTCGTGGCAACAAATATGATGCCATAATAATGGACCCACCAAGCTATGGCAGAGGTCCATCCGGCGAGATATGGAGACTGGAAGATCAGCTTTTTAAACTTGTAAATATGTGCAGTGAGATTCTATCTGATAATCCACTTTTTGTTGTGCTTAATTCTTATACCACAGGTCTATCACCATCTGTAATGAATTATTTATTATCAACAGTATTGCTAAAAAAATACAAGGGTAAAGTCTCTGCTGATGAAATCGGATTGCCTGTCACACAGACGGGTTTGGTTCTTCCTTGTGGCTCAACTGCAATATTTGAGAGCGAAAACTAAGCATATTAATGATAGGAAAACTAATATGAGCAATAATTTTATAGAAGTAAAGGATATTTCTTTTTCGTATAGAGAGTATGATGGTGAAACAACATCTACTGAAACAGTAATAAAAGACTTATCTTTTAATGTAAAAAAAGGCGAGTTTTTGGCTTTGCTTGGGCACAATGGCTCCGGCAAATCTACTCTTGCAAAAATGTTTAATGGTATGCTATCACCTGATTCCGGCACTATAACAGTAGATGGCATTTCCTCCACAGATGAGGAGCATATATATGATATAAGAAGCAAAGTAGGGCTTGTCCTCCAAAATCCTGACAATCAGATTGTGGCAAGCATAGTGGAGGAGGATGTCGCCTTTGGACCGGAGAATCTAGGCATATCTCCCACAGAGATCAGACAGCGTGTAGATGAAGCACTAAAAGCTGTAGATATGTATGCTTATAAAGATTTTGCACCACATAAGCTATCAGGTGGACAAAAACAGAGAATAGCCATAGCCGGCATAATTGCAATGAAGCCGGATTGTATTGTGCTGGACGAACCGACAGCTATGCTCGATCCCAAAGGCAGAGCAGAGGTTATGCAAACTATAAAAAAACTGAACAAAGAGAACAATATAACAATTATTCTCATTACGCATTATATGGATGAGGCAGCACAAGCAGACAGAGTTATCGTAATGGATAACGGCGAAATGCTGTTAGATGCACCACCTCGTGAAGTTTTCTCTGAGGTTTCATTGCTAAAAGAGCATGGTCTTGACGTGCCACAGTCTGCTGAGATTATCCATATGCTTAAGGATTGTGGTGTAAAAGAAGATAAACTACCTCTTAACGTAGAGGAATGTCTCGATCTTCTCACAAGGCTAATCAAATAATAACGGAATGATAAATTTATGAGTTTAATCGATATTAAAAATCTGACATATATTTATGGAATTGATACTCCTTTTGAAAAAAAGGCACTTGATGATGTTACTCTGTCTATAGAGCAAGGTGAGTTTGTAGGCGTAATAGGTCATACAGGCTCTGGTAAATCTACCCTGATGCAAATGTTGAATGGTTTATTAAAACCCACAAGCGGTAGTGTATGCTTGAATGGTGTTGACATCAACGCTGATAAGAAGAATATAAGGGATATCAGATTCAAGGTAGGGCTTGTGTTTCAATACCCTGAACATCAGTTGTTTGATGAAACAGTAAGAAAAGATATTGCCTTCGGCCCTAGAAATATGGGACTAGATGAAGCTGAGATAGAAAAAAGAGTGACATCTGCTGCGCAGTTTGCAGGACTCCGTCCGGAGTTGCTCGAAAAATCACCTTTTGAGTTATCCGGTGGCGAAAAACGTCGTGCCGCTATAGCAGGGGTTATCTCTATGGAGCCTGATGTGGTCATCTTTGATGAACCCACAGCGGGATTAGATCCTAAAGGAAGAAATCTACTTTTAGATCAAATATATAACTATCACAAAGAGAAAAACAAAACTGTGATCCTTGTTTCTCACAGCATGGAGGATATTGCAATGTATGCACAAAAAGTGCTTGTGATGAACCATGGAAGAGCTGAGCTTTTTTCTGATACAAAAAGTGTCTTTGCTCAGGTCGAAAAGCTAGAGAGCATGGGCCTTAGAGTGCCTCAGGTCACAGCTATAATGAATGAGCTTAGAAAAAAAGGATATGATGTGCCTTATGGAGTGCTAACGTTAGATCAGGCACATGATGTGTTAAAAGAATTAATTACTAAATAACAGAGAGGACGGTGTATAATGCTAAGTGATATTACAATAGGGCAATTTTTTCCTGGTAAATCTATAATTCATAGGTTAGATCCAAGAGTTAAGCTTTCATTGCTTTTAGCGTTTATTATATTTATTTTTGCAACATTTAATTATTTTTCACTGCTTTTGATGGTCTTTTCTGTTTTTGCTATAGTGTTAATGACAAAAATACCTGTGAAATTATATTTTAAAAGTTTAAAATCAATCATTGTTATCGTAATTTTTACGTCAATTATAAATTTGTTTTACGGCAAGGGAGAGCCGATATGGCAATGGGGTATAATAAAGCTCACTGTGGGCGGAATTAACAACGCCGTTTTTGTATTATTGAGAATTGTCTCTTTGATACTTGTTAGCACAGTGCTAACCTATACCACGTCACCTACACAGCTTACAGATGCTATGGAAAATTTGATGTCACCATTAAAGGTGCTTAAATTTCCGGTGCATGAAGTCGCAATGATGATGACTATTGCACTTCGCTTTATCCCTACATTATTAGACGAAACCGAAAAAATCATTAATGCCCAAAAGGCACGAGGTGCCTCAATGGACACAGGAAATATAATCCAGAGAATAAAAGCATTTCTGCCTGTTTTAGTTCCATTGTTGGTATCTTCATTCAGAAGAGCTTATGAGCTTGCCACAGCGATGGAATGTCGCTGTTATCATGGTGGTGAGGGCAGAACAAGAATGAAAAGTTTTCACTTAAGCAAGCTTGATTATATCTCACTATCTATATGTGCTATATTATTTGCAGGAGTTATTTTGGGCAACATTTTACTGCCGGCACCTATTAAATAAATGAAGCTTCGTGGGAGTTTTTTATGAATTATCTTATTAAAATAGCATATGATGGGAAAAATTACCACGGGTGGCAAATCCAAAGTAATGCATATACTGTTCAAGAAGCTTTTCAAAAAGCACTGTCAAAGATTCTTAATGCAGATTATGAGGTTAAGGGCTGTAGCAGAACCGACTCCGGTGTGCACGCAAACGAATATTACATCAATGTAAAAACCGACCGTGTAATTCCTCCGGAAAGATTAAAATCGGCTTTAAATGGTAATTTGCCGATGGATATAGCTGTGCTTGATAGCTCAGTTGTTAATGAAAATTTTCATGCACGCTATAATTGCAAGGGTAAGCAGTATGTTTACAAAATCTGGAACAATCCGGTCAGGCATCCGTTTATGAATGGTTATGCGTTGCACTATCGATGGCATCTAGATGAAAAACTTCTCAACCAAGCCGCAAAGGCATACATAGGCAAGCATGATTTTACTTCGTTTTGTACGCTCGACAATCGAGATATGGGCGATATGCATAGAACAGTATATAATGCCGAGGTTGCACGTGATGGAGATCTTGTCACTTTTACTGTTGAAGCAGATGGTTTCCTATATAATATGGTTAGAATTATGGTAGGCACTCTTTTGCGAATTGCACAAGGCAAATTTGAGCCTGATGCCATACCGACGATAATTAATTCAAAAGAACGTTCTAATGCAGGACCCACAGCACCTGCTTGTGGTTTGTATTTGAATAAAGTATTTTTCTCTGAGGAGGATCTTCGTGGCTAATAATAGAAATATTCACGAATACACAGCCAAATCTGGTAATATAGAGATAATTGAAACTAATAAAAAAAATGTTAATAAAAGAAAAATCGTAATTGTTGCTGTTGTATTGACTATAGCATTTCTAATAGGATTCGTAGTCATCAAGGGTACCCACTCTGCAGGTGGATTTTCTCAGTGGGTGAAAACAGATATTCTTAGGGTGAATTCTGGGCATGGATATCCTGTCGATCTTGTTGGAAACACTGTCGAAAAAAATAATAAAGCTATGATAGGCAATTATTTTGCATATTTGAGCGATACTACATTTAACCTCTTAAATTCCACCGGTGGAGACATGGTATCCGTTCAGCATAGTCTGGCATCTCCAAACATGAAATGCTCATCATCGAAAGCACTTATTTTTGATGTAGGTGGCAACAACTATTCAATAATAGATACTAACGCTAATTTCTATAATGGCACTTGCGAGGGAAAACTGTACTGCGCCGATATATCAGATTCCGGTGTTTATGGCGTTGCAGGCGAAACTAATGGCTATCTTACAAAATTAGATATTTTTGATAAGAAAAACGAATTCATGTATTCATATAAGATGTCAGAATACTACGCATCCTCACTGTGTATCAGTCCGAATGGCAAGAGATGCACAGTGGCTGGTGTTAGCACAAATGGTGGTAAGTTGGTATCTTGTATATATATTCTTGATTTCTCAGAGGAAAAGCCTGTAAACACCTTTAAATTTGATGAAAACATTATATTTGATATAAAGTATCTTTCATCAGATGTAATTGCCTGTTGTGGCGATTTAGAATCATATGTAATTAATCTAAAGAGTGGGGAAGTTATATCAACGTATTCTTACTTTGGAAAAAACCTATCGGATTATGCTATTGATTCTAAGGGAGGTATTTTGCTCTCATTGTCTGCTTCTGCTGATGGTAAAGAGTGTCAGATAGTTAAAATTGACCCCAATGGTGATATACGATTTGAAACTTCAACAGAACTTCAAGTCACAAGTGTAAATTTTAATTACAAAAATGCAATAGCTTATTCAAAAGGTCATATTTATCATTTTAATGATTCCGGAGAACAAGTTGCAATTTATGAATGTAATAAAGATGTCAGTTCCGTTGCAATATCGAACGACAAAACTGTATATACAATAGGAATATCCCAAATTAATCAAATAAAATTACAGTAAAATTTTACTATTATTATTCAAGGAGGTCACTATGAATTTATCTGATAAAAAGATATTCACAATTCCTAATCTTATATCAATAATTAGAATATTGCTTATAATACCCTTTGTAGCAACCTTTATAACGGATAATTATTTAGCTTCAGCTGTTATTCTGGTGCTATCTGGCATTAGTGACATGCTTGATGGTTTGATTGCTAGAAAATTTAATCAGATTTCAGACATGGGTTTAATCCTAGACCCACTTGCAGACAAGCTAACGCTTGTTGCAGCTGTGATATGTGTTAGTGTAAAAATCCCTCAGCTAATTCCACTCACTTTTGTTTTGTTTACTAAAGAGTTGCTTATGCTTGTTGGAGGTTTCTTGCTAATAAAGAAGAGCATTAGGGTGCCTGCGTCGAAATGGTATGGCAAGGTTGCAACAATTGTTTTCTATGTATCAGCCACGGTTCTTGTGTATGTTAATGCCATACTAAAGGCAGATAACTCTATGCTGTCTTTAATTTTAACATTGATTACTACTATTTTTATGATATTTGCTCTTATAATGTATATAAGACTTTTTATAGGAATATTAACAGACAACTCAAATAAAAGCTTGGAAGGAGAAAATATTAATTGATTTGTGTAAGATGTAAAAAAAATCCTGCAATTGTATTTGTTTCATCAGACAAAAACGGAAGCGACACAAAAGGATATTGTCTATCATGTGCAAAAGCGCTTAACATTAAGCAGGTTACAGATATAATTGATAAAATGGGTATATCTGACGAAGACTTGGAGGCAGCATATGATCAAATGAGAATGTTGTCTGAAAACGGCGATTTTGATTTAAAAGAGCTATTAGATATGAATGGAGAAAATGCCTTTGATTTAGATGAGGATAATCCTGATTCTATAGATCATGGTGCACCTACTTTTCCGTTTATGAAGAATTTTTTTAAGCAGGATAGCAACCAAGAGCAAACTTCAGATAAGAGCGATGGCAAAAAAGCAAAGAACAAAGAAAAGAAAAACAGAAAGATGCTTAATGCCTATTGCACCAATCTTACCTCACGTGCCAAAAACGGTGAGCTAGACAGAATAATAGGTAGAGATAAAGAAACTGATAGAGTAGTCCAGATTCTTAGTCGAAGAATAAAGAACAATCCTTGCCTTATAGGTGAGCCAGGCGTCGGAAAAACAGCGATAGCAGAAGGACTTGCTATACGTATTGCCGAACAAAGAGTGCCACAAAGATTAAAAAATAAAGAAATATTTTTGCTCGATCTCACTGCTCTTGTTGCAGGTACTCAATTCAGAGGACAATTTGAAAAAAGAATTAAAGATTTAATCGAAGAGGTAAAAAGTAACGGTAACATAATTTTATTTATAGATGAGGTGCATAATCTTGTTGGGGCAGGCGAGTCTGAAGGCTCTATGAATGCCGCTAATATTTTGAAGCCTGCATTATCACGTGGTGAGATACAGGTGATAGGTGCTACAACCTTTTCTGAGTATCGAAAGTATATTGAGAAGGATACTGCACTTGAGCGTCGTTTTCAACCTGTTACCATAGCAGAGCCATCTATTACAGACACTATAGCAGTGATAAACGGTATAAAAGATTATTATGAAGAATATCATAATGTGCGTGTGAGCGAATTAATTGTAAGAAAAACCGTTGTCTTCTCTGAGCGATATATAACAGATAGATTTTTGCCGGACAAGGCTGTAGATCTTCTTGACGAGGCCTGCACATATGCTTCTATTAGAAACAAGGATCGTGATGTCTATGAAAGTCTTGTTGACAAGAAGACCGAGCTTGTTGAGAAAGAGCAGGAGATAAGCTCTAGTGAAGAAATCGACTACGAAAAACTTGCCGGTATACGTGCCGAGATAGCAAAGCTTGATGAACAAATAGATAAGATAGACCTAAACACTTTGCGTTCTGAGGTGCTAGAGGATGATGTTGCAAGAGTTATAGAATTATGGACCGGCATACCAGCCACCAGAGTTAAAGAGAATGAACTCAAAAAGCTTGCTGATCTTGAAGATAAAATCAAATCAAGAATAATTGGACAGGACGAAGCTGTAGAGTCACTCTCAGGTGCTATAAAGAGAAGCAGAGTTCAGATAAGTCCCAAAAAACGCCCTGCATCATTTATCTTTGTAGGCCCTACAGGTGTAGGAAAAACAGAGCTTGTTAAGGTGCTTTCATGTGAGCTTTTTGATTCTCCGGAAACACTTATTCGTCTTGATATGAGCGAATATATGGAGAAACATTCTGTATCAAAAATTATAGGCTCACCTCCCGGATATGTAGGCTATGAGGAAGCAGGCCATGTCACTGAAAAGGTTAGAAGAAAACCATACAGTGTACTCTTGTTTGATGAGATTGAAAAAGCACATCCGGATGTGCTCAACATACTTCTCCAGATTCTCGATGAGGGCAAGCTAACAGATGCCCATGGCAGAGTTGTAAACTTTGAAAATACAGTAATAGTTATGACATCAAATGCAGGCAGTGAGCGTCGTGAAAACCTTTTAGGTTTTGGTAAAAGTGAATATTCCGCATCAAAGGAAAAATCACTCAAAGCTTTGTCAGAATTTTTACGTCCTGAGTTTATTGCCAGAATTGATGAAATAATAGTATTCAAAAATCTTGATGCATTAGATGTAGAAAAAATTGCGAATATCATGATAGACGAATACAAAAAGCCTTTAGAAGAAAAAGGAATAGTGTTCACATATGATCAATCTGTCGCAAAACTAATAGCATCAAAATCAGATTGTTCTAAGAACGGCGCACGTGAAGTGAGAAATAATATTCGCAAGCTTCTTGAGGATAAGATAGCAAAAGCGATAATAGATGCAGATGAGTCTTCTATTGGATTTATTAACGCTTATGCTGAAAATGATAATGTTATATTAAATATAAAATAATTATTTTTCTGAGGTATAGTATGAAGATAGTTATTGTTGGCTGTGGCAAGATAGGCAAAGTGTTAGTTCCAGTCTTGCTAATGAAGGGCATGATGTTATTGCAATAGATAACAATCAATCAATAGTGAATGATATTTCTAACAGATATGATGTTATTGGAGTGTGTGGACTCGGCACAGATTATGAAACCTTATCAGATGCTAATGTAGAGAGTTGTGATATATTTGTTGCTGTCACAGGCTCTGATGAGCTTAATATGCTCAGTTGCCATATGGCAAAGACAATGGGCGCAAGAAAAACTATCGCACGTATAAGAAACCCTGAATATAATGAAAAAAGCCTTGTCTTTATGCAGCAATTTCTGAACCTTTCTATGCCGATCAACCCGGAGCGTTCAGCAGCTCGCTATATTTATAATATTCTCAAGCTGCCAAATGCAGCAAATGTAGAAACCTTTTCTACACGTAACTACGAGATAGTAGAATTGAAGCTAAAAGAAAACACACAGCTGTCCGGACAAAAAATAATGGATATCAGAAAAAAATATCGAGCTAATTTTCTGATTTGTGCTGTGCAAAGGGGCAACGACATCTTTATTCCTGATGGTAACTTTATTATAAATGTAGGAGACAAGATTTCATTAGCTGCAGCACCAAACGAGGTTGCAAAATTGCTTAAAAGCCTTGGGATTATGCAAAAGCAATCAAAAAGTGTAATGATTCTCGGAGCAAGCCGAACAGCATATTATCTCTCAAAAATGCTTTTATCATCAGGTTCTTCTGTAAAAATAATTGAAAAAGATCCCGTACCTATTTACGTTATGAGCAGAAGCCTTCCCGGTGCTATAATTATAAAAGGTGACTCTGCAGACCGTGATCTGTTGATTGAAGAGGGTTTAGAGTCTGTAGATGCATTTATTTCGCTTACCGGCATGGATGAACAGAATATTTTGCTTTCTTACTTCGCTATGCAAAATAATGTGCCGAAGGTTGTAACAAAAATTAACAGAAACGAGTTTATCTCTGTTGCAGATGATCTTGGGCTTGATAGCGTGGTGTCACCATGGAAGAATATTTCTGATATTCTAGTTAGATATGCTCGTTCTATGGAAAACTCAGTTGGTAGCAATGTTGAGCGTTTGTATAAGATAATGGGCGGTAAGGCAGAGGCACTTGAATTTAAGGTGAACACCGATTTTAAATATACAAACATACCACTTAAGGACATAAAGTTTAAGAAAAATATATTGATTGCCGGAATAATACGTAATCGTAAGGCAATTATCCCGTCTGGTGATGATGTAATTTTGGCTGGTGATAATGTAATAGTTATAGGCTCTGGCCATAGATTATATGATCTTGCAGATATTGTAGAATAATCTGTTTTCTTCATTATTAAACCTTGACTTCGAGTGGGAGATGCAGTATCTCAAAAGTAAATACTTTATTATTTTATAGTACTGCTGTTTTTGATTATGAATAAGAAATATGTATTTTATATTCTAGGACAAATTGCTACAGCACAGGCGGGATTGCTTATCTTGCCTGTGCTTGTTGCTCTAATATATAATTAAACAGCTATGTTTGCCTTTTTGGCATCAGCTGCAATTTCTCTTATTATTGGTGTGATTCTCACGCTTATTAATAAGTCACATAGTAAAGACATTTACACTAAAGAGGGTTTAGTCATTGTTGCTCTTGCTTGGCTTGTAATGTCTGCGATAGGTGCGTTACCGTTTGTTATAAGTGGTGACATTCCATCTTATTTTGATGCTTTTTTTGAGAACGTGAGCGGATTTACCACCACCGGTGCTTCGATCCTCAGAGATGTTGAGTCTCTTAGTAGGTCTGCATTGTTTTGGCGTTGTTTTACCCATTGGATTGGTGGTATGGGCGTTCTTGTTTTCATTGTTGCACTTATACCAAATATGGCTGATAAATCTATACACATACTTAGAGCCGAAATGCCGGGCCCTATAGTAGGCAAGCTTGTTCCAAGAGCAAGAGACACAGCTAAAATTCTCTATCTGATTTATATTGTTATGACAGTGTTAGAGATGATTTTTTTACTTTTTGGCGGTATGCCGCTCTATGATAGTATTCTTCATTCATTTGCAACCGCTGGTACCGGTGGATTTGGTATAAAAAATTCAAGTGTGGGTGGATATAGTCCGTATTTGCAATGGGTTATCACTATATTTATGATTCTTTTCGGCATTAACTTTAATTTGTATTATTTATTGTTAATTAAAAAGTTTAAATCGATGATAAAAAGTACAGAGTTGTGGTGTTATATCTCAATTATTGTTGTAAGCGTTTTGATTATTTCACTCAATACTTATCCTTTGTACAATACAATATCTGATACTATAAGACACGCTTCATTTCAGGTATCTTCCATTATTTCTACAACGGGATTTAGCACGGTGAACTTTGATGCATGGCCCGGACTATCAAAAAGCATACTTCTTATATTGATGTTTCTAGGAGGATGTGCAGGATCAACTGCCGGAGGACTTAAAATTTCAAGGGTTATGTTGCTTTTTTAAATAATATATAGGGAATTAAAGAAAGTTCTCCATCCACGTAATGTTCGAAGCATAAGCTTGGAATATAAAATTGTAGAAGAAACCACGCTTAATGCAGTAACGTCATATTTTTCACTGTATATCGTCTGCATAGCTTCGATTTTTATATTACTGTCACTTGAACCATTTGATATGGAAACAAACTTCAGTGCTACGATAGCTTGTTTCAATAATGTAGGTCCGGGATTTTCAGCAGTGGGTCCTGCAGCCAACTTTGCTGATTATTCCAATTTTTCAAAAGTTCTCTTGTCCTTTGCTATGCTTTTGGGTAGACTCGAGATATACCCGATGCTCCTGGCAATTATCCCAACAGTTTGGAAAAAGAAGAGATAGTATTTTTATCATAATACAAATAAATAAACAGCAGCAGTCAATTTGTTAAAAACAAGTTTGACTGCTGTTGCTTTTGTTAGTATCTAAAAAATATATAAAAATTAAATAAAATATTCAACAGATATTGACAAATTTTACTCGTTGTACTAAAATAAGAATAATGACTCGAGTTAATTTTTAAATTTGGAGGTTAAACAATGAAAAAAATCAAAGATTATATTTGGATAATAATTGCAGGCCTAATAACAGGTGTTGCTGCAATTGTTTTGTCTGCACTTGGTAATCCAGGAAACATGGGATTTTGTATTGCTTGTTTTTTGCGAGATATCACAGGTGGTATAGGATTACAAAGTAAAATTCAGTATATTCGTCCTGAAATTATAGGCCTTATACTTGGATCTACCATATTTGCTCTCATTCGTAAGGAATTTAAACCAAAGGGTGGTTCATCACCTTTCTTGAGATTTATTTTAGGTAACATAGTAATGATAGGCTCACTTATGTTCTTGGGCTGTCCGCTTAGAATGGTTATTAGACTTGGCGGAGGAGATTTAAACGCTATTGTTGGTTTAGTAGGTTTTATTTTCGGTATACTCGTTGGTATATTGTTTATAAAGAAAGGCTTTTCTCTGGGAAGAGCATACAAACAAACTCTTGCTGAAGGTATTGCAATGCCTGTTGTAGCACTTGTTTTATTTGTTATGACTCTTGTTTTCCCTGCTTTGTTCTTTGCAAGCGCAGAGGGTCCTGGATCTATGCATGCTCCAATTATTGTTTCACTCGTTTTGGGTCTTGTTGTTGGTGCTTTGGCACAGAGAAGTCGTCTATGCTTTGTTGGCGGTGTAAGAGACGTTGTAATGTTTAAAGACTTCAAGCTTATTATAGGTTTTGTAGGTGTTTTAGTTGCAGTGCTTATTGGTAATGCAATCATGGGTAATGTTAAGTTTTCATTTGAGGGTCAAGCTATAGCACATACCGATGGCATTTGGAATTTCCTCGGAATGACTCTTGTAGGATGGGCTAGTTTATTACTTGGCGGATGTCCTTTGAGACAGCTTATTCTTTCAGGTGAGGGTAATTCAGACAGTGCAATAACTGTTGTTGGTATGGTTTTTGGTGCTGCATTGTGCCACAATTTTGGATTGGCATCATCAGGCGAAGGTCCTACATCAAATGGTATGATTGCTGTTGTAATCGGATTTGTGATTGTTCTATTAATTTCACTATTAAACTTAAAGAGAGGTAAAAAATAATGATTGATGCAAGAGGTTTGTCATGCCCACTTCCAGTCGTTTTGACACAGAAGGAAATCAAAAATAATCACCCTGATAAGATAGAAATAGTTGTAGATAATCAGTGTGCAGTTGAAAATATTTCAAGATTTGCTGATAATAACAGCTATTCAGTTGAAGTTAAGGAAAACGGTGAAGACTTTAATATTGTTCTTACAAAAAAATAAATTTGAGGTAAAGTGTTTTGAATAGCTATCTTATTACTTTCTTCACGCATTATGGTGCGATATCTACAAAAAAAAGACTCCAAGATATCTCCATAACATCACAAATAGCTCCAATTCCAAGAAAAATAAGCTCATCTTGCGGAACTTGCCTGATTTATGAGTCAGACTCTCCGCATCGTGAATTGATAGACATGGATTTTGAAGCAGTTTATTTGTTAGAGAATGATGAATATACCTTGTTATTTGAATCTTAACTCTTAATTTGTTTAACATTTAAAAGCTCGTGCTTATAGGATATTTTATCTGATAAGAACGAGCTTTATTATTTTGTTTTTTTGATTGCATAAGACCTTATATTATGTTATCATGTACAAGTTGATTTATTATTTAAAAAAAGGAAATGTAATATGAATTCTCAAGCTAATACCAAAATATCCATACTTAAATCTTTTATTAAAAAGAATATTGTAATGGTAATTGCCTTTCTAACTGCTTTTTTAACTTGCTTTTTTGTTCCCATAGACCGTGAGTATATAGACTATTTTGATTTTAAAACACTCACGTGTCTTTTTTGTGTATTGGCGGTTGTATGTGCATTAAAAAATATTAGTTTTTTTTACATACTAGCTCAAAAAGTAATAAGTGCCTTCAAAAACCTGCGTATGTGTATTTTAATCTTGATTTATATTACTTTTTTAAGCTCTATGCTTATAGCAAACGATATGGCATTACTTACATTTTTACCACTTGGGTATTTTATACTCTCCAGCACAAACAAGCAAAAATATATGGCATTCACATTTATTATGCAAAACATAGCTGCTAA
The DNA here is from genome assembly GCA_029098305.1 of Clostridia bacterium. Taxonomy (GTDB): domain Bacteria; phylum Bacillota; class Clostridia; order Oscillospirales; family Acutalibacteraceae; genus JAEEHZ01. Next base: position 19,565 of record JAQXOB010000040.1, read on the forward strand.
TCTGGGTGGTATGCTCACTCCTTTTGGAAACCCTCAGAATCTCTATTTATATACAAAGTATAATATACCTAATTCTGAATTTATTCTAATAATGACACCACCTTTTTTACTCTCGATAGCTATGATAACCTTATGTTGTTATATTTTTGTGAAGCCTGAAAAGCTCTTTGTTGAAGATCATAATGATTATTTTGATACAAAAAAAGCATTGCTATACTTATGCCTTTTTGCACTGGCGATTGTGATTGTATTCAGAGGTATACCATATTGGATAGGACTTATCATTATACCAATTACTTTATTTTTTGTTGATAAAAAGGCTTTGACAATGGTAGATTATCCATTGCTTTTTACATTTGTTTTTTTCTTTATATTTTCAGGAAATATGTCTAGAATAGAAGCAGTAAAAAATATATTTTCTTTCTTGATGGAAAAAAACACTCTTCTTTTTAGCACATTATCATGTCAGTTTATTAGTAATGTGCCAACTGCAATATTGCTTTCACAATTTACCAATAATTATTCTGAGTTGCTTGTTGGTGTAAATATAGGTGGAGTTGGAACATTGATAGCATCTTTAGCTAGTTTAATTACTTTTCGTGAATTTAATAAACATAATCCGGGAAAAATGGGATATTATATTATAAAATTTTCTATTTTTAATTTTAGTTTTTTAATAATATTATCGCAATTTATGAATGTGTTAAAAGTGATATAAAGATTGTAAATTTCAAAACCATTAAATAGTCTAAAATGTATTGAAGTTTTTGGTAATATTTGATACAATTCATTTATGATAATATATTTTCAAGAGGTGTTTTATGAAATACACTGGAAAGTCATGCTCAATATGTAATATTCAGTTTGTAGAGTCCGACGATGTGGTGGTATGTCCGGATTGTGGAACTCCTTACCATAGAGCATGCTACGATTCTGCAGGAGAGTGCGTCTTTAAGAATTTGCATATAGAAGGTTATTCATATGAAAACTCTAAAAATAATGCAAATAACGGAAATTCAGAATCTGCTCATGCTATTATATGCCCTTTTTGCAATCATAATAATAGCAAGAATGCTCTTTTCTGTGAAAGGTGTGGAAGATCACTTAACAACGCAAATCAAAGAACTGAATTTAATGATGCTTCGCAGATGTTTAAGATGTTTGATCCAATGGCAGGTGTTAATCCCGACGAAGTATTTAAAGAAGATGTTACAGCAGGAGAAACAGCTAAATATGTAAAGGTCAACACACAATATTATATTAATGTTTTTAATAAAATAAGCAAAAAGCGAGGAATTGGAAGATTTAATTTTTCTGCAATGATTTTTTCCGGCGGATGGATGTTGTATAGAAAGCAATATATCAAAGGTGCCATAATAACTGCTATTATTGCCCTTTTAATGATTGGCTCACTTTTTATAAACAATGCTTATACAGTTGATATTGCCACAAAATTGCTAGAAAATGCCGGTATTTCTTCTAGTTCATCTGTAGCAGATATACAGCAACATATGCCACAAATAATGACAGAAATGGAGAGGCTTTCTCTAACAGACAAGATACTCTATTTTTTACCTTCTGTGCTTGATATGATAAGGTACAGTATTAGTATTATTTTAGGCATTTTTGGAAATAGATTGTATTATAAGCATTGCATGAATCAAATTAAAAAAATAAAATCAGAAGATAATGGTCTCGGTGTATCATCTTCCGATAAATTGCAGACTTCAGGTGGTGTAAATACTAAAATTGCAATATGCCTTTTGATCTGTACGATAATAATAAATTATATACCATATTTTATAAATTAATTTAGAAAAGAAAGGACGAACAAAAATGAAAGTAACAAAAGCAGTCATACCTGCCGCAGGTCTTGGCACAAGAGTTTTACCTGCAACAAAAGCAATGCCTAAAGAGATGCTTCCTATTGTAGATAAGCCTGCTATTCAGCTTATTGTAGAAGAGGCAGTCAAATCTGGTATCACAGATATTTTGATTATTACAAACAGAGGCAAAGGGCTGATTGAGGACCATTTTGATAGAGTGCCAGAGTTGGAATTTAATCTTTCATCAAAAAATAAGGACTTAATGCTTAAAGAGGTTGTCGATATTTCTAAGCTTGCAAATATCTATTTTATACGTCAAAAGGAAACCAAGGGTTTAGGCCATGCCATAAGCTGTGCACGATCATTTACCGGTAATGAACCTTTTGCTGTATTATATGGAGATGATGTCATAGTTGGTGATAATCCAGCTTGCGGACAGCTCATAAAAGCATATGATGAGTATGGACTGGGTGTGCTTGGTATTAAAAAAGTTAAAGAGGAAGATATACATAAATATAGTAGCCTGAAGGTAGAAAATCTTCATGATAATATATTTAAATGTACAGATATGATTGAGAAGCCTCAGACACCGGAGGAGGTACTTTCTCTCTATTCTATACTAGGAAGATGTATTCTCACTCCAGACATTTTTGACATTCTCGACACTGTTAAACCGGGAGCTGGTGGAGAAATACAATTAACAGATGCAATGCGTGAACTTGCAAGGCAAAAAGGAATGCTTGGAGTGGAGTATGAGGGCACACGATATGATATGGGAAACAAGCTTGGAATAATGCAAGCTTCTGTAGAGCAAGCACTTAAGCATCCTGAAATAGGCGAAAGCTTCCGCCAATATTTAAAAGACTTTTCTAAAACTTTATAATCAACCAAAAAAACAATCAGCATAGGACCTGTATAGAGGTCTTATGCTGACTTTTTGATTAGTATCGGATAAAATAAACAAATGTGCAACATTAGTTGAATGTAGGAGCTATTACCTAATACTTTCAACAAACAGGGTAGGACAGCTTGAATACTCTGATAGTACTTCCGGAATATGAATAATATCTAAATTATTATTACAAATATATCTAATCACCATACACATCTCTTCATAGGATCTGAACTCTTGGTTTGTTTCAAACACACAAGAATAATTATCTTTGAAATCCAGCTTAACATTTCTATTATTTATCCTCCTAACAACACAGCATAGACCGGATGCCTCAAAGAAAAAACGTTCACTCATATATTATACCTCGCAAATTAACCTAAATATAAGTTACAGAAAAATATCAAATCTGTAACAACAGTGAAATTATACCACATATGTATTTTTATGTCAATAGATTTTTAAAAAATACGAAATTTCGAACCGTAATACATCTAATCATTACAGAGAGATATTTCAAATATTTCTTATGAACCTTAGCCTTCTCGTATCATAATATATTTCGTTCAAAAAATTAGTCGAAAATATAATTTTTATAAAGTTAAAGTCGGTATTGTTATATATTTCGATTTGACTTATTTTTAGTCATTTTACCAATAAAACTACACATTATTTAGTTATTTTTATCGCTTGACATGAGATTAAAAGCGTGTTAAAATACTAACAATCGTTATTCTATTGTATAAATAACAATTATTGTACATGCGATTACGTTATTTTTGTATCACTTTGTGCAAATATTTCTTACCTTATTGACAAGATATATTAATTTGATAGAATACAAGGTATATAAAGATACTAATTATTATATAGAATGAATTTTAGGAGGTTTTTACCATGATGCGTTTTACTCTTCCGCGTGATCTGTATCACGGAAAAGGTGCTTTAGAAGCACTTAAGAATTTTAAAGGCGAGAGAGCCATGATTTGTGTCGGTGGCGGCTCAATGAAAAAATTTGGCTTTCTTGATAAGGCTGTTGACTATCTCACAGAAGCTGGATTTAAGGTAGAGATATTTGAAGGGATTGAACCGGATCCATCTGTAGAAACAGTTATGAAGGGTGCCGAAGCAATGCTCAAGTTTGAGCCTGACTGGATCATCTCAATGGGCGGTGGATCACCTATAGATGCAGCAAAGGCTATGTGGATCAAATACGAGTATCCTGATATAACTTTTGAGGATATGTGCAAAGTATTTGGTATTCCTGCTCTTCGTAACAAAGCTCGTTTTTGTGCTATTTCTTCCACATCCGGTACTGCAACAGAGGTTACAGCATTCTCTATTATAACTGACTATCAAAAGGGTATTAAGTATCCTATTGCTGATTTTGAGATAACGCCTGATGTTGCAATCGTTGATCCGGATTTGGCAGAAACAATGCCTAAAAAGCTTGTTGCTCATACAGGAATGGACGCTATCACACATGCTGTAGAGTCTTATGTTTCTACAGCTAATTGTGATTACACTGATCCTCTAGCATTGCAAGCAATTAAGATGATCCAGAACGATCTTGTTGACTCTTACAATGGCGATCTAGCAAAGCGTGATTCTATGCATAATGCACAGTGTCTTGCCGGCATGGCTTTCTCAAATGCACTTTTGGGTATTGTTCACTCTATGGCTCACAAGACCGGAGCAGCATTTGCTGATCTTGGTGCTCATATTATTCATGGTGCTGCAAATGCTATGTATCTTCCTAAGGTTATTGCATTTAACGCAAAGGATGAAACTGCGAAGAAACGCTACGGAGATATAGCCGACTTTATGGGTCTTGGCGGTAGCTCAGATGATGAGAAGGTAGAATTACTTATAAAATATCTGCGCAAAATGAACGATGATCTAAATATTCCGCATTGTATTAAGGAATATGGATTAGATAGCTATCCATGTGAAAATGGCTTTGTACCTGAGGAAGTTTTCCTTGAGAGATTGCCGGAGATTGCTAAAAATGCTATCGGTGATGCTTGCACAGGCTCAAATCCACGTCAACCAAGTCAAGAAGAAATGGAAAAACTTCTCAAGTGCTGTTACTATGATACTGAGGTTGACTTCTAATATATAATCAATAACCAAACGATACAATATAGCCCACGAACTGATAGTCTAATATCATTTCGTGGGCTGTTTTAATTACTTTGTATTTCTTATTTGTTTAAAAAACTCAGATAAAATCTGAGAACATTCATCTTCTAATATTCCGCCATAATACGATGGACGATAATTAAATTCTTCTTCGAAGAGATTTATCAACGATCCACAACACCCAAAACGCTTATCATAAGCTCCAAAATAAACGTTTTTTATTCTGGAGTTTATAATTGCACCTGCACACATTGCGCATGGCTCTAGCGTAACATATAAATCACAATCATTTAGTCTATCGGTTTTTAGTTTGTCAAAGGCATTGTTGATGGCAATCAGCTCTGCATGATATAGAGCATTTTTCTTGTTTTCGCTATGATTATATGCAGTAGCTATTATTTTATTTTTTCGTACAACCACTGCTCCTACAGGAACTTCATTGTTTTGCATTGCTATTTTAGATAGCTCAATAGCCTTTTTCATAAAATTTTCATTAAACAAAGAAACCACTCACCAAAAGTAAAATACATGAACCAATCATAATAACAGAAAAAACAATAGTCCAAGGTTCAGTTATAGCATATTGTATTCTCTTTGAAAAGCTCAAATTTTGTGTTTTTTCATTATCAAATTTTAGCATATCTCTATTGCTTTTTGATAATGAAAAATAACTCATAATACCCCAAATTATAAGTAACGAACATATTATCATATATAAAGCAGAGAACAAAATCTCGTTGCTGTTTGCCTCAAAAACAGAAAATACAACGGATATAGCATTATTTACGAAGTGAACAATCATAGCCGGTATCATAGAACCGGAACAAACGGTCAAATATGCTAGTGCAAGACCAACTAAAAATGCAAACGGTGTTTGCACAAAGTTGCCATGCAATAATCCAAACAATATAGACGACATAATAATGGCAAATCCGTCGCCGTGCTTTCTCAATACGCCTAGGATAGCTCCTCTGAAAATAAATTCCTCTACAAAAGCAGGTACAATCGAGATGGAAAGCAAGGTTAGGAAAAAATAAACAGGACTATTTCCATAATAAAAATCTTGTGGTGTACCCGAAGCAATGTCAACACCAAAAACGATACCAATTATAGATAAGAACTCTACCAAGAAATTTGCAAACATACATACACCAAGACCGGCAAATACATATAGAGCTGTCTTTTTGAAACCAATTCTTTTTGTAATAATAACATCGCTTAGACTTGTGCCTGATGTATGACAAATATAATAAGCCCCTATGGGTAATGATATAGTCAATGCTATTCCATTGAGTACATAGAGCATCAGTGTGCCACTACCTGATGTCAGATCGAGAAAGCTGTCTAAATTAAAAACAGAAAAAACAGAACTGACTACAGTTATAATAAGATATACAAGCATTAATCCACTACTTATTTTAGACATATCTCTTTTTATAAGTGCTTTTTGAGATAGTTGTGGCGTATAGAAATTTTTTGTTAAGTTTGTGTTGTTGTACATTTTTGTTCTCCGGGAGGGCTATTTACTAACTTCTGGCTTTTATCTGACGAATATCAGACCCTACAAAATCCAATTTATCAAATTCACCTATCATCCTTGAAACAAATCTCATTCCATATAGTTGGTTAAGCTCTGTGGCATTGAGGTTTGTACTTATAATGGTTGGACGATTCATATTAATTCGAGAGTTTATTATATTGTAAATAGCAGATTGGTTGTATTTATTTGAATATTCTGTGCCTAAGTCATCTACAATAAGGAGATCACATTCTATTAGAGCAGACTCGGTATCATTAGTTTTATTTTCGGAGTTTGCTTTTCCAAAATATTCTTGTTCCAATTGCCTCATTATTTCAGGAGCAGAGCAGTATATAACGCCATATCCTCTTTTTGTTATTTCATATGCCATGGCAATGGAAAGATGAGTTTTGCCAAGTCCTGTTGCGCCTTGCATTAGTATGCTTTGAGCATTTGTGTTGAAATTTTTAACATAATTTTTGCAGTAGTCAAAAATTCTGGACATTTTTTTTCGTGGTGATATTTTCGAATTTTCCATTATTACATCAGGATAATATTCAAGCGAAAAATTATCTAAACTGCAATCATGGGCATTAGACATACTGCTCAGTGTTTTACAAGCTGTTTCTTTAACTAAGCTTTTCATACAATCGCACATGATGCCATCAATGTATCCAGTATCTTTACATTTCTCACAATAATAATTTTCATCGAGTGCATATTCATCATATCCATTGGCAACAAGCATTTCTTTGATTTTTGCTTGTAGTTCTAAACTCTGAGTTTTGCATTGTTCTAACATATTACGATCAAACTTGCCCGAAATAACACATCTTATTGCTTGAGTAGATAGGGAAGCAGTCTGATTTTCTAAAGATTGAATTTCAGGTAACTCTTTATATATTTTCTCCTGCCGATGCATAAGTTCGCTTTTAGCCTTATTTCGTCTTTGCATCATTATTTTATCAGCTTCATCGTATATATTTTTAGGATATCCCATATAGTAATATTCCTTTCTTATTGTAGTATTGATACTTGAATTTAGTCATCAAACATACTGCTATTCTCAAATTCAGCCAAATCGAAGGAAGGTTTACCGCCCATGCCACTGGTTCCTTGCGATTTATTTTTATCTTTATGGTTTGAATCAGTTTTTACCTGCTCTATAGTTTTTATTCCTTTTGTATACCATGTGGTAAGAACCTTGTTTACATAGTTTGGAAGATACTTTCCTTTTGCATCAATGCATATTTCGTATGCTGCACGCAAAACATCTCTCGAAAATCCCATTTCGCACACCCAGCGTGTCGCATTGAGTTTTTCTTTTTCTGAGGGAGAATGAGATTCCAGTCCAAATAACTCCTGTATAATTTTCCATGCTTGTTTAGAATTATTAAGAGTCTTTATTTTTTGTTCTGCCTGTTCTATAGTATTAATACCGTCTGCTGACCATGAAGCACCAACTGTTTCAGCATATTTCATTCCTTTTCCAATACTAACAACATATTGAAGAATCATCAATATAACCGGAACAGGTAATCCGTCAGTATCATGCATAATAATAAGACTACTGCTATCTCCTCCGGATAGAGGTCTTGAAAGTATCATCTCAGCTTCCTGCATCATAAATGCTATTTCAGGATCGTTGGCGACTCTGTTTGAGACAAAATTCGCATCCGGTCGTTGTGTTTTTGTGACTATTCGTGGTGCAGGTTTAGTATTATTTTCTTCGGCGATGGCCTTTTTTGTTTCTTCATACAGTGATATATCAGGCGAACTAATGAGTTGCGGATCGGCAGGTGCGAGTTCATCTTCTGCATTTTTTATTAATCCCACAGAAATCCAAAATCCAATAGCATCTTTTATATCATCTGCAGAAATATTAAGCTCTTCTGATATTTTATTTATTGTTATATCTGTGTTTCCGCTGTAACGCAGCACATATAAAAGCACCTTTAGCTGTGTTGCACCGGCAATTTTTATATATTTATCCACTACGCTTGATGGCACAGCGAAGACTCCATTCCAATCGCCTAAATTAATTTTTATAGACATATGTAATTCCGCACATATAGTGCGAAACCTCCCAACATAAATATATTTTAATAATTATACCATAGTAATTATTTTTTTTCTATATTTATATTATTTTTATTTGGTTAATTCATTGATAAATCTACATTCTAATTATGTTGCCGGAATGAGAATAAGTAATCTCGTAATTATATAATTATATTAAAGCAATGTGATAACAAGAGAGTAAATAATACAAAAAACGCACCATGGAAATAATCCTTGGTGTGAGTTTTTGCTAATAGGATTGATTTGGGTTATGTAAAACGCTATAAAGGTAATGTAAAAAATGAGTTGAATTTATAAAGTGAAATTAATTACTTGTAGTAGAAAATATTATTTTTTATCCGTAAGATTATTTTGCAGATAATTTTTCAGGATTAAATTTATATACTGTGATAATGATCGGTCGTCATTTTCTGCTCTGATTCGCAATTCATCAACAATATTGCTGTCTAATGTTATGCTTATTTTTTCTTTTAAAGGTTTCATTTTAATTACCGAGCGATACAGTATTTCGCAAAAGGAGTGATGAAAATGCCTGTATCGTTGCTTCCTTATTTCATATTTTTTAAGTTATTGCTACCATATAAGCACGCTAAAAAAAGTATATATTATTTTGTCATTTAGTATTGAAAAGTAGGATAAAGTAGTATATAATAAGATAAAATTTAGAAAGAAGGAATAAAGAGTATGAACAAAAAAATAAAAAAAGCATTAGCAGTAATATTATGTGCAATAATTGCAGTGTCTATATCGGCGTGCGACAGTAGAGGATCATATAATAATGTTTACGATGATGAAACGTCTTCTTCCGAATTATCTTCGTCTGTCAACAAATATGACAACAATTCCTCTGACATATCAAGTTATAGTGAATCGGATACTAATAATAGTTATGATTTTTCATCTGTAAATGTTGGAGACTTTGTGTACTTTGGTACTTATGAACAAGATAATGATTTATCCAACGGTAAAGAAGATGTGGAATGGCTGGTGCTTGCAAAAGAAAACAACAAGATGCTCGTTATAAGCCGCTACGCTCTCGACTGCCAGCAATATGACTACGGTTATAACGATGTTACCTGGGAAACTTGTTCACTGCGAAAATGGCTTAACGGGACATTTATTAACAATGCATTCAGCTCAGATGAACAAGAATTGATTCAAAGCACTGAAGTTGCGGCAGAAAAGAATCCGTTATACAGCACACCTTCCGGAAACAATACTACAGATAATGTTTTCCTTTTAAGCATTACAGAGGTGAATAAGTATTTCAGTTCAGATGAAGAAAGACAATGTACGCCGACAGATTATGCGGTTTCACAAGGAGCATGGAAATACGATTCTTTAGGTGGTAAAGTACTTACCTATTGGTGGCTGCGGTCTCCTGGCTACGATTCTCTCCTCTCCGCCGTTGTCGGCGTTGGCGGAAATGTCAGTGACTACGGTAGTTTTGTTCTCAGCAATGATCACGCTGTCCGCCCTGCTTTGTGGATTAATACGGAATCTTAACTCTCTTACTCTGAAATCTTCGACTATGAAGTAGTTGCAATTATTATCCGTATGAATTCGGTACCCCATTATTAGATGCAAGTCGTTATGAATTTACACAAATGTACATATGAAATTTTGACATAAGTTTAGGGTAAGGTGAAGTGATAATGAAATCTAAGGTTATAGTTTTACGGGGCAAAGGAAACAAAGGAAAGACAACAACTTTAAATCTGTTGATAAAAAAGCTCGTCTCGTTACCCACAAAGATTTTAGACGGAGCAATATCAGACAGTATTACTGATGATAGCTGGGTTGTTTTGAAATATATGGGTAAGACGATTGGAATCATAACTGTCGGTGATGATGCAAAATCACTGGATAAGTATTTTTCTAGAATAACCATATCATGTGACATATATGTTTGCGCTGCTCGTACAAAAGGCAGTTCCTGCCAATACATAGAAAACCGTTTTTCAGGGTGTATTATTATGTGGCAGGAAAAATGGAGCATTACCGAATGGAGTGGTACTACAGAATTGTTAAAAGATTTGCAAAATGATGCAAACGAAAAACAGGCATCTGCACTGATTGATGCGATCAACGCATTATAAATATTCAAAATTACCGAAGAAAGTAATATACCGGTATTCTTGATCTACCTTCTGTCAGAACTTCATCCCCAAACTTCTCGTGGAGAACCAAAAATTTGCATAATTAAAGAACAAAATAATTAATTACTTAAAATTAAAAAGAGCATAGATATCCCAATACTTAAAACTGATTATATAAAGTATAGGGATTGTCTATGCTCTTCTTTATTTGGTGAAATTATTTAAGTTTATAAACAGCAAAGCTTTGAGGTTGAGTAGTCATAATTCCATTATCATAATTAACGTTGCCTATCATAAACAGCTCTGATTCAATATCAACATTGATATTCACAGCTTCAGTGCGCTGGGATGGATTTACGCATACTATGTGATTTCCACGTTTAAAGATAAATGGATATTTATTTTTCTCAGCATATAAGGCTTCAAAATCTCCATCTGCGCTAAAATCACTAGTGCTTCGTCTGATTGCAATTATATTTTTTACAGTATTTAGAAGTGAATTTTCGTTATTTAATTGTGATAGCACGGTTGGTGCATCTTTTGAATTATCAACAGGAAGATAGAGTTTATCGCAATCAGCCTCACTGAATCCAAGGTTTTTTCCATCATTCCATTGCATAGGTGTTCTGGAACCTGTGCGGTGAAATCCACCTTCCTTGCTTGTTAATGAATCAATGTATCTCATTCCTATTTCATCGCCATAGTATAAAAACGGAACACCAGGCAACAAAAACAAGGTGCAGTATGCTAATTTTAGCTCAGTTTCATCATAAAGATGACTAATGCGCTTCACATCATGATTGCCTGTGATAAAACTAACATAGCCATTTCCTTTTGTATCAGCTATATCCGACATCAACTCATTCACGAGTGGCGTTATATCGCCATTTCCATTTTTGCTGAAAAATGAATTGTTTTCGCCTTTTGTATCTTCATTTCGAAATGCTATATTATAACCATTTCCTTTGTGGTCTAGATAAAAATCTGCATGGAAACCACAATTTAATGATCTCTTAGGACAACACCACTCAGATACAATAACAGCTTCAGGATAATTTTTATCAAGCATCGCTCTAATATCTTTCCAAATTTCAGCTGTAGCTATTTTTTCATCATCATTTTTGACTAAAGAATCAGCCATATCTACACGAAATCCGTCGCAACCCATATCCAGCCAAAAGCGCATAATGTTTTTGATTTCTTCTACAGTTTTTTTACATTCGTCTGATTTATAAGACATCTGCCATTCCGGATGGGTAATTTTATAAAAGCCGTAGTTTAAGGCAGGTTGTGAACTAAAAAAATTCACCAGATAATTTCCATCTCTATCTGTTATACCGCATTCCAGCCTATATGACGGTGGTGCTTCCCATACACTGTTAGTCCAAATATATCTGTCTGAGTATTTATTCTTTTTTGGTTGCCTGCTTTGCTCAAACCATGGGTGACTATCTGATGTGTGACCCGGCACAAGATCAAGAAGTATTTTCATATCCATAGAATGAGCTTTCTCAAATAATTTTCTTAGATCGTCGTTTGTGCCATATCTAGGTGCAACCATATAATAATCACGCACATCGTAACCGGCATCCATAAATGGCGAATCAAAGCATGGATTGATCCAAATTGCATTGAATCCAAGTGATTTGATATATTCCAGCTTTTCATATATGCCGTTTATATCTCCAATGCCATCATTATTACTATCAAAAAAAGATTGAGGGTATATTTCATAAAAAATAGAATCTTTTAGCCATGCTGGCATATAAATCATTCCTTTTAAATAATATTTTATATATTTGATTAGCGAGAAGTGAAATTGTGATATATATCTTAACTGTAGAAGAGCCTTCTGCTCGATTTTTTGATTGTCATTTACGAAAAAAACGTGCGACTTATATACAAGTGGATAATATAAAGATTGCTTATCTAAATGTGTCTTCAAAAAGTAGAAGAGACCGTAGATTACTAAAAAAATTAATACAATCGGGTGAATATCTTTTATGTTCAGAGAAAGATAAAACTTTATTTTCCGAAATACATTTTCAAAACGACAGTAGCAATTTAAACAAGGCGATATGCGTTAATGCGTTTATGCAATTTATAAAAAATGGGGTAATTGCTAGTAGAACAAATATAGCTTTATATGATAAATATGGAAAGTATATTTCGGTTGCAGAGCAAATTATAAGAAACGCATCTTGCTTATCAGTAATAAGTGATAGGCAAGATTTATATTCTCAATTTACAAAAAATGTTTATCTCAACTATGGTGCATCAATCATTCATAACGTAAATCCTGAAACATTATCATTATATAATTTGATATTATCACCGGATAAACTGCCTAGAGATTATATAGCAGGCGATAGGAGCATTATCTTTACTGGTGTGGCAAATCAAGCCTACAGCAATGCTACTGTTATTTCTGATTATTGTGTATCATTTCCTGAAAAATATACAAAGCTATGCCCAAATCATATTGATGTTAATCAGTTTATAAATGCACTTTATTCACACGAAAACATAAAATCCTTGGGACAATGCATCCCAACAGCAGCAATAACTGCTACAGGTAAGATTATTTTGAAAAATGATAAGGAGCAATTATAAAAACTGCTCCTTGTTACTTAATAATTATGCGTTACAGCAGCCATGCTCACAGTCTTCTGTATGAATATGACCTACTATTGGTTCAGGGTCGATGCCAAGCCTTGTGTAATAATCTGAAACAGCTGCTTTAATTGCTTGTTCTGCAAGCACAGAGCAATGCACCTTTACTGGTGGCAAACCATCAAGAGCTTCCATAACTGCTTTGTTTGTGAGCTTTAATGCATCGTCTATAGACTTTCCTTTTATTAGCTCGGTTGCCATTGAACTGGTTGCTATAGCAGCTCCGCATCCAAAGGTCTTAAACTTAACATCTACAATAATATTATTTTCTACTTTGATATACATTTTCATGATATCGCCGCATTTCGAATTACCTACTTCACCTATACCGTCAGCGTTTTCAATTTCGCCTACGTTTCTTGGATTGGCAAAATGATCCATTACCTTTTCACTATATGCCATGATTTACAACATCCCTTCTAAATTATTTCTTATTAAACCTTCAAGACTTCTTCTTTTTTTATCTTTTCCCACAGCGGTGACATTGCACGAAGCTTTTCTATGATGGGTGGCACTGTCTCTAAGATGTAGTCAGCATCCTCCATAGTGTTGTCGTCACTAAATGATAAACGCATAGATCCATGTGCTATCTCATGTGGAAGACCTATTGAGAGCAACACGTGACTTGGATCAAGTGAACCGGATGTACAAGCGGAGCCGGATGATGCCGATATTCCCTTTAAGTCAAGATTTAAAAGCAAGGATTCTCCCTCAATTCCTTCGAAGCACATATTTATATTGCCCGGTAGTCTCTTCACAGGATCTCCATTTAATCTCGAACGTTCAATTTTGAGCAAACCGGCTATAATTTTATCTCTTATAGCAATTAGCTTTTTATTTCGCTCATTCATTTCTGCTATTGCCAGTGTAAGAGCCTCAGCAAGACCCACAATACCAGCCAGATGTTCTGTGCCGGCACGTCTGCCATTTTCCTGTGCTCCACCATCTATAAGATTAGGAATTCTGATTCCTTTTCTAATGTATAGAGCGCCACAGCCTTTAGGTCCATGAATTTTATGTGCTGTGAGTGAAAGCATATCAATATTTTGATTATGCACGTCTATTTCAACATTTCCAATTGCCTGCACTGCGTCAGTATGGAATATAATGTTGTGGTTTTTACAGATTTCTGCAAGTTCAGATATAGGCTGTATCGTGCCTATTTCGTTATTTGCATACATTATTGTTACAAGCCCTGTATCTTCTCTGATTGCATTTTTTAGGTCTTCAGGGCGTACAACACCATCTTCATGCACCTCAAGCAATGTGATCTCGAAGCCTTCTTTTTTCAATGCATCTAGTGTGTGTAACACTGCATGATGCTCAAACGCACTTGATATAATATGCTTTTTGCCTTTTTTTAGCATCGAATGAGCAGCACCTTTGATGGCCCAGTTATCTGCTTCGCTTCCGCCTGATGTAAAATATATTTCGTTAGCAGATGCTCCGATACATTTTGCTATTTCATCTCTAGCTGTATCAATAGCATTATGAGCCTTAACCCCTTCTGCATAAATGCTTGATGGATTGCCATAAATTTCTGTAAGATATGGCATCATTTTATCTAGAACCTTTGGTGATAATGCGGTAGTTGCTGCATTATCAGCATATATTTTTTTTACCATAAATTTTTACCTTGCGGTATTCCTCCTCTCAAATTATGTAAAATCTATGTCATATTATTGATTGATTTTTTTGATTGCTTCTACTGCCAGTGTGTCGCAACGCTCATTTTTAGGGTGACCATTGTGGCCTTTTAGCCAATTCACATTTATCTTGTGAATATCATTGTAATAAAGCAGCTTATCCCATAATTCTGGATTAAGTGCCGGTTTACCATCACTTTTTTTCCAGCCTCTCTTTTTCCAGCCTATGGCCCAGCCCTTGCTAAGACCATCGCACACATATTTGGAATCGCTGAAAAGATTAACTTCACACGGTTCTTTCAAAAGTTGCAATGCTTCGATCACAGCCGTAAGCTCCATTCGATTGTTAGTAGTATCAGCACAGCCACCGGAAATTTCCTTTATATGCTCACCGTATTCAAGTATTGCACCCCAACCTCCAGGGCCGGGATTACCGCTGCAAGCACCATCAGTATAAATATTTACAACTCTCAAAAAGCTTTCTCCTTGTCGTAAATTTGTATAAAATCCAAAACCAATTCCATTACATTATAAACCAATTTTAAAATTTATTCAACAGCTTTTTTCCACTTTTTTGTTAATATTACTTTATATATTATTTTCCATACATCTATTGAAATATTATTCAATTAATGATAAAATTATCTAAATTTTATTGGAATAAGGGATGGTAAAAGTGATAAAAAGCATGACCGGCTTTGGTAGATTTGAAGGAACTATAGAAAATATCGGTATTAATATTGAGATAAAAACAGTTAATCATCGTTATTTTGATTTTAACTGTCGTTCAGGCAGGGGATATGGATTTTTGGATGAAAAACTGAAGAACCATATTCAATCTAAAATTTCCAGAGGTAAGGTGGATGTTTCTCTTAATGTAACTTTTTTGGAAGAAGCACCGTGTGTTGTAGATGTTAATCATAGTTTGGCTGAGGGCTATGTGTCGGCTTTAAATGATATTAAATCTAAATATTCTTTATCCGGTGAAATTACTGCTGCTATGATTACACGTTTTCCGGATGTACTTACAGTGAGAAAAACCCCGGCTGATGAAGAAAAAATATGGGGTTGTGTGAGTCAAGCATGCGATATTGCTTTAGAAAATCTATTAAGTATGCGCATAGTAGAAGGTGAAAGACTGAAAAATGATATACTTGAAAAAGCACACGGAATACTTGATATGGTTAGTGTGATAGAAGAGAAATCTCCGGAAACTGTGATAGCCTATAGAGAGCGCTTGGAACAAAAACTTCGCTCTATGCTCGAAAATAACAGCTTCGATGATCAACGGATTCTCACAGAGACAGCTATATTTGCTGATAAGGTAGCTATTGATGAAGAAACAGTTCGACTAAGAAGTCATTTTGATCAGCTTGAGATAACATTAAATGAAGATAATGCAATAGGCAGAAAATTAGATTTTCTGCTTCAAGAGATGAACCGTGAAATTAATACGATTGGTTCTAAGGCAACAAACTCTGAGATTGCTCATATAGTTGTAGATGTAAAATCAGAGCTCGAAAAGATAAGAGAGCAAATTCAGAATATTGAATAATACAGGAGAAAAGTACATGGTCAAAACTATGTATAACATAATGATATGCAACTTTTAAACATAGGCTATGGTAATCTTATTTCTGTTGATAAAATATTGACAGTTGTAAGTCCGGATGCCGCACCAATTAAGAGAATAATCACAGAGGCACGTGACCGTGGAAAGCTGATAGATGCATCATGCGGAAGAAAAACACAATCTGTAATTATAACAGACAGTGACCACGTGATTTTATCGGCATCTAGCCTGAAACAGATTTCATCAAGATTAAATGGTGAGGAGAATATACAAGATGAGCAATAAGGGTAATTTATTTGTTATTTCGGGTCCTTCCGGCGCAGGAAAAGGAACGGTAGTAAAAGAAATATTAAAAAGAGATGAGAAAGTTATGCTTTCTGTTTCTGCTACCACCAGATCTCCAAGAGAGGGAGAAGTTGATGGCAGAGAATATTATTTTATAAGTAAAGAGAAATTTGAAGACTTAATCAAGTCTAATGGTTTGCTCGAATATGCCGGATATTGCGATAATTTCTATGGCACGCCAAAACAAGCAGTCGAAGATAATTTGGAAAAGGGAATAGATGTAATCCTTGAAATAGATATCCAAGGTGGAGAAAGCATAAGAAAGGTTGCTCCTCATGCTGTGAGTATCTTTATTGCACCACCATCAATGGAAGAACTAAGAAAGCGTCTGGTATCAAGAGGAACAGAAGCAGAAAATGTTATTGAAAAACGTCTGAAAAAAGCTGAGCTTGAAATGCAGGAATCCTCAAAATATGATTACCTTGTTGTGAACAATAATGTGGAACAATGTGCAGAAAACGTGCTTTGCATTATAAAATCCGAGAGATTTAGGGTAAATAAATGAGATAATCAGAATCTATAAAAAATAGGCTGATACTGTGGTGACCACCGATGCTGAACTATTTACTCAAAGGTTACTTAAGTATTGCCCTAAAATAAATAATTAATATATATTATTTCCTTAATATGTATTTTTTTGTAGAGGAATGATGTAAAATTGTTAAATCAAAGTCAATACAATGTGTTAAAAAATAATAACGCCATAGATTTTTTCAAGTTTATTTTCTCATATTTTGTTATGATAATCCACTGTACCCCTTTTATTGTTTTTGGGGAAGGGGTTAACCTTTTTATTGAAAGTACATTACCTCGTTTGGCTGTGCCGTACTTTTTTGCCTGTTCGGGTTTTTTCTTTTTTAAAAACTTGGATTACAATAATGGTAAAATTATAAATTCTAAAGAAAATCGACAAAAGCTACATAAATATATTATTAGACTTTCTATTCTATATGTTATTTGGTCTGTTATATATTTGTCTGTTCAAATATATGAATGGTACCATACAAACTGGCTGTCTCTTGGCGCATTTAAAGATTACTTTATATCTTTTTTCACAAGAGGCTCCTATTACCATATGTGGTATGTTTTATACTTGATATTTGCAACCATTGCTTTATATTTTATTATGAGCATCTCTAAAAGATTTATTGTATATGGCTTAGCGGTTGTATTTTACATTATCAGTATGTTTGCGTATGCTTATGATTTGTTTTTACCACCTGTTAATATAACCAGAGCAATAATAAATTATTTTCCTTCATTGTTTTATTCCATTACTAGGGCATTGCCTCTTATATGCATCGGAATAATTTGTATTAAACACAGCTCCAAAAGAGTAAAATATAATCTTATAGGTTTTATCATTTCATTTTTAGGCTTGATCGCTGAATTTTGCTTGATTAATAATTTTACAGATAACCATTCTAGTTTCTCATATATTGTATTTACAATACCATGCACATATTTTCTTTTTCGTTAATCTGTAACCTGAATTTACATATTAAAAAAAGCACTGCAAAATTAATACGTAATATGAGTACAATAATATACTGTTCACATCCACTTTTTATTTTTTTGTATTCGCAAATCGATCCTTCATTTAATAGTATTTTAAAATATGTAATAATAGCAACGGCATCAACTTTATTTGCTTTTTGTGTAGTTAAAATATCCAACCTAAAATATTTTAGATTTCTAAAGAATTTATACTAATGGTAATTTAAAGAATAACTTCAACATAATTGATATTATTCATAAATATTTTATAAAATCTTATTTAGTGTGCCTAAAATTGATTGTATTCATTTTTAGATTTAAAATGCGTTGAAAAGGATGTGACACCCATGAATCTTCGCTTGGAATGTGATTATATAGTAAAAAATGCTATTCGTCATGTTTTGCCGGACTCCGCTGTTAGACGTGCTCTTGATGGCGTGTTTTTTTTAGATGGCAGGCTGTTGCTTGTATCTGTGGGCAAAGCTGCATGGAATATGGCACAATCGGCATACGAGGTGCTTGGCGATAAAATTGATGATGGCATTGTTATTACAAAGCATGGATATTCTATGGGCGAAATCGGAAAGCTTAGAATATATGAAGCTGGTCATCCGGTGCCAGATGATGATACTTTTTTTGCCACAAACGAAGTTTTAAAGTTGACTGATAAGCTATGTGAAAACGACACAGTCATTTTTTTACTTTCAGGAGGCGGAAGCGCATTATTTGAAAAGCCATTGGTGAGTGCAGAGGAGTTGCAGAGTATAACTTCTCAGTTGCTTGCGTGTGGTGCGGATATCGTGGAGATAAACACCATAAGAAAACGTCTATCTCAGGTAAAGGGCGGACGCTTTGCGTTGCATTGTTTTCCTGCTAAGATATTCACTATTGTATTATCTGATATTATTGGTGATCCTCTGGATATGATTGCATCCGGTCCTGCTTATCCTGATAGTAGTACTTGTCAGGATGCTCTTCGGATTATAAAGAAATATAATATTAATGTTTCATCTGATGCTTTGGCTTGCCTTAACACAGAAACACCAAAAGAAATATCAAATGTCACCACAAAAGTTACAGGTAGTGTAAAAGAGCTGGTGCTTGCTGCCTCAGAAGCTTGTGCAGAGCTTGGATATGAGCCAATCATTCTATCTGATCACGTTGTCTGTCAGGCTCGTGAAGCAGGTAAGATGCTTGCTCAAAAGGTGATTGAAAGTGCAGGTACCAAAAAATCACTTGCGTTTATTATAGGTGGCGAAACAGTTGTGCATATCACAGGCAATGGAAAAGGTGGACGAAATCAGGAAATTACTCTTTCAGCTGCACAGCATATTGCAGGCATCGCTAATTCAGCTGTGTTTTCAGTAGGTTCAGATGGTACAGATGGCCCTACGGATGCCGCAGGAGGCTATGTGGATGATACCACAGCGGACAAACTTTCAAAAAAAGGCATAGATATAGCATCGGTACTTTCTAACAATGATGCATACAATGCGCTCATGGCTTGTAACGGACTAATATTTACAGGTGCCACAGGAACAAATGTTAATGATGTATCAGTGGCTCTGATTAAAAATGGAGGTTAATATGAAATTACCAATTATTCTTTTATGTATTTTAGGTATAATTATTCAAGCGACTTTTATCATGGTAGAGCATAAGAAAAAATATGTACCGGCAGTATTGCTTAAGGGCTGCGCTTCTGCTGTGTTTACCACAATCGGTGCAATAGCTTTTTCGTCAGCTGCAAATATTTCTTTTGCGAAGTCTGTTTTGATAGGACTTATCTTAGGCACAGTAGGCGATATTCTTTTAAATCTAAGATTTGTATTTGAAAAAATCGGTCAAAAGATTTTTCTTTTAGGTATAGCGGCATTCCTTGCAGGTCACATCCTTTATCTTGTAGCAATCATACCGCTCAGTACTAACCTTTTACCGTGTATCATCATCGGAGCAGTAATTGCTGCTGCAATTCTAGCATACATATTTAAGACTATGCAGGTTAAGATAGCTTTTAAAATTTTCGGTATTTTTTATCTAGGTGCAGTGGTGATTATGACAGCGATTGCTATAGGAAACCTCATAGCAAGTCCATCAACTGTTACTTGGTTGTATGCAGTGGGTGCAGTGTTGTTTACAATATCAGATATTGTTTTGATTTTTAATACATTTGGATCAACCCAAAAGTTTTCACTACGTATCACAAATCTATCTTTGTATTATATAGGACAGTTGCTGATTGCAAGTAGTCTATTCTTTATTTAAGAGATATATCACTAAGCACTGTGGCAGATGTGTCGCAGTGCTTTTTTTGCAGATATCGCATATTGTTATGAGCGTTTAATGCAGTTGCATATATTGAAGTAAGGATATTTTTATATTGACATTTTACCTTACTCTGATAAAATATAATAAGTATATTATAAAAATGTAGTAAAGAGGAAATTAAATGATTTTTGGTAAGTATATAAATCGCTATTATCTAAAATATGCAGGTATGTTACTTCTAGGCATAGTTGCACTTGTTTTTGTTGATTTTTTTCAGCTCAAGGTGCCTGAATTTTATCGAATGATTATTAATGCGGTGAACACAGGCTATGTAGAACTAAACGGCGATTTGGTGCGCTTTGATATGAATATTTTACTTGACAATATATGCCTTCCGCTTA
This sequence comes from Clostridia bacterium, assembly GCA_029098305.1. Lineage (GTDB taxonomy): Bacteria > Bacillota > Clostridia > Oscillospirales > Acutalibacteraceae > JAEEHZ01. The sequence goes on from JAQXOB010000040.1 coordinate 40,528, forward strand.
TTGTCACAATTCTTGTGATGATCGTGGGACGATTTGCATGGAGAATCGCTTTTTTTGGCACAGCTATCCGTGTTGAAACCGATTTGCGAAACATAATGTTTGATCATTGTCGCAAGCTGTCTCAAAATTATTATCAAGTAAATAAAGTAGGCAATTTGATGAGCCTTTTTACAAATGATTTGGACACCATACATGAGTGTTTTGGTGATGGTATATTGATGTTTACAGATGCTCTTCTGCTTGGTCTGTTTGCTGTTTATAAGATGTGGAATATGAACAAATCGCTTACTTGTTTGTGCCTTATCCCTATGGCGATCTTGCTTGGAATATCCACTATAGTGGGCAAAGAGATGATGAAGCGCTGGGAAACCAGACAGCAGGCTTTTTCCGATTTGTCTGATTTTTCTCAAGAGAGTTTTTCCGGTATTGCTGTTATTAAAGCATTTGTTAAAGAACTAAGAGAATTAACTGCTTTCAAAAAACTTAACAAAGAGAATGAAAAGGCAAACGTAAACTTCACAAAAGTATCTATGCTTTTACATATACTTGTTACATTGCTTGTAGAGTCTGTTATAGGTGTTATTCTAGGCTATGGTGGATATCTAGCATATTCTAAGGTGTTCAATGCAGGTCAAGTGGTAGAATTTATTGGATATTTTTCAGCAACAATATGGCCTATAATGGCTATATCGCAACTTATAGATATGACATCCAGAGGCAGTGCATCCCTTAAGCGTATATCAGAGCTTCTCGATGCAGAGATTGATGTAAAAGACCGTGAAGATGTAAAGCAGGTACTCTCACTAGATGGCAAAATAGAATTTAAGCACCTCAGCTTTGCTTACCCTGATGAAACTATTAATGCACTTAATGATGTTAGTTTTATTATTAACGCAGGCGAGAGCGTGGGAATAGTTGGTAAGACCGGCTCAGGCAAAACAACGATTGTTGACCTTATTTTGCGTACTTATAATGTTCCTGATGGCACTATATATATTGACGACCATGATATTAATACACTACCTATAAAAACTGTTCGAGAAAAATGTGCTTATGTACCACAGGATAATTTCCTTTTCTCAGACACGATAGAGAATAACATTGCTTTCGCCTATGACGATCTGAATAGTGAAGATGTGGTAAATGCCGCAAAAATGGCAGATATAAATGATAATATCTTGGAATTCAAAGAAGGGTATAGCACTGTTCTTGGTGAGCGTGGTGTCACAGTTTCCGGTGGACAAAAGCAGAGAATTTCCATTGCACGCGCTTTGATAAAAAAAGCTGCTATTTTGATTTTAGATGACTCTGTATCTGCTGTAGATACAAAGACAGAACGTGTGATCCTTGATAATCTTAAAAAAATACATTCTGAACAGACTATTATCCTGATAGCACACCGCATTTCTACTGTCGAGAAAATGGACAAAATCATATTTATAGACGATGGACATATACAGGCGGTTGGAACGCACGATGAGCTTTATGCAAGCTGTGACGAATACAAAAAGATGGTAGACTTACAGCGTCTTGAAGATGAGGTAGGAGGTGACAGCAATGCGTGAGTATTTTCCTCTGCTATTCGTGGGTGCTATAATCGGTGTATTTGCAATTATATTAAGTGTTGCATTTGCAATGATTAAGGAGAAGAAAAAGGAAATCGGCTTTGAGAGAAATATGGAAGACGGAGAGATAATCAAACGTCTTTTACACTATGCTAAGCCGTATTGGAAACGTTTTATATTTGTTGGTATCACTATGATAGTGTCGATTGCATATAGCATTATTTCACCATTGGTTGTAGGATGGATAGAAACACTGATTGTAGGCAATTTTGAGCTTGAACAGCTGTTTTCTGCTGTTGCTGTGTATGGTTCTATCCTGATTATTTCTATGGGATGCTTATATATACAGGCTATCGTATTACAAAAGACAGGTCAGCAGATAATCTCTCATTTGCGTGAGGATGTGTTTACTCACATCGAAAGTCTTTCGCATGATCAGCTAAACCAAATACCTGTAGGTAAGCTTGTAACACGTGTCACAAATAATACAAACGATATTTCTCTGATGTTTACTAACCTACTTGTAAACCTTGTAAAAAACTGCTTTGTTATCATAGGCGTGCTGGTGGCTATGATTACTGTCAACTATCAGCTCACGCTTATGGTGCTTTGCTTTGCTCCATTTATAGTTTTATTTACCTATATTTTTAGAAAATTTTCTCGTAGAGCATATAGACGTGTTAAAGACTGTACCACAGATATCAACACATATCTTTCAGAAAATCTTTCAGGTATAAAAATAACGCAAATTTTTAACCGAGAAGACCGAAAATTAAAGGATTTCATTTCAAAAAGTAATAGCCTTGGCAAGGCAAAGCAGAAGGAAATACTTGTTTTCAGCATTTTCCGTCCGCTTATATATATGCTTTATATCAGCTCTGTATTATGCTTGTTATATCTTGGAGGCAAAGGCTATCTTGAAGGAAGTAGCTTTTTAGGACAAACTCTTCAGAGTGGTACGATAGTAACATTTTATATGTATATTTCAAAGTTTTTTGATCCTATTCAAAATCTCGCTGAGCAGTTTAATCGTTTGCAATCGGCATTTGCATCTGCAGAAAAGCTGTTTATAATTATGGATTATAAGCCTGAAATAGTGGATTCTCCGGATGCAATGGAGCTTGAAGAGATGAGAGGAGAGATCGAGTTTCGTGATGTGTGGTTTGCATATGTGCCAGATCAATGGGTGCTTAAAGGTGTTTCTTTCCATGTTAATGCAGGTGACACAGTAGCATTTGTAGGAGCCACAGGTTCAGGTAAAACCACTATTCTTTCTCTTATTTGTCGCAATTATGAGTTCCAAAAAGGCCAGATATTGATAGATGGAATTGATATCCGTAAAATCAAGATTTCCTCTCTTAGAAGGAGATTTGGTCAAATGCTTCAGGACGTGTTTCTTTTTTCCGGCACTATAAGAAGCAATATAGTGCTTAGAGATGAAAGCATAAGTGATGATGAGATACGTGTTGCTTGCGAATATGTAAATGCTGATAAGTTTATATATAAGCAGGAGCAAGGTCTTGATGAGATAGTGCGTGAGCGTGGAAACAATTTCTCAGCCGGTCAACGTCAGCTTCTCAGCTTTGCACGTACAGTGATCCACAAGCCAACTGTTATGATATTAGACGAAGCGACAGCAAATATCGATACAGAAACAGAGCTTCTAATTCAGGATTCTCTCGAAAAAATGCGTAATATAGGCACAATGCTAATTGTCGCCCATCGTCTTTCTACTGTTCAGCACGCTGATAATATTATCGTGCTTGCAAACGGAAAGATAATCGAACAAGGTACACATCAAGACCTACTTGCCAAGAGAGGCAGATATTACCAGCTTTACACTATCCAATATCACAAGAGCCAAATGAAAAGGGCATAACTTTTAAAATTCTACAAAGTTTGACAATTCGCATCTGATATCAGGTGCGAATTTCGTTATAATTTTGTATTTTTTATAAGAATAAAATACAATTCTTCAGAAAAAATATTTTTTCTTTATAATTTGTCAAAAATTTGTTGACTTTTAACGAAAGAAAGTTGTATAATTATTACAGTAATAATACCTGATTATATCCTTTTTTGATATGAAGCATTATTTTAGCGTGTATTTGGGTAGTATTCAGAAAAATTCTTATCCGCGAGGGAGAGTACATATGTCCGCAGATTTGCATTGTCACACCGTCATTTCAGATGGCACTGTGACATTAGAAGAGATTATTTTGCTTGCAAAGAGCAAGGGTTTGTCTTATATATCAATTACTGATCATGATACCTTTGCAGGTGTTACAAGAGCTAAAATTTTTGGCAAAAAGAACGGTGTTACCGTTATAGAAGGTGCTGAGATATCAGCTTATGACTATAAAAGAAATAGAAAAGTTCATATATTAGCATATATTTGCGAGTACCCTGACAGACTTATGGGTATGCTCAAAAAGATAGGCGATAGTCGCAAGAGAGCAATGAGCATAAGCATACAAAAGGTCAATCGCATATATCCTATTCCAACTGAGATGATTGTGAGAAGAGCCACAGGTAGCTCTAATATATTTAAGCAGCATATTATGCACGCATTGATAGATGCAGGATATACAGACACTGTGTTTGGTGATGTATTCAAAAAACTGTTTCATCCTCGAACAGGTCTTGCAAAGACCAATATTGAGTATCCTGATGTCTATGAAGTTATAGATAGTATTCATGATGCCGGTGGAGTTGCAGTGCTTGCACATCCTGGTGTTTATGATAGCTATGAGCTTTTGGAAGAGTTAGCTGAAAGTGGGCTTGATGGTGTTGAGAGATATTATCCTAGAAGTAATCCTGAGTATGACGAATACTTGGATAATATCATAAAGAAATATGACCTGATAGCAACTGGTGGTACTGATTTTCATGGTGGCAACAGCACCCAGACAAACGTTGTGGGCACAGTCAGTGTAGATGATTCTGTTATCGAACAGCTCAAAGAGCGCAAAAAGAAGTATCTGATTGCTGAAGAAGCACAATAACTTAAATAGATTTATTAATACCGATAATTATAAATTGTTATATTTATCGGTATTTTTTCTTTGCTTTTTTTAATATGAATTATTATATTAAATTTGTCTAATATTATTAATGGTGATATGATGAAAGAAATCGAAATGCTCTGTCCTATTGTTTCAAATAATAGAGGCTGGAAAGAAATGGATAAATATTCCTACAGTGGCAATGATCTCGGGGCCAACTATACACGTGAAAAAACAACTTTCAAGGTATGGTCGCCAACTGCATCACAGGTTAATGTATGTCTTTTCACAAAAGGCAGTGATTCTGAGCCAGGTGCAGAATTTATAAGGAGCTTTCCGCTTGATAGAGATGATACAAACGCAGTGTGGTCTGTTGAGGTTGATGGCGATCTTGACGGTATTTATTACACATATCGAGTTGTAACTGATGATGTTACAAGCGAAACTGTAGACATATATGCCAAGGCTGCCGGTGTAAACGGTAATCGAGGCATGGTTGTCGATTTGCGAAGAACAGACCCAGAGGGTTGGGAAAATGATAAAAATGTGATGCAATATGCCCAAACAAAGGCTGTGATATGGGAAGTTCATGTCAAGGATTTCTCTATACATGCATCAAGCGGTGTGAGCGAGCCTAACCGTGGCAAATATCTTGCATTTACTGAGCAGGGTACAACTCTAAATAACGATGGCCTTACGCCTACATGTATAGATTACCTCAAGCAACTCGGCGTTAATTATGTTCATCTTCTTCCCGTTTTTGATTTTGGATCTGTGGATGAGAGTAAGCCTATTGATAGTAGCTACAACTGGGGTTATGACCCAAAAAATTACAACGTGCCTGAAGGCTCGTATTCTACAAATCCGTATGATGGCCATGTCAGAATTCGTGAATTTAAAAAAATGGTTATGGCATTGCATAGCGCAGGAATTGGCGTTGTTATGGATATGGTATATAATCATACCTATGAGAGTAAAAACTCTTGGTTCAACAGAACTGTGCCAAACTATTACTATCGTTTGAATGCTGATGGCAGTTTTTCTAATGGCAGCGGATGTGGCAATGATACAGCCAGTGAGCATAAGATGTTTTCAAAATATATGATTGATTCTGTGTTGTATTGGGTTAGCGAG
>JAQXOB010000041.1 GCA_029098305.1 Clostridia bacterium
AATTCCTTGTTATCTTCAAGAGGTATATCAGGCTTTTCTTTATCGTAATACAATGACAGCTTTTCTCTGTTGATTTCATTCCACTTTGAATAGATCTTTGTAAGATTTTTATCCTTTGCAAGTTCGGCAACAATACTATTGACGGTTTCTTTGATTGATTTAGGAAGATAGCCGTACATCAACTTGCCGTTGTAATTTTTGAGCTGTTCAGCAAGTTTTCTGAACCGCTCAACCATTTTATCGGAAACATAAACACCCAAATCAATATTTGAAAGTAAATCATCAATTACATTCTTTGCTTCGTTTTTCAGCTCGTCACGGATTTCTGTCTGCATTGTGAAAAGCTTGTACTGCTCATTTCTGAAAATATCGTTACCGAAAGCACTACGCATACCCTCAATGCTATTATTAGTAAGATAGCCTTGTCCTGATTTAGAATAAACAAGCAGATGTATGTGTGGATGATGTGTTGTGTTATGAAATGCTCCGTACCATTGCAAGTCGCTTGGCTCTATTTTATGAGCCTTGGCTATTTCTAAAGCATTTCTTCTGACTAAACTCTTCCAAGCATTTGCGTTGCTGTAGCCTAGCCTTTCGGCATCTTCTCTTTTAAGACTAATGACATGTGTCCATACAATCCCATTGTGATTTGAAACTTCATCCGCTACCTCATCAAGATTTATCGTGTCATCAGTTTGAGAAAACAATCCGTGTTTACCTAACTTCTCAACACCGGGTCTTTCAGCATAATATGAAACTAACTTTTTAACACTGTCTATCCTGTCAGCGTTGCGTTCAAGAATTTCGTTGAGGAATTCTGTCGCAGTAGCCTTTGTCTTATTTTCAAGATAGGATTTCATTTCAGGATAATCCCAAGACTCCGGAACGGTTTTAAGAGCAGTGCAGATTAAATCATTTTGCTTTTTAGTAACGGGAGAGCAATCAATACCGTTTGGCAGTTTTTCAACACCTTCACGAGTGCCCATATATTTTATCAGTTTGCCTGCATTTGATGATGCAGGATTTTTAATGTATCGGCTTGTAAAAATAATCTTCGGCATTTATTAACCTCGTTGAAATTTGTATGCATCTTCAAATGTTATGATACCGTTGTTTCTTGCAACTTCTTCTGCACAGAGAGTATTCAGCGCTGACAATGAAACTTTATCAATCTGATTTGTTGACGCAATCACATTACTTAATTTAGCTTGTTCAACAGCAACCTTGAACAGCATTTCAGAAACATTCTTCTCTACACTTTCGATTTCACTTTTAATGGTTTGTGCGAGTATTGGTGAGAGATAATCAATACACTTTTGTTGATGAAGATAACCAATGTAAAACTGAACAGCCTGACAGACAAAATCACTTTTTGAAGTTGCATTTGCCGTATCAAGCATTTCTGTAATTTCTTCAACCATTGAAGGCTTCATCCAATAGGCATATTTCTTTTTATTTTCGCTCATTTTTGATAGACACCTCAAAATATTAATTTTGACACCTTTGAAAATCCCATAACAGTCGGCTCTGCCGTCTGATGTGACTCCGTGGGGAGACGCCCCACTTTAACCTGCTTATAATAATTTCCTCGAAATTATGCGTTTCTCCGCAACTGCTCACTATGGAAGTAATCAATAGCTTCTGCAATCGGACGGATAGTATAGAGCAGAGTTCCGTTGCGTTTTCGTCCGTCTTTTGTAATTACTTCTGTTCTCTCGGTCGAGATTAAATGCTTATCCTCAAGGCTTTGAACATATTTTCTTACAGTATTCTGACTCATTTTCAGAGCTTTTCCGATTGTGCGGTAGCTCGGATAGCACTGACTCAACATGTCGAGATGTCGGCTCAAGACGGAACTATGACGACAAGTGCAAGAACGATCCAATCTGGCAGACCTACAACAGGGCATACAAAGCACACTACGCACGCTATATGAAAAAGAAAATGACCATTTCCAAATTTGAGAAATGGTCACGGTTTGAATCTAATTTGAGGGATAAAGCAAATACAAGTGAATTAAATATAAGCAACATTATGCCGATATAAAGATTTAGACTGTATTTTTTATTCACGCTAAAGCATGCATATTATTCAGTTGAAGGAATGAATAGTTTACGCAGTAAAAATAAGAAAGCTCGATTGTTCTTCAATCCATTATGCTGCTATTTCTTGAAGAATTATTATTTACACAAAATTTTATGGGCTGCCGGCTGCTGCCTATTATATCGACTTTCGTATTTTCTGATATATACAGAAAGAGTTAAGTCGATTACTTTTTAACACGTCATTTTTGCTGCCAAAGCCTTCGGCAAAATTATCTTCAAGTCCTATTTTAGTCAGATTAACATATATATTATTTCCAAGAATAGTATCTGCGATTGCAGTTCCCAAGCCTCCGATTATATTATGCTCTTCAATGGATACAATATTTTTTTGTTTCTTACATTCGTAAATTATATTATCAACATCTAATGGCTTTAATGTATGTATATTTACTATACGTGCAGAAATTCCGTCATTTTCTAATTTTTCAGCAACTTCTAATACTTCAGATATAATACTGCCGGTCGTAAATATAGTTAAGTCCTTACCATCCTTGATGACTACATTTTTGCCTAATTCAAAATCATAGTTATCATCATAGATTTCTTTTTCACCGCTCATACCCATTCGAATATATACAGGGCCTATATGTTTATAAGCAGCCTTAACAGCTTCTTCTAATTCCTTAGGGCTTGCAGGAGTGATTACTGTCAGATTGGGCAAGGAACGAAGCAAGGCAATATCCTCTGTAGTATGGTGAGTCGCTCCCAAGGTTGACCACGACACTCCTGTTCCCATACCAATGAGTTTGACATTCCTGTTTTGTAAACAAATATCGTCTCTCAAAAATTCGTAGGAACGGTATGCTATGAAAGCACTTGTAGTATATACAAACGGGATTTTCCCTGTCGCAGCCATTCCTGCGGCAGCAGCAACTTGATTGTTTTCGCTTATACCAAAATTAATGACTTGTTCAGGAAATTCACGAGCAATCATTTCGTCATAATCTGTGCCACTGTCAGATAAGCAAGAGATTACGTTTTTATTTTTTTTAATTATTTCATACAACGCTGTTACGTAGGCTCTTTGCATATTCGACTTCCTCCTCGGATATATTTAATTCTTGCATAAAGTATTTTAGTTCTTTCTTTTTTGGTAAACGCCAATGCCAATTAGCATTATTTTCTATAATTGAAACGCCTTTACCTTTAACTGTATTTAGAAGTACAGCCTTTGGTTTGCTTGAAGTGTTCATGTTTTGCAAACATTCTCTTATTTCATCGATATTATGACCGTCAACCTCATAAACATCACATCCAAAGGTTTCAAAATACGGTTTCAACGATTTAATTCCGATTACTTTTTCCACGCTATCCATTTTCTGAATTTTATTGCAATCAACTAAAATAATCAGATTGTCAAGATTCATATGAGAAGCAAACATCAATGCTTCCCAAGTAGAACCCTCCTCACATTCACCGTCACCGACAAGACAATATACATTTTCGTTCCTACCATCAATTTTTTTGGATTTAGCAACTCCTACAGCAAAACTTAAGCCGTGTCCTAATGAGCCTGAAGAACATTCTACTCCCGGTGTAAGCGGATAACAAGGCTCACCGCCTAAAACTGTGCCCGGCTTAGAAAAGCTTCTAAGCATGTCTTTATCAAAAAAACCACACTTATACAATTCGTAATATAGAGCAAGACTTCCGTGTCCCTTGCTGAGAATGAACCAATCCCTGTCATCTGCAGTCGGATTCAAAGGATCATAATGCAAAATTTTTTGTTCATACAAGACATACATCACTTCAACTATAGAAAACGCAGAAGCAATATGAGCGATGTTTGCACCGAAAGCGGTTAGAAAAATCTCTTTTCTGATTTCTTTTGTAATCTTTTCATAGTCCATATTTTCACCTGTTTACCCAAACAAAGTCAAAGTTTCTGAATCCAATCCCGAGGAGCCCATATAAGGAAGGTTGTTCAGATAATCCATATCATCTTTCTTAAGAATAAAATCCAGAGATAAATTCGATTTCATTCTTTCAATATTTGCACTTTTTACGATTGGGATCACACTATTTTGAATACACCATTTCAGGCAAATTTGAGCAGGAGACCTACCGTATTTTTCCGCAATAAATATGATTTCCTTTTTCTTTAATGCTCTACCTGATCTTAAGGGACTCCAAGCTTGAATAATTATTTCGTTATTCTTGCAATAATCAACAATCTCCTTTTGCATAAAACCCGGATGAAATTCAATTTGATTGACATAAGGTTTTAATGAACAGGTATTTATCAGGGCGTCAAGCTGGTTATTTTTAAAATTACTTACACCAATATTTCTAACTTTTCCTGATTTAACAAGATTTTCCATTTGATACCAAACACTACTGTTGATTTCAGCCCAATTATCATGAACCGCCTTTGAGGCAGGCCAATGCATTAAATACAAATCAAGGTATTCACAATTTAAATTGCTGATTGTCTTTTCACAAGCTTCAGTTACATTGTTTCTATCTGTGTTCCAAAGCTTACCTGAAACAAACAATTTTGAACGGTCATAGGCACTTATAGCTTTTCCGATTGCCTCTTCATTAAGATAAGACGATGCCGTATCTATCAACATGTATCCGCAAGAAATAGCATCTGTTATAATTTTAGTTGTATCAGAACTGTTCTTTAACTTCCACGTTCCGAAACCGATACTTGGCATTATATTATTCATTAGAATTTTCCTCTATGAGTTTATTTATAGCAGTTTTTGTATCTTCTACTTCGTGATTCCAATCAACTAAGTATGTGTTCATAAAAGCATATTTGGAATCATCTTTTCTATTAGGAACAGCATAATTTGTGATTATGTATTCACTCAAGAAGTCTGTATATTTTTCCGCACCAAAGATATTGACGTGATTTTCGTTATAGAAATCTCTATCAAAATCCATCTTCATTATATCTGTATATTCATTACAGTCAATAAACTTATATCCTCGATTTTCAACTTTTTCCTGGACATAATTAAATATCATTTTGTGCTCTTTTTTTTCAGCGTAGGGAGAAACTGTAAATAGATAATCTATCCCTGTTCCATCCATATAGTCAAGTAAATCATTTAAGATTTCCTCTGTATCGCTTGAAACTGCTTTTTTGTCTGTGGTTGAAAAGTCGTAATTTTCTATTTCTTCAACCTTAGGCACAAAGTAAAATCCATTGAAAGGTTCTTTGTACTTGCCAAACATCATTTTAATGTTATTACCATTAAAACAAACAATGATATCGTGATATTTTATTATATCAAAACAGTACGAAAGTTTTTCATCGCCGGTTTGTTTTTCAACATATTTATTAATAAAATCAACTTTATTCTGCGATAATCGCATACCGGTTAGTGTATTTCGATAAGGAACTTCACCGGGTGGCTGAGCATCAATATTATCTTTATCTCTATACTGAAACGATCTTGCGTCCACGACAATTAATTTTGGTGTTTGAGTTTTCAGTATTTCTTTTATCATTGTTTTATATAACTCAGGCTGAATAGTATCGGCAGCATAATCATACGATACTATCCCGTAATCATTCCAAGCTTTCAGAGGTGCGTAATATACAAAAGCTGCACTTCCTCCTATGTATACCACATCCAAAGAGTTATCTTCTTCAGCGTAAATGCCTTCAATATGTCTAAGATTATACCCAGCAGGCTTAGCCATATATGATAGAGCATATAATACAACTGAGAAAATTAATGAGAAAGCCGTAATTTTGATAATTGGTTTTAACCTTTTCATTAGAATCCCCCATAAATAAAGTCAGCAGGATTATATCCCGGACCATATACGCCAAAACAAATTGTCGTTATTATCATAGCAAACAGTATTACATATCTGAACCAGAAAGCTTGCTTATTAAACCTGTCCCCGACATTGATTTCCTTGTACTTTAGATAATCGACTAAAGTGACACTTAACATAGATATTACAAGAAGTCCGTATTTGGCAACAAGTTGGCGTATGCCTAAATCGCCTAATATATTCTCTATTATAAAATCTTTGATTGTTTGCAGAGATGGAATCGTAAATAAATTTCCAAATATTTCCCCACTTTGCATTAATGACGGAGATAAAGCAAACAGCCAGATAATCAACATTAATAAAATCGTTCTTGCTGATTGGAAAAGATGAAAAGAAAACGTATCAGTTCTAAAATTCAGTTTTGAATTTGCCTTTCGAAATAAATCTGAAAACAATTCGCTGAATGAAAAATATATCCAAGGAAGAATTCCAGCGGCAAAAATATATTTATATGAAGCACCGTGCCATACGCCAATAAAAGCCCACAAAACCAGTATGGAAAGAATTACAGGTATTTTCTTTCCGATATTTTTTCCAAACATCTTTTTAGTTTTTTTACCGAGCTTTTGAAATTGGGCGGATTTCAGAAGTGGATACATTATATAATCCTTGCCCCATAAGCCAAGCGTGATATGCCATCTTCTCCAGAATTCTGAAAGATTTTTGGAGAAGAACGGACTATCAAAATTTTCAGGCAGTTTAACCCCGTAAAGTGTAGATGCACCTATAATGATATCCATACATCCGGAGAAATCACAGTAAATCTGTATTGCGTAAATCATTACTCCAACTAAAATAAAAGGTCCTGAGTATTTCTCTGTATCAGAAAAAATTACGTTTACAAAAACAGCAAGATTATCTGCGATAAACATTTTTTTGAGCAATCCGTAAACGATTCTATGAAAACCCATAAAAATGTTATCCCAATCAAGACTGCGCACTTCAAAAAACTCCGTTTTCATTTCCGGATATCTAACAAAAGGACCTGAAATCAAGCTAGGATAATAACACGCAAATAAAGCGAGTTTAAAGTAGTTTTTCTCTGCTTCAGTTGTTGTTCTATACACATCAACCATATAACCCCACAGTGAGAGCGTATAATAAGAGATTCCAATCGGCGCTATCAAATTAATTGTTGCGAAATGCAAGTCAATACTAAACAAGTTACCTAAGCCGTTAATAGTGTTCGGTATTATATTGATATATTTCAACAAAAATAAAATAAAAAGCTCGCAAGCAATACTAATTACTAAAACAATTCGTTTTAATTTATCTGTTTGGCATTTTTCTTGAATGAGTCTTGCACCAACATAAGCTATTATTGTGCCAATTACAAAATAAAAGGAAACTTCCCAGCTTGATAAAAGGAAGAAAGCCGCACTAAATACTAAAAGTGAAATCCATCTATATTTCTTAGGGCATAAATAATATACTATTGTAGTAATAATTAAAAATATAAAAAAATACAGTGATGTGATAGTCATTAATTTCTCCCCTCACTCCAAAAAACCTATCCTCATTTTTCCTTTACAAACCTTTACATTGTCTGTGTTGAACATTTCAAATTTTAATGTTATTGTTTTGAATCTTTCATCCTTATCCTTAACGATACCGGTAACCTGTAAAGGACATTTTGAAATAAATACAGGTTTAAGAAACTGTGTTTCTATGGAATGGATAATACTCAGCTTCCCCGGCATATACATTCCCGCCAGTGTTGAAAGGGCAGCTGCTGTCAACTGCCCATAAACAACATTTTCATCAAAACCCTTTTCCTTAGCGTAAATCTCGTCAGTGTGTAATGGATTTTCATCACCGGAAATCTCCTTAAACAGCTTCACCTTTCTTTGATCAATTGTATAGATAAAGCTTTCTGTATCACCAATTTTAACTTCAGAAAAAATGTATTCGTTCATCATTACTGCACTCTTTGAATAATTACATCTACCATTTCGCCGACATTTTTAAATTTAACAACCTCACTCATATTGAACTTGATGCCAAACTTTGTTTCAACTGCAACTACAAGGTTGATATGCTCAAGGCTATCCCAATCCTCGATATCGTCAGCAGTAGTCTCTGCTATAACGTGGATATCTTCATCGTCAAAAACATCCTGAAATACCTCATCTAACATCTCGTATACTTTTTCTTTTGTCATTTTTAGTCCTCCACACTTATAAATTTATTTTGATTTATATATGTTTCTACATCTAACCGCCACGTGGTATTTCCGCTTTCATCTTCTTCAATTTTATCAAATCCCTGAAGCTTATAAAAATCACGAACCATACCATTCTTTGCAGTAGGATAGTAATAACCCAAAATAGTTTTAACAGAAGCTTCCTTACATTCAGCAATAACCTTGTCCATCATTGCATATTCCATATCTCTTTTGAGCACTCTGCAGCTCATTATCCATAAGTCTATGTTCAGAGTATCTCCGTCTTTATGACCGATAACAACGGAAACTACTCCGTTATCGCCAAACTTATCGGATAACTTACCATAAAGCGTGATATATTCACAACTTTTAGCCACCTGTTCAATCTCAGCCTGAGTATATCGTCTGGTTGTAAGATTAAACTGATTACTTTTGTTTGTAAGCTGAGTAATTCTTTGCATATACATAGGAATAAAATTCTCTATACGTGCTGTCATTTTCAATGATTTAAGGTAATCAGCATAATTTGTGAAGCTGTTGAGTAAATCTGCTCTTTCAGCATTTTGCTTATACATCTTCACTTTATTTAAATCTTCATCAGAAATGCTCACACACTCAAAAAATCCGCAACTATCAAGAATTCTAATATATTTTTCAGGCATCTCTCCGATATCGGGAGTGTCAACATCAGGAAAAGTCTGATTAATAATTTCACGTTCCGCTGGATTATCATCAATGAAAGCAATACTGTCTATTCCGATATTTAGCTCATTGGCAATCTCGGCAAGGTTTTGAGATTTCGGATTCCAATTCGCTTTAATTATAACAAAATCGTCTTTTCGCAGTACACCTTCCGGATGCTCCAACCCTGCAAGCGCATTTTTCATTTCGTTTTTACTGTTGATATTTAGCAGAATGCCAAGCTGTTTATGTGCTTTAATGTATTCCTGAAATTCAAAATATGCTTCACTGCGAGCAGTTTCCTGACCGATACTCAAATTTTCTACTCCATCATCGCCCACAATACCGCCCCATAAGGTGTTATCTAAATCAAGAGCAAGAGCTTTCTTATTCTTGCCAAACAACGCCTTAATGATTTTAGCGATATTAAATGCCAAATCCGGAATTGCGGGTACAGCGAGAGTGTACTTATACATATACCAATAAAACTCATCGCTCCATTGATTTAGTCCATACTGTGACGAAAGATAGTTTATGTCATTTATATAAAAGTTGTCGTTCTCTTCCGCATATTCAGCAAATTTCAGGTTTAGTTTTGTTATGAAATTTACTCTTCCGTGAAAATCTGTTGCGTCTTTATTTCCAAGTAATCTGTAAAGAGGATATTCAAAGTTGTTTTGAATAATCGTACATCCAAATTTTTCGGCAATGCTTTTCCATACAGAAATGAATCTTGCAAATTCACTATTAAGTTTTTTATCAACTTCTTCTTTTGTATCAATAATTTCCGGATAACTTATAATATTTCTGTTTGACGTATGTATTAATACAATGTCCGGATTAAAGTTGTCGAGTTCGTTGTTACCAAAAACAGCATCCTCATAAAATTGATTGTACTCAGATTCATAAAAAGTAGGTTTAATTCCATAATTCAGAAGAAAAAGTTCTAATATCTGCTTAATATCGCTGGTTGTAGATCCGCCCAAAATGGCAATTCTTTTCTCCAAATACTTTTTATTTTGAGACAATAGTTCTCTTTTAATTTTTTTCTTTTTTCTTAAAATATAATCCGAATCAAATGGATATTCTAAAGATCGCATATTTCCTCCTGAAAATAAGAAATAAAATTTTATATAGCAAAAGCCGACAGCAAAAGTGAATAAGATCCACCACTGTTGTCGGCTATAAACTTACAAAATCATTAAGGATAAAAAAAGGTGCAGCAAAGCACAGGCAGTTATCCTGTCTGTCTGTCTGTCTGTCAAGATTATCGCACTTCTCATAACCTTGTCAACCCCTTTTTAAAAAACTGCATATATTTAAATTATATCATATGTCAACGAAAAGTCAATAATAAAGCAACACAATTGTCGTATTTATTTGTAAAGAGTAAATTCTCAAAGTAAATGCAACAGTAGAATTTAGGGTTGCATTTAGTGTGAAAAGGATTTTGTGGTAGCATTAAGTCTGAGAAAAGGAGGTCTCAGACAATGAAGATAAATAAACATTTAACTCTTGATGATAGAATAGAGATTCAAGAGTGCTTAGCAAAGGGAATGACATTCAAAGCGATAGCTAATCGGA
>JAQXOB010000042.1 GCA_029098305.1 Clostridia bacterium
AGATCAATCAAGGTCACGCCACCAATGGTGGTGGCTAAATACAGCAAAAATTCAGCTTTTTGTCTCTGGCTCAAAAAACAAAATTGGAACATCATATTTTTTTGAGAAAAGTGTCACCTATCATTGACGACTTTACAAAATTCCTCGTTAAATTTCACTTAATATGATTGATTAATTGCAATATATATTGTATAATGTTATAGTATAATTCGTATGTTTGGTGTAAATCGTGATATTGGTATCATCTAAAGATATACACCTTTTTGTGAGGTCTGATATGAGCGATTTAAAATTAGGCTGTGTGGTCATGGCAGCAGGTAACTCCGTCAGATTTGGTGATAACAAGTTATTGGCGGATTTCGATGGCAAGCCCTTAATTGAGAATATTCTGAACAATATACCGACTGAGTGTTTTCACAAAATATACGTGATATCTCAATATGACGAGGTTATTGCAATCGCAAAAAACAAAGGTTTTAACACAATAACTAATAATCATCCGGAATATGGCATAAGCAACACTATCAAGCTCGGCACAAAAGAAATGCTAAACTGTGATGCTGTGATATATATTGTCTCTGATCAGCCACTTTTGACAAAAAACAGCATTAAAAACGAGATTGAATTTTATTTAAAAAACAGAGATAATATTGTCGCAATGGGCAACAACGGCAAACGTGGAAATCCGTGTATTTTTCCAAAAAAATATTTTGAAGACCTGCTAAACCTTAAAGGAGATACAGGCGGAAGTGCTGTAATAAAAAACAACATAAATGATTTACTCATATACAATATCGATTCATATGAGCTGATTGATGTAGACACAAAATCAGATCTTGAAAAGATAAAAAACAAGGAGGAGCTATGTCAACATTCATTGTAAATGGTAAAAGCTTTACTGTAGAAAAAAATCAGAAATTAATCAGATTTCTTCGTGATGAACTTAGGCTGACATCTGTAAAAGATGGATGCAGTGAGGGTGCCTGCGGCACTTGCACTGTAATTGTAGACGGTAAAGCAGTGAGAGCCTGCATACAGCAAACAGATAAACTAGACGGAAAGAGCGTTCTGACCGTAGAAGGACTCAGTGAATTTGAAAAAGACGCATATACATTTGCCTTTGGCGAGGCTGGCGCTGTGCAGTGCGGTTTTTGCATACCAGGCATGGTTATGTGTGCAAAAGCACTTCTGGATGTAAACCCAGATCCAACAGAAGAAGAGATTGCATATGCACTTCGTACAAATATCTGCAGATGCACCGGCTATGTAAAGATAATTAAAGCTGTAAAGCTAGCTGCAAAAATTATCAGAGACGGAAAAATTCCAACACCTGATAAAAACTGGAAAGTAGGCTCACGTGTACATAGAATAGATGTTCGTGAAAAGGTAACCGGAACAGGAATTTATCCTGATGACATATATATGGATGGCATGATACATGCATCTGCTGTGCGCTCACAATATCCCAGAGCCATAGTAAAAGCAATACACACAGATGCGGCAAAGTCACTTGACGGCGTTGTTGGCGTGTTTACCGCTGACGATATTCCAGGCAAGAACAAGGTAGGACACCTTGTAAAAGATTGGAACACCATGATAGCTGTCGGCTCTATGACTCATTATTTGGGCGATGCTATCTGCATAGTGGCTGCAGAAACTCAGGAAATACTCGAACAAGCAAAAAAACTTATTGATGTTGAATATGAAGTGCTTGAACCTGTAAAATCTCCATACGAAGCAATGGCAGAAAATGCTCCTCTTGTACACCAAAACGGTAATCTGCTTGCTCACAAGCATGTAAGCAGAGGTAATGCTGTGGAGGCTATAAAAAACTCTGATTTTGTTATCACAGAGAGCTTTTCCACACCTTATACTGAACACGCATTTTTAGAGCCTGAATGTGCTGTGGCATACCCACATAATGATGGCGTAATGATATTATCAACTGATCAAAGTGCCTACGACACACAGCATGAGACTGCACCGATGCTTGGCCTACCTATGGAAAAGGTCTGGGTGCAAAACCAGCTTGTTGGCGGTGGATTTGGCGGAAAAGAGGATGTAACTGTACAGCACCTCTCGGCACTTGTTGCGTATCTGACCAAAAGACCTGTAAAAATGAAGCTCACTCGTGCAGAAAGTATTCTCATACACCCAAAGCGTCACCCAATGGATATGAAATTTACTCTAGGCTGTGATAAAAACGGAATCATACAGGGAGTTAAAGCTGAAGTAATTTCTGATACAGGTGCTTATGCATCTCTCGGCGGTCCTGTTTTAGAAAGAGCCTGCACACACGCAGCCGGCCCATACAACTATCAAAATTTTGAGATAGATGGATATGCTTATTACACAAACAATCCTCCGGCAGGTGCATTTAGAGGATTTGGCGTTACTCAAACCTGCTTCTGCATAGAAACACTGCTTAATCAAATGGCAGATAAGGTAGGAATTTCACCATGGGAAATAAGATATAGAAACGCCATTCGTCCAGGTCAGGTGTTACCAAATGGACAGATCGTAGATAATTCCACCGGTCTTGTGGAAACTCTGGAAGCTGTGAAGGAGCAATATGACAACGCAAAGTATGTTGGCATAGGCTGTGCGATGAAAAACGCCGGTGTTGGTGTTGGTATACCGGACACAGGTCGTGTGCGACTACTGATAAAGGATAAGAAAATCCATATTCTTGCCGGTGCATCATGCATTGGTCAGGGACTTGGCACTGTGCTTGTGCAGATAGTGTGCGAATCCACAGGAGTATCTGTAGACGATGTGGTATATAATAGATCAAACACATTTGAAGCACCGGACTCCGGAACAACATCCGGTTCACGTCAAACCCTCTTCACCGGTGAAGCTTGCAGACGTGCTTGTGAAGATCTCGCAAAAGCACTGGAGAGCAAATCACTTAGTGAGCTTGAAGGTGATGAGTTTTATGCAGAGTATTTGGGTAAAACTGATCCACTTGGAGCAGATCTTCCAAACCCTGTAAGCCACATAGCATATGGCTATGCCACACAGATTGTAATTCTTGATGATGATGGAAAGATAAAGAAGATAGTAGCAGCCCATGATGTAGGCAAGGCTATCAATCCACTATCCTGCGAAGGACAAATAGAGGGTGGTGTGGTTATGTCGATGGGATATGCACTCACAGAGCGTTATCCTATTGTTGACTGCAAGCCTACAGCAAAATTCGGAACACTAGGATTGTTAAAATCTAATCATATACCGGAGATTGAGGCTATTGTAGTAGAAAAAGAAGGACTAAACCTTGCATATGGAGCTATTGGTATCGGTGAGATCACATCCATTCCTACAGCCCCTGCTATATCAGATGCATATTTCAGATATGATGGTAAGCTAAGAACCTCTCTCCCACTCTCAGATACACCTTATGCTAAAAAATAAATAACATAACAAAATATAAAATGGCTGGTTGTCAACATAACGTGCAACCAGCCATTTTAAATTTTAAATTATTTGTGAGGCACTACCTTTTTTTCCTCGCCACGAATAATTCTACCTATATTGCTCCTATGCCTGATAATTACCAGAGAAGAAATAACAAATGAAATAACACAAGTTATTATTAGATATATCAAAGAGCAATTTCCCAGTTTATATAAAATAAAAAAGTTTATAAAAAACGTAGCTAGAAAGAATGTGGCTGCGGCACATATAGATCCTAATGAAACTAACTTACTGATAAAAAATACAGTAAAGAATACCGCAACTGCTATTAAAAACACTCTATAGTCAACCATAAGTAAGACAGCAGCACTTGTGACAACGCCTTTTCCGCCTCTAAATCCATAATACAAAGGATACATATGGCCTAATACACAGAATAATCCACATATATACTTAACTATGGATACATACTCTTTGTTTCCTATACTATAATGGAGAATAATCCATGTAACAGCAATAGGCACTACAGCCTTAATAAAATCACCTATAAATGTAATTGTAGCCTGTTTTTTTCCTACTGATCTAAGCATATTAGTAAAGCCGGCATTACCGCTGCCCATAGTTCGAATGTCTGCTTTTCCTGATAGACGAGTAATCAGGACAGAAAAATTAAAACTTCCGCATAAATATCCCGCTACAGCTACTATA
Organism: Clostridia bacterium; assembly: GCA_029098305.1. Classification (GTDB taxonomy): domain Bacteria; phylum Bacillota; class Clostridia; order Oscillospirales; family Acutalibacteraceae; genus JAEEHZ01. The sequence goes on from JAQXOB010000042.1 coordinate 4,126, forward strand.
ATAAACTGCCAAAGATTGCTTAATAAATAATCTGAATTTTGAATCATCTAAGCCTCCAATCACTTCTCGCTTCTTTCACGTATAACAAATCGGATTGGTGTGCCGGTCATGCCAAAGGTATCTCTTATCCTGTTTTCAAGATATCTTTGATAAGAGAAGTGGAACAGCTCGGCGTTATTAACAAAAAATACGAATGTAGGTGGCTTGATAGAAGCCTGAGTCATATAATATATCTTCAATCTTCTACCCTTATCAGTAGGTGGCTGCACCTTAGCCGTAGATTGTGCCAAAAGGTCATTAAGAACACCGGTTTTTATTCTCATATTGCAATATGAAGACACTGTGCGTATCATTTCAAACAGCTTGTCTATCCTTTGGCCGGTCAGAGCTGATATAAACATAATTGGTGCATATGACATAAAGGAAAAATCGTTTTCAAGCTTTTTTCTGAACTCCTGCATGGTTTTTCCGTCTTTTTCGACTGCATCCCACTTGTTCACTGCGATAATGCAACCTTTTCCTGCCTCACAAGCAAGTCCTGCAACTTTGCTATCTTGCTCAGTGAAGCCCTCTGTAGCATCTATCATAATAACGCAGACATCGCTTCTTTCTATTGCCATTTTCGCACGCAAAATGCTATATTTTTCGATATCATTAGTCACTTTGCTTTTACGTCTGATGCCCGCTGTATCTGTAAAGCGGAATTTTCCATATGGTGTTTCTGCCAAGGAATCTATAGTATCTCTTGTTGTGCCGGCAATATTAGACACTATACATCTGTTTTCTCCCAGAATTTTGTTTATCAGAGATGATTTACCAGCATTTGGCTTGCCAATAACAGCAACCGAGATAAAATCATCCTCTTCATCATCCTCATTAACCTCCGGAAGATGCTCATACACGGCTTCCAGCAAGTCGCCTGTGCCATGGCCATGCACCGATGATACCTGAATAGGATCACCTAATCCAAGATTATAGAACTCCCAGAAATCTGCTGGTGGCTCACCTATAGAGTCACATTTGTTTACACAGAGAACCACCGGTCTTCCACTCTTTTGCAACATAGATGCAACATCCATATCGCTAGACACGATTCCTGTTTTAACATCTACTACAAAGATTATTACATCTGCCGCATCTATGGCAAGCTGAGCTTGCTCACGCATCTGTTTTGGAATTATTTCTTCACTTCTTGGCTCTATACCGCCTGTATCTATAAGGCTTATCTTTCGATTTTGCCATTCACATTCTCCGAAAATTCGGTCACGGGTAACACCGGGAGAATCATCTACAATTGATAGTCTGTGGCCTATGAGCTTGTTAAATAATGTGGATTTTCCTACATTTGGTCTTCCCACAATAGCAACAACCGGCTTTGACATAATTCTCTACCTCCCTATTATTAATAATTTATCTGTAAGCTATCATCTTATACCTAAAATTGCTTTTAAGAGCTGTTCTCCGTCATTTTCGACAGGAGTTATTTTTACATTCAATTCTTCTTCTGCCTGTATCAGGGTAATATCATCAAGAAATTTATCCTGTTCATGCCTTAGCATAACAGAAGGTATCAGAAGTTCTTCTCCCAAATCATATGGCTTGAGCTGGGCTATCAGATCCTGCCCTGTTATCAAGCCTGACACATTTATTTTTTCACCAAAAAAGTTATTTACAATCGGGATATGCTGAATTTTTATATTGCTGTATTTATCTTCGCACATATCATATAGCTTACGCATATATGGTGCCACTGCTACTCCACCGGCACAAGTGATTTTTCTATCTCTGTTCAGTTCATAACCACCATATTCCAGTGCATCTGTAAACTCTTCTCGCATAAGTGCGATAAGTCCCACACCATTATCAAGCTGTCCAAAATCGCCATAATACTCAGCATCAGGTATCGGCAAATCTGCGTAAATAAAAAATTCATCAGCAGCATATACTATTCTTTCGCCGTACTTCTCTAGGAATTTTTTGCCATAACTGTTTATTAGTTCGAGCGTTTCTAACGCCGATTGCTTGTCGTAAGATTCGAGTGGATATAGTCCCTCTCTATATTTAGTAAGCCCTACAGGAACGATTGCAACACACTCCACAGCCGGATACAGCTTTTCCAAATCTGTTATCGTTCTTTCCAGTTCTTTGCCATCGTTTATACCACGACATGATACTACCTGGCAGTTAAGCTTAATACCCGCATCTGCAAAGCGTTTCATAACATCTAATGCTTTGCCTGCAAATCTGTTGTTAAGCATCTTGCATCTTAGCTCTGGATTTGTGGTATGCACCGACACATTGATAGGGCTTATATGCATTTTTATTATTCTATCTATTTCGTGTTCGGTCAAATTTGTGAGCGAAACATAGTTGCCAAACAAAAACGATAATCTGGAATCATCATCCTTAAAATAAAGCGTTTCACGCATATCGGAAGGCAACTGGTCTACAAAGCAGAAGATACACTTATTACAACAATGATGCTGCTTGTCCATAAGGTATGTTTCAAACTCCATGCCAATCTCTTCATACTCATGCTTTTTAATGGCATAATCCACAACTGCACCATCTACTTTTTGTACACGCACCTCAAGTTTGGTACCTATTTGATAAAATCTGTAATCGAGAACATCAACAATATCATTACCATTAATGCTAAGCAATGTATCGAGCGGAGATATGCCTGCCTTTTCTGCCTGGCTACCCTGCTCTATAGATTTTACTACTACTGACATCGACTATAACCTAAGACACAGCAAATAAATTTAGTTTGCAATTAACAAACAAAATCTACAATGTGTATCGTTCCTTTCTAGCTAAGTGTAAAAAACTCTCACCTAATAAAAACAGAGGAAGAATGATCCTCCTCTGCTTCAACGCTTTTCATTAAATTATGCGTCCATTTTGATAACTTCTCTGCCATTATAGAATCCGCAAGCTTTGCAAACTCTATGAGGTGACTTTAATTCGCCACACTTAGGGCAAGTCATAAGAGCAGGAGTATCAAGCTTCCAAACATTGGAACGTCTTTTATTCTTTCTGGCATGGGAATGTTTTCTCTTTGGTACTGCCACAATGAGCACCTCCTTAAGCAAAATTGATGATACAAAGAAAAGCAAAAGCTAATCCTTAATTCAAAAGCTGTTTAAGAACCTCTAATCGAGGGTCTGTCCGATCTTTGTTGCAACTGCACTTGTCATTGTTTAAGTTTTTTCCACATACAGCGCAAAGACCTTTACAATCGTCTTTACACAAAAACTTGCTCGGCATATCTAAAATGACATCCGCTGTAACAAGCTCGTCAAGTTCCAATTCATAATCGGGAGTCTCGATATATTCGTCATCCGAATCACCGCTTAGTGTAAGCACTAATATATGCTCAAAATGATTCTTGATGCTGCGCTCAAACTCATCACCACAACGATCACAACAGCCATGATAAACAAAGCTAACATCCAAATATAATCTCACTAGACCTGCTCTGTTCTCTGCCATTGCATGAACCTGTACAGGCAAAGCAAGCGGATAAGCTCCATTGATAGATAAATCTGACAAGTCGAGAAGATAATCAACCTGTATTTTACTATTTTGAGAAACGAAGACATCTCGCAGATTTAATAACATATTGCACCTCTCGAACGCACACATATCAATTAAACGCTTCTGCTATTATAAGCTAATTATGTGAAATTGTCAATCTTTTTTTGCATTTATTGTCAAATAATTCGTAATTATTTTAGCCAAAGTATGACAAACGGGTTTTCATAAGCCGGCCAAAAGGAATATATCTTGTAACCGGCAACAATTGTTTTAAAAAGCATCAGTATAACAGAAGCAATTATACCTGCTATCGCAATAGTAGAGTTAGGATGAAACATACACACAAACACAAGGAACAACGAATGAAGTATATATTCCAAAATTGAAGCAACCTTGGGCAAAAATAAAAGAATCAGAAAAAATACACAAATAGCCAATAGCGTTACTTTCTTATTGCTAACCAATATAAGAAAAACAAAATCCATAGGTACAATACTTGCTATAAATGGTAATAAAACCTTGAAGAAAGAAAAATACAAAAACCTGTTCGTATCATTTATACTTAATTGTGACTTATACAAGAGTTGAAAATAACTTATTATATTTGTCATTTAACTATCACCTACTCTGCAAACGTTTATAAATATAAATTTTATCAAAGCACATCGAAACCGCAGTCTACTACAGCTTTTTTCAATAATGTGATATCTACATTTTCCGGTGCCGTTATATAAGCACATTTCTCGTCTAAATTAACTTCAGCTTTTACACCATCAATACCACATAATGCTTTTTCTACAGTCATCTTACAATGATTGCAAGACATTCCGCTTATCATAAGCTTGTACTTTTTTTCTACAATTAATTCCTTCTTTTCATTATTATATAAGCCTTTGTTATTTGTTTCGTTTTCCAAATTATCTTGCGAAGATTTCTCATTCAAATTAGTTTGATGCACACCATGTGCTTCTACACCATCTAGAGCTGACTGCAATGTTATTTGATTTGGTACGTTATCATTTACTGCATCAAGATCTAATGGCATTACAGCGTCAAACTCTGTAGATTCAGCTCGCTTATCCTTTGCAGAGGTTATCTCCTTTGGTTTAAATCTTCTCAGCCTTAAAGCATTGCTAACTACACACACTGACGAAAGGCTCATAGCAAGTGCTGCTAACATAGGACTTAGTAGACCCAATGCAGCCAGCGGTATACTTACACTATTATAAATCAAAGCCCAAAATAGATTTTGTTTTATATTTTTTATTACAGCCTTGCTTAATGATATAGCTGTTACAGCATCCATTAGATCGCTTCTGATAAGAACGATATCAGCAGACTCAAGTGCAACATCGGTGCCTGCTCCAATAGCTATTCCCACGTCAGCGGCAGCAAGTGCCGGTGCATCATTTATTCCATCGCCTATCATAGCAACGGTTCTGCCATCTCGCTTAGAAGCGTTTACTACCTTTTCTTTCTGATATGGTAGCACATCGGCAACTACATCCTTAATTCCCACTATTCTTCTGATCGCCTGAGCAGTTACTTTATTGTCACCGGTAAGCATAATAGTTTCTATGCCCATTTTTTGGAACTGAGTTATGGCAGCTCTACTTGTAGGCTTAACTGTATCAGAAAGTGCAATTATACCTAATATTCTATTTTCATCGCAGTAGTAAAGGCATGTTTTTCCCTCAAGAGCAAGTTCTTCAGCCAAAGCTATAAAATTAGTAACATCTATACCTAATTTACTCATAAGCTTTACGTTACCGCCGTAAAACTTTCTTCCTTCTATTAAGGCGCATACTCCCATTCCTGGAATTCTCTCAAAATTTGTAGCCTTAAAGATCGGTATTTTCTTGCTGTTTGTATATTCGCACACAGCCTCTGATAATGGATGTTCTGAATTTTTCTCAATTGATGCCGCAAGTGCCAACAAATGATAATCTTTCATAGGAGTTATCGGCTTAACATCGGTAACACTTGGTTTACCCTCTGTAATCGTTCCTGTTTTGTCCACCACTATAGTTTTTATCTTGTGAGCAATCTCTAAAGCCTCTGCACTCTTTATAAGAATACCATATTCAGCGCCTTTGCCTGTGCCTACCATAATCGAGGTAGGTGTGGCAAGACCAAGAGCGCATGGGCATGAAATCACAAGCACTGATATTCCATTTTTAAGTGCAGCAGAAAAGTCCTTCGAGACTATCATCCAAACTACAGCTGTTATGAGTGCTATCACGATAACAACCGGAACAAAGAAACCTGATATTTTATCTGCAAGGCGAGCGATTGGTGCTTTGCCTGCCGATGCTTCTTCAACAAGCCTAATGATATTTGACAGAGTTGTATCTTCGCCAACTCTGGTTGCTTTCATTTTTACAAAACCTGATTTATTTATTGTGCCGCCTATAAGCTGATCGTTCACTGTCTTATCAACAGGTATGCTTTCACCGGTAATTATTGATTCGTCTACAGATGCATCACCTTCAACAATAACTCCGTCTACAGGAATCAGTTCTCCTGATTTGATGCACACTATATCATCCACAGCTACTTTTTCTATCGGAACAACAAGCTCATTCTCACCGTTGAGAATAACCGCTGTTTTTGGTTTGAGCTCAACAAGTCTTTTTATAGCATCGCCCGTCTTCTCTTTTGATCGTGTCTCGAGAAACTTGCCTAGCGTGATAAGGGTGAGGATTGTACCTGCACTTTCAAAATACAAGTCCATAGACAATTCATGAATGGAATCAATATCAAACAGCGTAAGACTATTGCCTATCATAAAGATATTAAAAATTCCATAGATTATCGCCGCAGATGCACCAATGGCTATGAGTGAATCCATATTTGGATGCCCTTTTAGCAGAGATTTAAAACCACCAGTGAAATATTTGCGATTTATAACTACAATCGGAAGCACAAGCAAAAACTCAAGAAACGGCATCGCTATTGCATTATTTTGTGTAGAAATAAATGGTGGCATAGACACGCCCACCATATGCAACATAGCTATAACAAAAAGCGGAACAGCAAATATCAAAGAGTATATCAATCTCTTTTTCATTATTTCGGTTTCGCTCTTTAGCCCTGTTTTTTTCTCTTCTTTGACTCTCACACCGGAAAGAGAAGCTTCGTATCCTATTTCTGTTACTGCACGGATTATTGTATCATCATTCATACAGCTATCATCATATGCAACCTTCATAACACCGGTCAGAAGATTTACCTCTGCAGACTGCACACCATCAAGTGCGCTTATCGTAGATTGGATGTGACTAGCACATGAAGCACATGACATTCCGCCAACATCATATTTCTTTATAGTCAATTTCATCCCTCTTTCACATAGAATTGCATAATACATATATTATAGTGCTATTTTAATCACAAGTCAAGTTATATATTGGCAATATAATTGAATGAAAAAAAGACACTCATCGCAACCTTGTCCAACAATTATTGTTTCGTTTATATGTATACTTTTTTACAAAAAATAATTGACAACAACTCATAAAAATGTTATTATCTGCTTAACGAGGGAATTACATTTACCCTCCGAAAATACCATTCCGAAGGGAGTTTTTTTAAAATGGCAAGAGTGTACAACTTTTCGGCAGGCCCATCAGTATTGCCAGAAAAAGTTTTGAAAACAGCCGCTGATGAAATGCTCGATTACAAAGGAAGCGGTCAATCCGTAATGGAGATGTCTCATCGCTCTAAGGTGTATGATTCCATCATCAAAGAAGCTGAGAGTTTGCTTCGTGAAATAATGAATATTCCGGATAATTATAAGGTTCTTTTCTTGCAGGGCGGTGCTTGGTCACAGTTCTCTATGATTCCTATGAATCTTATGACAAAAAGTGGCAAAGCTGATTACGTAGTAACCGGTCAGTGGGCTAGTAAGGCTCAGCAAGAAGCTTCCCGATATGGTGAAGTAAATATTGTTGCTTCTTCAAAAGATAAAAATTTTAATTATATTCCAAAGCTTGACCCTTCTACTTTTACAAAAGACGCAGACTATTTTCACATTTGCATAAATAATACTATCTATGGAACTCGCTATAATGAGCTTCCAGACACAGGAGATGTGCCACTAGTAGGTGATATTTCATCATGTATATGCAGTGAACCAATCGATGTTACAAAGTTCGGTTTGCTATATGCTGGCGCACAAAAGAATCTCGCACCTGCCGGTGTAACAATTGTTATCGTTCGTGAAGATCTTCTCGGAAATGCTATGGATTTCACACCTACGATGTACAATTATAAGATCCATGCTGACAACGGCTCTATGTTTAACACACCACCATGCTATACTATCTACATAATGAAGTTAGTGTTGGAGTGGATTAAAAATTATATCGTCGGTCTTGAAAAAAAGAATGAGAGAAACATAAATAAAGCTAATATTCTTTATGATTTCCTCGATAATTCTAAGATGTTTAGAGGAACCGTTGTTAAAGAAGATCGTTCTCTTATGAATGTTCCTTTTGTTACAGACAGTGACGAGCTAAATGCTAAATTTATCAAAGAGGCTGAGGCTAATGGATTTGTAAACATTAAAGGTCACAGAAGCGTAGGCGGTATGAGAGCATCTATCTATAATGCTATGCCTATGGAAGGCGTTGAAAAGCTTGTTGAATTCATGAGAAAGTTTGAAGAAGAAAACAGCTGATATAAATCCTGTATATATAACAAAAACAAGAAGGAGTGATAAGAATGTATAATATATTATTGCTTAACAAAATCAGCAAGGTAGGCTTAAATTGCTTTACTGACAAATATACATACAGCGAGGACATCGCTGCACCTGATGCTGTGCTTGTAAGAAGTGCTGCAATGCACGATATGGAGCTTCCTGATAGTCTTCTTGCTATTGCAAGAGCCGGTGCTGGCGTAAACAATATTCCGCTAGACAAATGTAGCGAAAAAGGCATCTGTGTGTTCAACACACCCGGTGCAAACGCAAACGCCGTTAAAGAGCTTGTTATTTGTTCATTATTTATGAGTAGCCGTAAAGTGTTTAAGGGCGCAGAATGGGCTCTCACTCTAAAGGGAAATGGCAGTGAAGTTGGCAAAATGGTAGAAAAAGGAAAGAGTGCATTTGCAGGTCCAGAAATCAAGGGCAAGTCACTTGGTATCGTTGGAATGGGCGCAATAGGAATGCTCGTGGCACACGCCGCCGAAGCACTCGGTATGAGCATTGTAGCTTATGATCCATTCCTCTCTGAGGAAGGCAAAAAGAAGCTCTCCCCTACTATGAAGTTCACAAATAATCTCGATGAGGTTTATGATGAGTCTGATTATATCACACTTCATGTGCCGCTTAATGATAGCACAAAGGGCATGGTAAACTCTTCAAGCATATCAAAGATGAGAGATGGCGTAAGAATTCTCAATTTCTCAAGAGATGGCTTAGTAAATTCTACCGACATTATTTCAGCACTCGAAAGTGGAAAGATGTCTGCTTATGTGACTGACTTCGTTACAGATGATCTGATTGGTATAGATGGCGTAACAGCTTTGCCACATCTTGGCGCATCCACTCCTGAATCAGAGGAAAATTGCGCTTTTATGGCAGCAAATCAGGTTATGGATTATCTTGAAAACGGAAATATCGTTAATTCTGTTAATCTTCCTAATATCTCTGTTGAAAGAAGCGGTAGACGTGTTTGTGTAATTCACAAGGCTTGTGATAAGCTAACAGAAGAGCTTGCAACTCTAGGAAAAGCTACTACACGTGTTCGTAAGGATTACGCTTATACACTTATTGACGATGCTGAGTCTGTTGATGCAGACAAGGTTTCATCAATGGATGGAGTTCTCAAAGTGAGAGTGTTATAATTTAATAATAAATATAAAAATTTCGGCGATATCGGGTTTAAATGCTCGGTATCGCCGTTTTTTATTCTACTTTTATAAGATTAGAACTATATAGACTTTTAACAAATAGCTTTTTTGTACCACTCTGCTCAAATTGAACGGTCACAATATCACCTAAGCGATTAATAATCATGCCCTCTCCAAAGGTTTTATGCATAATTGTAGCACCAATCAACATTTTTTCTTGAAATTTTTTATATTCAATGGCATTTTTATTGCTATTATACTTATTAAAATTAGTTGTGGTAGCCCTACGCTGGATTTTTTCGTGACTTTGAAAAATATCATTTATAAAAGTTGATTTTTTGTCATCATACGTTAGCAGACAAAGCTTGTTTTTTGCTCTTGTCATACCCACATAAAAAAGTCTGCGTTCTTCCTCAAACTGATGCAAAACATCAGAATCTGTGCATTTTTTTCTGTCTATCACTTTTTCGGGAAAAAGAGAATCATACACATCTATCAGATACACATTGTCATACTCAAGGCCTTTGCTGGAATGGATCGTGGTCATAGTGAAATTGCACTTTTGATCACGTTCCTTTTCACGAATTATATCGCATAGCTTATCTAATCGCTTTAGAAAATCTGACACATTCAGTTCTTGTTTTCCAAGTGCTCTTAGAATATTAATTTTGTTTACACCAATACCCATTTTATGCATATATTCGCCATAACCCATTGAAGAATGTATCCTGCTGATTGCATTATCCGCACGATCTGTCGCAATTTTTCTAAAACCAGCCATAGACTCTCTACACCTTGTATATACACTGTCAGAAATAGAATCTATCTGACAAGCAGCATCAAGTATAGCTATTTTTTTGAAAGCACTTATCTTGCAGGCATTTATCGCATTTTGCTTTGTAAGATAAAGGTTTAGCTTATAATATATTCGCATAAAAATCTCAGTATCATAAGGGTCGAGTGAAAATCTAATAATATCAATTACATCCTGCACTGCTCTATTGGTAAAAAATGTTGTATCTGCTAGCTTAATATCATATGGTATTTTTTTGCGTTCAAGCAGGTCAATTATCGGCAAAGCACATTCATTATCTCTATACAAAACAGCTGTTTTGCTCTTACAATTAGATGCTAGGGATACGATGTATTCATACTGTGATAATTGATTTTTTAGTCTTATCTTTTGTACATCATCGCCATTAGGTCTGGTAGGTTTCATATTTTTATCATAGCGAAATTCGTTCTTTTTTATAAATTTATCTGCTATGTGAACAATGTTTGCTGTAGAGCGATAGTTATTCTCAAGCATCAGGATTTTGGCATCTTTATATATCTTTTTAAAATCCATTAACGCTTCAGGATATGCCGCTCTAAATCCATAAATACTCTGATCCTCATCGCCTACCATAAATACATTTTGATATTTTTTAGCCAACAGTGAAACTATAGCATGCTGTATTTTTGATGTATCTTGAGCCTCATCCACACAGATATATTTATACTTTTCCTGATAATAGTCCAAAATCTGAGGATATCTCTTCAAAATCTCGAACGCATATATCATCTGATCATCATAATCCATTTTTTTCTGCTTTTTTAGCTCTGTATTATAGCTTTTGTACATATCATAGAAAGGATAAGATGTTTCATCCAGATTTTTTATTTCTTCATCGTTAAGAAGCATATTTTTAGCATATGTAATTTTGGTGCTTAGCTCCTTGATGCTGTTTTCCGTAGGATACTCCTTAACATACTCTTTATAAATCGGTGCAAGAATAGAGTAGCTTTCTTTCTCATCTGTTATCAATTCAAATGCTTTTCTGCCTAGCATCTTCTCATAAAATAATATCACCTTTGCACAAAAACCATTTATCGTTCTAAATTCTAGACGGTTTCTATATTCATCACCAAAAAAAGCGGAATAACGATTTTTCATGTCTATTGTAGCGGCAACTGTATATGTCATTGTGAGTATGTTTTCAGGTAATATGTGTTTGCAATACAGCATATACCCCAATCGAGTAACCAAAACCGTAGTCTTTCCGCTGCCCGGAACAGCAAGCAACAGCACAGGACCTTCAGTTGCCTGCACTGCCACATTTTGATTATCATCAAGAGTTATATTAAATTTGGTGATAAATTCTTCAAAAGTCATCTCTGATAGCTCCAATAGTTAAATCAAAAGTTTTCAATATTTTAGCATAAAACCAATATTTCTTCAAGCTTAATAAAACAATAGTGGGTTGGGACGAATCCCAACCCACAAATTTCTCTTAATTGCTTAGGAATAAATCAGAGATTAAGCTCTCTTCTTTTTGCCTACTATAACGAGTACAGCTGCTGCACTCATAGCTACTGCAAGACCAATCATCCATACGAATGAGCCATCTTCAACGCCTGTCTTAGGAGCATCTTTCTTTTGCCACTGAGCATATACTCTAACGTCTTTTGAACCCATTATGAATGTGTCACCAGGAACATAAGTTTTACCTGAACCATCTGGCTCTGTGTTCCAAGATACGAAGTTGTAACCGCTTCTATCGAAGAAATTCTTCTCGATCTCTACTGTGCTTTCATAGAGAGCTCCAACTCTCTTTTCTGTCTTGTCAGTATCATATTTACCGCCGTTACCATCATAGATAACACCAAATTCTACACCAAGATACTTGTTTTTCCACTGTGCATAGAGAACTACATCCTGTGAAGGCATTGTGAATGTTTGACCTGGTTTAAACTCTTTGCCGGTGCCATCAGCCTTTGTATTCCAAGATACAAATACATATTTCTCTTCAGATGGTGCAAATGAATTATCTGCAACCTTAACTGTGCTGCCAAACTCTTCATTAGAAGAAACTGTCTCGTTAGACTTGTCAGCTGTAGCATTGTTGGAATTGTAGGTTACTTTGTAAGCATTTGCAGACCACTTAGCATACAAATCAACATTTGCAGAAGGCATTGTGAAAGTATCGCCAGCCTTATAATCTGTGCCTGTACCATCAGCCTTTGTGTTCCAGCCTATAAATGAATATCCACCATTTGTGAACATATTGTCTTTTACAGAAACAGTATCACCATTGCTGAATGTAAAGTTTTCTGTCGTGTCGTCAGAAGTATTTGAGTGATAAACAACCATGTATGAGGAAATGTTGTTGAGCTTTGGAGAAGCTACAGTGTTAATAACTTCGCCAGCACCATTTGTAATTGTGGCATCACCATTATTTGTAAGGAGGTTTGTGCCGTAAACACCCTCGTTAAGAACAAGTGGAATTGTGAGTGTGTATCTCATCTCTGGCAAGAAACCGGCTGTGTTCCAACTGAGAGAATTAATATCATCGCCTACTGTAACTGTGTCGTTATAGAAGTTGCCATCCTCATCTGCAACTGTGATGAGGTTTACATCCTTAATCTTGAAGTTCTTTGTTTCCATCTTATCAAATACTACATAAGAAGCAAAGGATGCAATTAAAGCCTTGTTGATAGCTTGGTTAAATTCTTCGTTGCTGTTTGCGGAATATGTCATACCGTTTGAGCAGAAGAGAGAAACAGCCTTGAAAGACTCAACTGTTGTGTCAAGAACGATACCTGCGATGCTATGACCAAGATCCAAAATGCTCTTAGCCTCTTCGATACCTTCGTAGCCTGCATTTGGAGCACCGTCTGTAACAAATACAACAATTACTTGACGGCTATCGTCCTGACGGCTCTCAATAATTCTTTTAGCTGATGTGAAACCTTCAGAATAATGTGTCTGAGCTTCCTTATCAAGTGTCTGGGAGAAGAGAAATTCGTGAACATCATCATAATTATCTGTAAAATTGCAAAGCTCTGTCATACCATTGCTGAAAGGAACAACTGCAATACGATCATCAAGCTTTTCGTTGTTGAGCAATTCATTAGAAATATCGTCAACCTTAGAAACGAGTGTATAGAATTTAGAGACACCGTCTACTGTGTCCATTGTACTTGCGCTGTAATCAAGTACGAAAACGATATCTGCAGGAACATTAGCAGCACGATATGAGAAGTCGATTCTAAGCTCTGCCTCTGTCATATCTGGGTTAGACCACTTAGCAGATTTGTTAATCCATGTAAGGGAATCTCCATTACCTGTACCTGCGTTTGTGTCATAACCGGACAAATCAATATTACCGCCATCGTAGCTGTCATCATTAGAATACTTAAATGAACCGGCACTTATATCAGTAACATACTGAGACCAGTTTGAGCTAGTATTCCAAATATCGCTATATCCAAATGATGTGATAGCATCTACATCTTCAAATTCAACATCAAGTGATGTGCAACCGCTAAAAGCATCTTTGCCAAGTGTTCTTACGCTTGCAGGAACCTTAATAGTTCCAAGAGCTGTACAAGAAACAAAAGTGCTATCTGCAATTGTCTCCATTGTTATACCAAGATCAACATTCTTCAATGCTGTACATCCGCTGAACATAGCCTCACCTGTAGATGTAACGCCATCTGCAAAATCTACACTCTCTAATGCTACACAGCCAAGGAAAGTGTTATCGCCGATTGAAGAAACTTTGGCTGGGATAGAGATAGATTTGAGCTTCTTGCTCTTTGTAAATGCCTGTGAACCTATTGTTGTAAGGCTCTCCGGCAATGTAATGCTCTCAAGTGCATTACATTGTGCAAAAGCACTTGCACCAATCTCTGTAATACCCTCGTTAAGTGTTACATTAGCAAGTGATACACAAGCGATAAATGCCTTATCTGCAATTGCAGAAACACTGCCTGCAACCTCGATATCTGTGAGTGATGTAAGTGCATAAAATGCACCTTCGCCTAATTTCTGAACACCATCAGCCAGTGTTAATTTCTTAAGACCGCTATTACCACTGAATGCATAGCTACCAACTTCCTTAACTGTGCCAGGAATTGTAAGGTCTGCAAAACCGGTACAATCACGAAAAGCATATGTACCTATTGTTTCAACAGAATCAGCAAAATTGATTTCTTTCAAACCCTTGCAGGAATTGAAAGCATAGTTACCGATAGAAGTAACGCCATCCTCCAAAACAAGTGTGGACATAGCTCCACGGTGCTCATACCAAGGTGCTCTGTTTGTTTCATCGTAATCGGTCATAGCGCCGGTACCAGAAACTGTGAGAGTCTTGGTGGATTGATTGTAAGCCCAAGTTAAGCTATCGCCGCATGAACCATCGGAAACAGCAGGCTTAGAAATGTCAGCAGCAGATGCGCCGACAGCAATAGTTGCCATAAGCAACATTGCAGCAATTAATAGAGATAATGCTTTTTTCAAGGTTTTTCCCTCCAGAATAAAAATATATAAGGTCTTTATGCCATATAATTACAATTTGTAACATTTTTCCTCATAAATCAACGATAAAAATATCACAAAGCATAACCACATCGCGACACAAACCCCATATCTTGTGTATATGATATCAAAAAAATACTAGAACGTCAACCTTTTTTTAAAAAATACTTTAAATTGTCGAAAAAAAATCAGCAAAAGCATTTTGATACTTTTGCTAATCATTTTGTAACAATTTATTAACCGCATTTGAGATTTGATCCACTGTATCATGTGCAATCATTGATATACTGTTAAGCTTTGCCTGCGCAAGCTCACCTGCAATTCCGTTAATATATGATGCACATTCCATAGTATGAAACATATCGTCATTGTAAGCAGCAAGACCTGCTGCTATTCCGGATAGAACATCACCACTTCCGGCTGATGCCATACCCGAACATCCATGACTGCATATAGACACAACATCACCATCTGTGATAATTGTTGATGTTCCTTTTAGCAACACCACAATATTATACTCTGATGCAAATTCTCGTGAATATCTAATAGGATCACATAAAATCTCTGAAACAGGTATTTTTGATAGTCTAGAAAATTCCTTCGGATGTGGAGTAATTGCTATTTTGCATTTGGCTGATTTTAATATCTTCATATCAAGTGCAGATAATATATTCAGTCCATCGGCATCTATTATAAGATTACCTTGAAAATTCTTTATGATATATTCGAGAATTTTTCGGTTTTCCTCACAAACACCCCATCCCATACCAATAGCAAGGCTGTTTAATCCTTTGATTGCATTATTTATCTCGTTTTCGTCAAAGATAATTTTGCCATCGATATCTTTCAGCAAAAAGAGCGTGCTCTCAAGCAGATATGGCGACACAGATGTAAATAGTGAATCGGCTATTATTACACGTGAGATTCCACAGCCACTTCTGAGCTGAGATACACTCATATTTGCTAGCTTGATTGCACCTGAATACTCCTTGCAACCTCCAAGCACTCCTGCTATTCCATATGTGCCCTTGTGACTATTGTTTTTTCGTTCTTTAATTATATCGTAAAAATCATTATCTTCGAGAAGTCGAAAATATTCTCCTGATATCGGGATGTCAATATCACAATTAACTATCTGCCCTATTTTATCTTTGGCATCTCCCAAAAAGTGACCACTCTTGAGCGTGCCTATAGAAATAGTTAGGTCTGAGCATACGCAAAGCTCAGATAATCCATTATCGCCATTAAGTCCACTATTTATATCTATAGATACAACTCTTGTACCTTTTTCCTGTGAAATATTGATTTTTTTGATAATATCTGCGGTTATTCCGCTTGGTATATCCTTAAAGCCGGTACCAAAAATACAATCTACTATCACATCATACTGAGAAAAGCAGGTGTTGTCATCACAAAGTGTGTATTTTATTCCTTTTTTGATACACTTATCAAAGTAAAATTTACCGTCTGACGAAAATTTTTCTTTTATAAGAAAAATTGTAACATCTGCTCCTTTTTCTTCTGCAAGCAAAGCAATAACATAACCATCGCCGGCATTGTTGCCTGTGCCGCATACTATGGCTATTTTTTTACTCTCGCAGTCGATATGCTCAAAGGCAGCTTTGCCGGCATTGTACATCAGCTCTATACCGGATGCGCCTGAGCTTATTTTGGCTGCATCGCTATTTCTCATTGTTTCTACAGATATTACCTTTTTCATAGTTTATCTCTCAATATAGTCTTTAAATAGATTTGTTTTCTTAATTGCAAATGCGAATGGCAATCCCAATATCAAGCAAACGCCAAGCTCACCCAAAGCAACAGAACCTGCCGTCACCAAAAATGCAATCAAGCCGGAATTGAAATCATTGGGAATAAATATACTTATTTCTAACCCTATGATTATACCATTAAATAACGCAGGCATCAAAGCACCGATAACGGGCAATCCTTTAATTGTAACTTTTCGTAGCTTATAAATAGCAAAAGCCGCCAAAAAGCTTGCGACCGTACCAAATAGCACATCTAAAGGTAAAACAGTTATATTTATAATATTAGACAAAAGGCATCCCACAGTAAGTCCCGGTATAGCAGAAGGTGTAAATGCTGCAAGCAAGCATAAAACTTCTGATACTCTAAATTGAATAGCCATTGAGGTTGTGCCCGGAAACAAAAATCCCTGTCCATAAGTAAGCGCTGTGTAAAGTCCTGCTATAAGTGCTGCTTCTACTAAAAATCGTGTGCTTTTCTTTTTCATTTTTCATTATTCCTTGTCTTAAAATATATGTTGCGCAAAAAATTATACATTATCTTGTTATTTTTTTCAAGTCTGTTAAAGCTATCATAAAAATACGTCTAAAACCTTTGACTTTGAGCCTTAAATATGATAAAATTATCGTGTGATTATAGGGAGGAGATAACTATGGATTGTATATTTTGCAAAATAGCTAATGGTGAGATTCCATGTACAAAGGTTTATGAAGATGACAAGATGCTTGCTTTCAGAGATCTTAACCCACAGGCACCTGTGCATGTGTTGATGATTCCAAAACAGCATATCGCCTCCTTGGATGAGGTGAGTGACAATAATTGCGATGTTGTGGCTCATATATTAAAAAACGCTCATATCATCGCAAAGCAGGAAGGCTTAGATAATGGCTACAGAATTATAAGCAACTGTGGTTCAGATGCTGGTCAGACTGTTTTTCATCTTCATTTTCATTTATTAGGTGGCATATCCCTTGGTGAAAATCTAGTTTAAAGGAGTTGTTTTTTATGGAGAAAGTTTATAAAATGACTATCGCAGGCTGTGAGAGAGAGTTGCCCTTGTGCGAAGTATCTGAGCATCTTGACATTGCAGCATTTAATATGTTTGGTGATGTAGATATCACAGTAAAAACCGCAAAGGCTTTGCTTGATATATGTCCTGAGCACGATGTGCTTATCACAGCTGAGGCTAAGGGTATTCCGCTGTGCTATGAGATGGCAAGACAAGGCTGCGGTGTGTATGTAATTGCTCGTAAGAGCGTAAAAGTATATATGGAAAACCCTATTTCCATCGAGGTAAAATCTATAACCACCAGTGCTGTTCAAAAGCTCTATCTTGCAGAGGATAAGGCACATCTTATAAATGGAAAACGTGTGCTGCTTATAGACGATGTTATCAGCACAGGTGAATCGTTGGCTGCTCTCGAAGAAATCGTAAGAAAAGCCGGAGGAATCATCGTAGGTAAAGCCGCTGTGCTTGCCGAGGGTGACGCTTCCACAAGAAGTGATATATTCTTCCTTGAGCCACTTCCTGTTTTTCCTAAATAATTTTGATTGAGAGGAAGCAATGTTACTGCATTTTGTGCAGATCTGATTGCGATTAATTGTTATGAAGAGACCGTTGGCACTTTGCTCATTCTCTGTTACATGTGCGGCGGCTTTGGCAGTATATTTGGGTGCAAACGCCGTATTATGGCTTTGCACCTTATTTTTTGTGATATCTGTTGTATTTCTATGCTTTAAAAAGCTTAGAGCACATACAGCAATAGTATGTGTTTTGATTTCATCACTCGTTGGATTTTTGCTATATTCAGTTTTCTTTTCGGTTAAGGTAGCTCCAATTAAACAAATCAAGCTAGACACTGATTATGAAGCAAAAGCCGTTGTAACTGATGTGATAAATTATTATTCCGGTGACAAGGGTTATATGTGTAATGTATCATTGGCAGATGGTGATACAGCCTATGATATCAAAGCTGAAATACCCTATTCTGAGATTGACGCTAATCGTGGCGATACAATACTTTGCACCATGTCATTTTCAGAATTAAACGATGAAAGTCGTTCTTATATGTATTCTCAAGGTGTTTATCTAGAAGCTGATGTTTCTGATTACACGGAGGTTATAGAGGTCGATGGTTCAAAACTAAACTTCGTGGAAGTTTTTCTTGATTTTCGTGATAGCGTGAGAGAAAAGATATATTCTGCTATGCCAAAACAGTATGCATCTGTGTTGTCTGCTATACTGACAGGCAACAGTAAATCGCTTGATAAACACCTAAAAACAAAGTTCACCAATCTTTCTATTTACCATTTGCTAGTAATATCCGGTTTACACACCACTTTGCTTAGTCTGGTAGTTTATTCGATTTTAATGTTTATCACACACAAGAAAAAGGTAGCATCTATTGGTGCAATTGCCTTTCTCTTCGGGTTTACAATATTTGCAGGTGCCTCACCTTCTGTGGTGAGAAGTGCTATCATGACATCCATGGTGCTTATAGGAAGAATATCTCGCAATCGAATAGACAGTTTGACCTCGATTGGGCTTGCATCATTTATAATCACTGCTTCTAATCCATTCATCGCAGGAAACTTAGGATTTTTGCTTACTTTTTCTAACGTAATAGGTATTGTACTTCTACACCCTACACTGGTAGGAATTCTAAGTATTAAGTATACAAAGAAAAATCTATTAATAAATATTGCAAACAAAATTATTTCGTCTATATGCGTAACTATATCTGTAGCTATAGTTACACTACCATATACTATTCTTGTGTTCAAAGTATTTTCTCCGTACGTTGTATTTACAAATCTGATTATGATACCATTAGTCGAAATTATAATAGTATTAGGATTTTTAGCATGTGTAATATCTTTTATTCCATATATATCAACTCTATCAATACCGCTTTTCTTTATCACAAGGCATCTGATTGCGGCATCGACTAAGGTTATAGATTTAATAGATACTCTGCCTGCATCAAAAATTTATTTATATGCAGATTTTTATTTGCTATGGTTACTTGTGAGTAGTATAATAATAGCAGTAGGATTTTGGCTTTTTAAAAGCAAATCAGCCAGAGTGGTTTTGTCATTAATATGTTGCTCGATATTACTTATCTTTGTTGTGATAGATAATGTTGTATATAAAGATATGATAACCCTAGATTTCGCTGATTGTGGAAACGGAGTAAACGCTGTATTGAGAAAAGGCGAAGAATCTGTGGTGATATCATATGGTGGAAACAGCTATAAGAGTAAAAACCTTGAAGCTATTATTCACGAACGAAGCGACGATATATCCATGCTTCTTGTAACAAAAAGTGATGATTACATACCAAAATTAATGACTGATTTCTATGTAGATTGTGCAGTGGTGTATGATAAAGAACAGACCTATTTTTACAAAGAAGCATATAAAAGCCGTGTAGATAAATTTATTTATAAAGATAGCGACACACGAATAAACCTATGGCAAAAGGCAAACATAAATTTTTTGAAAGCTAAGAAATCATGCTTTTCTTACATAAATCTCTATGGTTTGAGAGTCTTGATACTTCCTGACAACGCTGATTGCTATGATTTGCCTGAGAAATATCGTGATGTAGACATTATTGCTTATAGCAAGGAGCCGAAACATATTGAGCTGTTGCACTACAGATACACTGTCCTGTGCAGAGATGATAACAGTTCCGGCAATTTTAATACATTTTGCACCGTTGACGGAAAAATCCACATAGATTGCAGAGAGGGAAAATATTATGTCAAAGCTAAATGAAGCACAATTTAAAAAACTCTTAAAAGAAGAAGCTTTTTCGGGCATATACATGATATATGGTGATGAAAAATACTCTGTAAAACGCTATACAGAACAGCTAATAAAGAAAATCGCAGGAGAAAATCCCGATGACTTTTGCTTTCATATTTTTAAGGATTTTAGCGACCCTGACGCAATATCATCAGCTTGCGACATAATTCCCTTTATGGCAGATTATAACTGTATATGGCTAAAAGACATCGACACTGATGAGCTTTTTAAAAACCTAACGAGTGATTCCGGCAAAGGTAAGGAAATCACAGAAAAGTTTATGGAGATTTTATCTAAAGCAAACGGCGAAACAATAATAATAATCAGCCAACCCACTGTCACTCCAAAAGCAACCGGTATACAGAAAAAAATTATAGATTATGCTGATAAACACGGCAATGTATTATGCATAAAAAAGAAAACTGATCAAGAGCTTGTTGATTTCATAATAAAAGCTTCTCCTAAATATGATTGCAAAATAAGCAGTGCAGACGCATTGAAGATCATTCAACGCTGTGGAAACGATCTCAACACCATTACAAATGAAATAGACAAACTATTCTCGTACGCATATGGCAGAGAGGTCACGGAAGAAGATATATCTATGATAGTTACTGCAAATACCGAATATAATATCTTTAAATTATCTGAAAATATTATGTATGGCAATGCAGAAAATGCCTATAAAATACTGGATGATATGTTTTATCAGAAACAACCACCCGAGATTATTCTTAGCCTTATCACAAAATCATATTGCGATATATACAGAGTAAAATCTGCTGTGCGAAGCTCTGTAAGTGTATCTGATTTGCTAGGAAAATTTGACTACACCGGTAACAAAAGCTTTCTTCTGGAAAAAGCAGAAAGAAACGGAAGAAATATTTCACTTCAAAAGCTCAGAAAAATGCTTGATATGATGTTTGAAGCAGAGAGAAAGATCAAATCTACTGCTACAGATAATAGAATAGTTCTTGAAACATTAATTAGTGAATTGATTTCTGCATAAAGAGGTTTATTTTATGATAAAAATACGTGAAGCGATAATAGTTGAAGGAAAATACGATAAAATTAAGCTAACCTCTGTTGTGGACACTTGCATAATAGAGACTAATGGATTCAGAATTTTCAAAGATAAAGAAAAGCGAAATCTCATAAGAAAACTGGCAGATGAATGTGGTATTATTATCCTCACAGACAGCGATTCTGCAGGATTTGTGATAAGAAATCATATCAAAGGTATTACTTCATCAGAGAACATAAAAAATGCGTATATTCCACAGATAGAAGGCAAGGAAAAACGCAAAGATAAATACTCTAAAGAGGGATTGCTTGGTGTGGAAGGTATAAGCGAATCTGATATTCTCAATGCATTGAAGCAATGCGGAGCTTGCTTTGATGATGGCGAGAAAACAGAGAACGAGAAGCAACTCACTAAACTTGATTTTTATGAACTAGGGCTTACCGGAATGCCTCAAAGTGCAGAGCTTAGAAAAAAAGTGCTTAATTATCTCAAACTACCATCATATATGACATCGAATAGTATGCTACAAGCACTGAATAGACTAACTGATAAAGAAACTTTAAAACAGATTATTAACAGCATAAAAAAATAAGCTTGTCGTTACATTCAGTAACGACAAGCTTATTTATTATATTAAATTTTAATTATTTCATTATAAATGTTAGTGATTTACCAAGCTTAACGTCGCCTACAGAAAGATCGGCAATTTGTCTTTGCATGAGTACAACGTCCTCCATTGTAACCTCGTCATCACCATTTACATCTGCAAGCATTTTAAGTGATTTTATAGAATCATCAGCGATATCTGCAATCAATCTCTGAACTGCAACAACGTCTAGCATTGTAACCTCACCATCGCCTGTAACATCACCATAGTCCATAACCTTTGTTCTGATTACAGAGCTGTATGAATTATACTTATAGATTGTAAGGTCGGTGTTTTCATCAGCTGATTTGTAGAATCTATAGCCACCAAGTGACTCATTGTATTTAAGAAATCTATCTGTTCCTGTAGCAACAAGTCTAAATGTGCCATCAGTATCGCCATTCTCAAATTTCAGAGTGCTACCTGTCTTATCAAGACGAATTGTGTTAGCATCTTCAGAAACCATGCGCTTACCATCAGATGTCTCAAGATAAATAATATCATTATCTATTCTAACAGTCCAAGTCATATAAGACTCGAAATATGCCTCCTCAACAGGATATGCGGACAATACATTATTTCTGCCCGGTAACATATAAGGCATAACAACTGTGTTTGAACCTGCTCCGTAGATAAGAATCTTATCACCATTTGCAAGTGTAGAGATATCTTCTACCTTTGTGAAGCCTTCTTTTTTATCGCTGTCGACTTTGTCAAACAGATCGTACCACCAGCTATTGCTGTCAGTATCTGACACATAATATACATCACTGTCAGTTGCGGTTTCTTTGTCATTATTAGTTACGCCATTTTCTTCATCTGTGAAAGCTTTAATACGATAGTTGATACCACTTAATCCCTTATCAACCCACTTTGAGCTGGAAGCATCTTTAAAGAATGATTGTCCTCTGGAAGCAGTATTTGCAAATACAATCCACTGTTGGCTTGAATCGGATCTGTCTACAAAGAAGTTTGTTTCACTTTCGTTTTTAGCAGTAAGCTTAACAACTACAGAGTATTTTTCACCGGCAGAGAGATATACACTGCTTGGAAGCTTAATTGTGTGATATCCTGCATAAGTCTCAGAACCGGTAATTTCTTCTGAAAGAGCCTTTGTGCCGTTAGTTGGGTTTGTTGCATCAGCAAGGTTTTTGTAAACCTGAACGGAATAATGAACATTTTTCTGAGCAGTCCAGAAAGAAACTGCCTTTAAGTATTCATTAGAATCAGCGGTAAATACGTTTGCGTGCAAACTACCTGATGTAGCTGAATCATATTCATAAATGCTAGAACCATCATACTGATAGTTATTATCATAATTATCAGCATTCTCGAAAGCATAGAAAGATGCAACATCAGAGCAAAGAGACTTATCCTCATATGAAAGCCAGAAGTAACCGCCGTTACCCCAATCGGTACCCCAACTATTCTTAACGAGCCATGCACCGTCTTTGCTTGGAGATGACTTAAAGTTTGACTTTGAATAGTTATCATTCCAACCAACAACTGTAACCTCGTGGTTAGGGCTACTTGTGCCACCATAATAGTAAGAACCTGTTGCTTCTTTAAAATAGTAATCATCATGATAATAAGCTATAGTACCTGCACCGTACTTAGTGATCATGTATTTCATATCTTCTATATCGTTAGGTGAAACCCAATATGCCTCTGTGAGGTGAACCTCATCCTGAAGATAAGCAGATGTGTAATGAGCTGTAAAATTAGGATGTGCTTTAGAATAATCAAACTGTGGATATTTACCCTCATCAACAAGACCAGTCCAACGAGCAAGAGTAAAAGGAGTAAAACTATTGGAACCGCCTAAATCAAGGAAGCTATAATATCTTGAGTATCTACTGCCAATTTTAGTGCTATCACCATTAAGCATGCCAAGAGCATCGTAAGCTGAATTATACATATAGTATGACAGATGAAGCTCCGAAAAGTTAGTATTAATAGAGTAGCCATTATTTTTAATAAGGCTAGCCTCTGCAGATGCTGCTGCACCATGTGCCCAGCAAGTACCATATTCACCTTGATGTTTTATAGAAGTAATATAACCATCTTCTACTGAACTATATGATTCAGGATAATCAACGGTTGTCGCCATTCTTGGAACAACCACGCCATCAGCTTCATCCTCAGCATATCCACCCTTAGCGGCATTGTCTACAGTGATACGATTCAAAATGTGTTTTTCTGAATCAATATCGGCAGATGCGCCAATGCTTGCAAAAACAGACATCATCATCATAACAGCTAGAATCAAACATAAACCTTGTCTAAACGTTTTCATTTTTGTTCTCCTCCATATAGTAATATCGTTCAAAACCCAATTTATCTTATCTATCAGTTTAACACAAATAGAGAGAGAAAACAACCATTTTTCCGACTAACTTCCTATATTTTACCTTTTGCATAAACACAAAGTAACATTTTTGTAACAAATTACAATTTAATCTTTTTTTAGAAACCTTGGCTGTTTCCAAACTCCTCTAAAATCAGACCCTTATTATGCTCTAAAGCCCAATCTATGCTCCAATAGCTTGTAAAGAAAAGCAAATTGTTGCCGTTCATATCTTGTATTCTTTTGGTATCAGAAGCCAAGTCAAGCTTTTTCGGGTCAATATCTTTGTTTCCTATCCATCTGATAAATTTATATGGTAGACTCTCCATAATAATTTCTACATTATATTCATTGTTCAATCTATACTTTAATACGTCAAACTGAAGTGTACCAACAACACCGACATATACCTCTTCCATACCGGCATCAAGCTCTTTGAATATCTGGATAGCACCTTCTCTGGCTATCTGGGTGGTGCCTTTCACAAACTGTTTACGCTTCATGGTATCCTTTTGGCGCACAAGTGCAAAATATTCTGGTGCAAATGTAGGTATACCTCTGTATTTAAATTTATTGTTTGCTGTACAGATTGTATCACCTATTGAGAAAATACCCGGATCAAACACACCGATTATATCACCTGCATATGCCTCATCAACTATTTCACGTTCTTGTGCCATAAGCTGTTGTGGCTGTGAAAGATGCATCTTTCGCTCACCCTGCACATGATAAACTTCCATGTCTTTCTCAAATTTACCTGAACATATTCTCATAAATGCAATTCTATCACGATGGGCTTTATTCATGTTAGCCTGAATTTTAAACACAAACGCTGAGAACGGAGATTGAACAGGGTCAATAATTCCACAATCAGCTTCTCGTGGTAATGGTGATGTTGTGATTTCAAGAAACTTTTCCAAAAAGGGCTCAACGCCAAAGTTTGTAAGTGCAGAGCCAAAAAATACGGGTGTGAGTTTGCCGGCTCTTACAGCATCCAGATCAAAGCTATCGCCTGCGCCTTCAAGCAAATCAATATCATCATAAAGTTCTTGCATTTGATATTGGTTAATATACTCTTTTAGCTCCGGTGCATCAAGAGAAAGCAGTTCTGATTCAACCTCTTTCTGACCGTTGTTTGCAGTAAACATTAATAGTTTCTTTTTATCTCTGTCATAAACACCTTTGAACTCCTTGCCGGAACCTACAGGCCAATTTATAGGGCAGGTATTAATTCCCAAAACATTCTCTATATCTTCCAAAAGCTCAAATGGATTTTTGGCATCTCTGTCCATTTTGTTAATAAATGTGATAATAGGGATTCTTTTCAATAAACAAACCTTAAAGAGCTTTATAGTCTGTGCTTCTACACCTTTTGAAGCATCTATAACCATAACTGCTGAGTCTGCAGCCATAAGGGTTCTATAGGTATCCTCCGAGAAGTCCTGGTGTCCCGGTGTGTCAAGTATATTTATACAGCAGTCATTATATTTAAATTGTAAAACAGAGCTTGTAACCGAGATACCTCTTTGTTTTTCTATTTCCATCCAGTCTGACACAGCGTGTTTAGATGTTTTCTTTCCTTTTACAGAACCTGCTAAATTTATAGCACCACCATATAACAATAGTTTTTCTGTAAGCGTTGTTTTTCCTGCATCAGGGTGCGATATTATCGCAAACGTTCTACGTTTTTTTATTTCATTTTGTATTTCCGACAAATTTACTTCTCCTTTTGTACTAAGCAGATTAATATCCATATCTATAGCGGTTATAATAGCGGTTGTAATATTTTTTGTCTTTCTGCACACAACCAATCTTCATAAACCCAAGTGCATCTGCCTCAGCAAGTTCCAGCGAACTGAGCATTTTTGCAATATCATTGTGAGTTGTGTGCTTTTCTCTGACGATAAGCACATAACCTGCCACCTGATCCTTGAGCATAAGTGCATCTGTAACTATTCCTATAGGTGGCGAGTCGATTAGAACGAAGTCATATTCCTCACTAAACCTTTTAAACATTGTTTCAAGCTGTTGTGATCCCAAAAGTTCAGATGGGTTCGGAGGAATAGTGCCGGCAGTTATTACATCAAGATTTGGTAAAAGATCTTTTTTTATAACCTCCTCCGGAGTGCGGAATTTTCCCAGAAGCTCAGATAGTCCAATATCATTTTTGAGTTTTAACAAGTTATGAATATTAGGCTTTCTCATGTCAGCATCAATAAGCAAAACCTTAACACCCATTTTTGAAACGGATATAGCCATATTAGTGATAGATGTGCTTTTTCCTTCTCCCTTATTATAACTTGTAAAAACAACAAACTTGTTATTTTTTGCTGATACGGCAAACATCAAATTTGATCTTGCTATTTTGTATGCTTCAACAACAGCAAACTTATCGTTATTAATAAGTATATTCTTAGATTTATCATTTGTTTCAGGAGCTTTTTTCTTCATCATATTCTGCTGAAACAATTTTAAGTCATAAAGATTCAAAACAGGCACCTCCTTAAGTTATGTGCTGGTATCAATAATCTCAGCAAATACAGGTATATCATAAATCTTGTACAAGTCATCACCTGATTTTATAGATGTATCAATAAATCCTATTAACAAAGCAATTCCAACTGCAACTGCCAAACCTGCACCAAATCCATAAATAATATTTTTACTTAAATTAGGCGAAATAGGTGCGGATGGTTTGTTTGGTTCTTCCACCATAAATATCTGACCGGTAGGAAAATATCCCTTATAATATTTTTCTGACTGTCTAAAAATCGCATTAAGTATTTGCACAGTATCATTTGGATTTGTAAGAGTTATTGACACACTCATTACTTGCGAATCGTTCACACTAGAAAAAGTAACTGCACCTTTCAGCGTACCCGGCGAGTAAGAGTTCTCTGTTTCCAGCTCAGAATCAGCTAAAACCTCCGTCATAAATCTATTAGTACTAAAGAGCAAAGAGCAGGTCTGAGCAATAGCCGCAGACGCATTCATGTTATATGGATTAACTCTGGTACCACTGCCATTACTTGTAACATAGTTTTCATAGTCAGAATCATTCTCTGAAGCAGCGTCTGTATTTTTTACATAAATCATCATACTCGTTGAATACGTAGGTGTAATTAGAAATATTGTGTATGTGTAAGATAAAAATGCACATATAAACGGCAATATTACAATCAACTTGATATGTGCAAGAAGCATATTAAGATAATCTTTTATTGAAAATTGTCTCTTCATCATTGTCATTCACCTTAATCTTATATCATTTTTCTATAGTTTGAGCAAATCTAAATAACCCCTTGTTTAATTACTACTCATTGTGAATATCATGCGTTACAAGGCTTTTTCTAGATTCAGGGTTGTTATGATTTAAACTATTTCTTTGTGGAATATTAGAGCTAACAGAATTTTTAGGAGGTATTGCCATAGACGATCTAGATTGACCGGATGGCGTTCTTCCGGTTCCATTTGCTGAATTATTACTATTAGCTCTGTTATGCGGTTTATTTGACTTTTTGTTTTGCTTCTTCTTATCTTTACCAGCACTAATTGCAAGTGAGACCAGATATATTAATAAAAGTCCTGCACCGATAAAAGCGTTTCCTATTCCCTTTAATATCTTTAATGGCATATTTGATAATTCTTTATCTTTTGCCTTTGAGTTTCTCTTATGTTCATGATTTTCAGGAGTTTTATTTACATAAAGCTTATGCTCTGAGTTATCGTCAATTTTGTCATCGACCAAACTTTCATGGCGATCAGATAAGTCAAGATTCATATCTGAAACATCAATCTTGTCATCAGTCTTCTCATTGTCGCTTTTTGCACTTCCTTCAGCAACAACGAAGTCCTCATCATCTGAATTAACGCTGACCAGTGAATCGAGGTCCATACTCTCATAAGTAACAAAGTCTTCATTATCTGAATTTTCAGATTGTATTTCAGGCTCGTTAGTCGATGAATCCTCAGCTTCCGATTTTTCCTCAATAGAATCCGCTTCTGCGTTTTCGGAATCAACTTTTTCTGTATTATCAGAAGAATCATTACTTGAATCCTGCACCTCTGTTTCATCGGTAGTTTTTTTGCCTTTTCCAAACTCTGCATCAAACCTAGCGGCATCTGTAATAATAATAAGAGGTTCTTCGGGTTCTTCGTCTTTGTTTTCAGAGCTGTTATATCTCTGGGTGTTTTCTAAAAACTCTTCCAATTTAGCATCTTCTTCACTAGCTGTTGCATGAGCAATGTTTTTCTTTCTTTTCTTGATAATCAATACTATTGCAATAGTAAACATAACAACAGCCACTACTAGCACGATAATGTATGGCAACACTGAATTGAAGTCAAATGATTTCTTTGTAATTGTACTAAAATTGATGCTGTCTACTATGTTTTTAAGGACTTCCACCTGTTCATTAGTGTAGGTAGTGGAGTTGACAGCAAGTTGCACTACTATTCTCTGTCCATTAACGATTGTTATATACTGTGCTATACTAAGCGGACTTCCGCTTGAAGATGTATATTTTGAGGTTGGACAGAAGAAAAACGCCTGTCCGTTTTTAAGCTCATATGTATAGCAATTTGTACACTCCGGCTGATTTTTAAAGGTTTGCGTAATCTCTTCCTTTTGACTGTCAGACAAGGTAGTAAAATCATAATAGCCTCTACTCTCGTCATTTTCAATCATAGAAAGTGTGATTTTATAGCTACCATCCCTCGCCTGAGCATATAAATACACATTGTCGTCCTCAAGAATTTTCATTGTGTTATTATAATCAAGTCCTGAGTTTTGAAACACAGGATCCTGAGGTGTTGATAAACGTGAGATTGCAACAACATCGTCAGGAGTTTTAATTTGCATATTTAATTCTTTGATTTCAAATGCAGTGTCTGCATATGCTGTCAATCCCAATGTAGAAAAAACAAACATAAAAGACAATACTATACTCAATATTTTATACTTCATAGGTTTTCTCCAAGCTAAATATAATTATCATACATACTATACGCAGTTTATTTTATTATACAAGTTTATTTGTTAAATTACAAGCGTTAATAATAAAATACTTATGAATAATTATTTTTCTGCAAGATTCTTTTTACTCTCAAACCCATGCAACCAGTCAGAGCGAAGGTAGTAGGTTAAATATATGATGGAGCTTATCGCCCACGTAAGCGGATAGGCTGTATAGATAAACTCAATTTTATTGATAAAGTGCATTATAAGTGCTATGTAAGATACACGAAGCACACACCATACCGAGAGCATTATTATCATAGGCACAATCGCCTTGCCTGCTCCACGACACAGTGCCGCAATAATATGCGAAAAAGCAAGTAAAAAATAGAATAATGCAACTGTATGGGCCTGTGTTACTCCGTATTCGATAACCTTAGGGTTTTTATCAAAAAGACTTATAAAACTCGGAGCAAATATATAGCATATAATACCGATTGTTTCAGCAAATCCAACTGCTGAAAAAATGGCAAATTTTGCGCCTTTTTTCGCTCTATCATATTTTTTTGCACCAAGATTTTGACTTACAAAGGTTGACATTGTCATAGAAAAGCTTGTTATAGGTAAAAATGCAAAACCTTCTATCTTAGCATGAGTACCATACGCCGCCATAGCAAGCTTTCCAAAGGAATTTATCTGAGATTGCACAATTACATTTGCAAAAGCAATAACAGAATTTTGGACTCCTGCAGGCAATCCGTATTTTAATATTTCCAAAAGCATATCCTTATGAAAACGTATTTTCTTTATATCAACTGTGTAGATGTGTCCTTTTTGCATGAGATGTACCAGGCATAAGACAAAACTAGTCGCCTGTGAAATAACCGTGGCTGTGGCAGCTGCCCAAACTCCCCAATTAAAAACACCTATAAAAAGAACATCAAGAGATATGTTAAGCAAAGATGAGAAAATAAGATAATATAAAGGTCGTTTACTGTCACCAACTGCATTCATTATACCCATACAAATATTATACATAACGAAAGCTGTAGCACCCATAAAATAATGTCTGAAATACTCTACCGCTTGAGGCATAACATCCGCGTCGGTGTTCATCCAGCCTAAAAATATAGGTGTGAGAGTAACGCCTATCACCGTGAGCAATACACTACTAACAAGACCAAAGGCGATGTTAGTATGAATAGCATTTGAAACACGTGTGTTTTCATTTGCTCCAAAATATTTGGATATAACCACACCAGCTCCCATAGAAGAACCTATGAAAAAGCTAGTAAGGAGAAAAATCAAAGTCCCTGATGAGCTTACAGCTGCCAGAGCCTCTGTTCCGAGAAATCTACCAACTATAAATGTATCAGCTGTGTTATAAAGCTGTTGAAACACTTGGCTTAGGAATATCGGCAGAGCAAACCGCAAAATCATTTTTACAGGATTGCCAACTGTCAAATCCATTACGCCATCATTTAATTTATTATGTAATACCTTGTTTTTTATCATATACTCACCGGTTAATAAAAATTAATTATTCGCTACAAAACAAAAATTGTTGTACCTTTTTACGAAAATTGAAGCCGCAAATATAAAACTTGCGGCTTACAACAAATTGTTATTAAATTACTGAACAGGCTTCAAATTCCAAATATCATTTGCATAATCCCTTATTGAACGGTCAGCTGCAAAAATACCTGCATTTGCAATATTTGCCAATGACATCTTGTTCCATCTATCTCTGTCGGAGTAAACAGCAGATGCTCTCTGTTGTGCCAAAGAGTAGTCTGAGAAATCAGCAAGAACCATATATGGATCGCTTGTCATCAGGTTATTTGCAATATTATCAAAACCAAGAGTTCTGATATAATCCACAGCCTTCTTGATAACAGGATTGTTATTGTAATACATCTGTGGGAAGTAACCACTGTTTTTAATATTGTTTACCTCAGGTGTAGTGAGACCAAAGAGGAAGATGTTATCATCGCCAACAGACTGGTGAATCTCAACATTAGCACCATCAAGTGTACCCATTGTTAAAGCACCGTTTATCATAAACTTCATATTACTTGTACCAGAAGCCTCTGTTCCTGCAAGAGAAATCTGCTCAGAGATTTCAGAAGCAGGGATGAGCTTTTCTGCAACTGTAACTCTGTAATCCTCAAGATAAACAACCTTAAGCTTGTCGTTTACATCAGGATCATTGTTTACAATATTAGCCAATGTAAAGATAAACTTAATTATCTCTTTTGCAAAGTAGTAGCCAGGAGCTGCCTTTGCTCCAAATATATATGTCTTTGGTACAAAATCAGCATTTTTGTTCTCTTTGAGATACTGATAAGTAGCCAAAATCTGAAGTGCGTTCATAAGCTGACGCTTGTACTCGTGCAATCTCTTAACCTGAACGTCGAAAATAGAGTTAGGATCTACAATTATATTGTTGTGCTGCTTGATATACTTAGCCATATCCTCTTTGTTTGCACGCTTAATATCCTCAAGGCTCTTGAGAACATTCTTGTCATCGATAAATGACTCTAGCTTTTTAAGCTGATAAGCATCGCCAACATATCCATCACCAATTGTCTCGTTGAGCAAAGCAGCGAGTCTTGGATTAGACTGGTTTAACCAACGGCGGTGAGCAATACCGTTTGTAACATTAGTGAATTTCTGTGGCATAATCTTGTAGAAATCCTTAAAGACAGTTGTCTTAAGAATATCACTATGAAGCATAGAAACGCCATTAACCTTATAACTTGCCATAACCGCAAGGTTAGCCATACGAACAGCACCATCGTTGATTATAGACACGCTGTCTATCAGACGTTGCTCTACACCGTTTTCGTTTAATTCTCTACAGAAACGTCTGTTGATTTCACAAATTATCTGATATATTCTAGGAAGCTTAGCTGCAAACATTTCCTCGCCCCAGCATTCAAGAGCTTCTCTCATAACAGTGTGGTTAGTATATGCAATAGTTTTGCTTACAATTTCCCATGCTGCATCCCACTGATAGCCACACTCGTCCATAATGATTCTCATAAGTTCCGGAATAGCCAAAACAGGGTGAGTATCATTGAGGTGGATTGTAACAAGATCAGAAAGATTGTCAAGTGTGCCATGATCCTTGAGATGACGTCTGATAATATCTTGTATAGTTGCGCTAACAAGGAAATACTGCTGGTTTAGTCTGAGGCTCTTACCCTCTGCATGGTTGTCCCCCGGATAAAGTATCTTTGTAATAGTTTCTGCCATTGCATTTTGCTCGATAGCACGCAAGTACTGTCCATCATTAAAGAGGTTCATATCGAAGGTCTTACCCTGTGCAGCCCAAAGACGAAGTCTGCTAATACCTTTACCATCCTTACCTGACACATACATATCGTATGGTACAGCAGTAACAGTGGTAGCATCTATTAAGTTAACCTTATGGATATTGTTCTCCCAAGACTCTTCAAGATGGCCATTAAAATGGATATCAAAAGCCTTTTCAGGAGCTGGTCTAAGCCATACAGAACCGCCGGGCAACCAAAAATCAGGAAGCTCTGTTTGCCAGCCATCAACAAATTTCTGGCTGAAGATACCATATTCATATCTCAATGAATATCCCATAGAAGAATATCCCTGTGTTGCAAGACCATCGAGGAAGCAAGCAGCAAGACGACCCAAGCCACCATTACCAAGACCTGCATCCGGCTCTTCTTCGTATATGTTTTCTAGCTTTACACCGAATTTTTCAAGTGCAGATGCCATTGTATTCTCCAAACCTAAGTTATAGAGATTATTTTTGAGGGATCTGCCCATCAAAAATTCCATGCATAGATAATAAACGGTTTTTGATTTTTTCTTTATTGATTTTGTATGAAACTCATTGTATCCTTGTTGCATAAGCTCTGTAACAATAAGAACCAATGATTTGTAAAAATGCTCGTTTGTAGCATCTTCAGGAGTAACACCATAATAGCGAGAAATTTTTGTTTCTATAAGCTCTTTAGCCTGAGAAACAGTAAGTTTATATTTCATTTCATTATACCTCCAACGAAATAATTTTTTAAAATCAGAAATTGCGAGACTATTATACACTATATTCATTTTTTTTGCAAGTTTTAATAACAGTTTATATCAATTTGATATTTTTATATATAAATAAAGGTTCAATAATGTACATAATTGATATAAAAAATCAAAAAAAGTCGTACGAAACGACTCTTTTTTGATTTTATAATATTTGAAAGTATGTTTTAAATCTTACATTTTACTCTGTAACCTTAACAAATTCCATACCTTCGCTCTCGCCATCCGGCATGCTGGTATAGAAATAGAATTTGCCATCTTTAACTTCGTAATAAAAGCTCTCGGTTTGGGTGATGTTATTAGTAAAAGAAGTCGTATAAGTAAAGTCTACCCTGTTTTCCTCTATAATATACGTTCCCTCATAGATTGTCTGCACAAAATCAAGTGTAATAAAGCCTTCGCCGGTAAAAGTGACTTCCAATCCGTTTTCTTCATCTCTCCATTTGCCAATAATACTCTCATTAGCCTTAAAGTTCTCATCTGCTTTAAGCACATTATTAGGCAATTCGCTTCTCTGCATAACAAGGGCATTGTCCTCTGATTCTAGAGAATATATCTTTAGAGTATCTATACCATCTTCCTTGTATTTTTCAAAATTCATAGTGCCGATTAATTCTTCATTCTCGTCACTACCGGAATAAATGTTAAACACATTTCCTTTTTCCATGTCTATATCAAAATTAACTACAGATGTAAAAGTACCATTTTTCAAAAGCAACTTGCCATCTTCATTAAAAATATAGTAATTAGCTACATCACCGTTTCGATAGAGCCATGTGCCACACAAACCGCTACTCTTAAGTGCCTTGTCGGGTGTTGGATTAGCAAACAGCATAAATCCTGAAAAAGCAAGTACAAGCACCAATAATATAGAAGCAGCTACTATCAAAGACTTGCTTATTGATACTTTATGGTTGCTATCTCCTTCATCTTCAAGCAATATATCTGCATCTTCCAATTGCTCATCATCCATAGCATCATCCAAGGTATCTTCCTCTATATCAGCTTCTGTGTCTACACTGTCATCTACATCTTCTGTAACTTCGTGAGCAGTATCTGCAATGTCTTCTGATATTATTTCTGTTTCTTCTACCTTTTCTTCTACTTTTTCATTTTCTTCTGTTTCCAATACTTTGTTTTCATCGTTATTCATATTAAATCATTTCCTTTCGCATATCATTTATAGATAAATAATCTTTTATTATTGTTTTTCACCGAGAATGATAATTGAACATCCGGGCATGGTGATTTGATTACCATTTATATCGAGCTTATCACTATCTGATGAGTTCATAGCATATAGGTCGCCATATAGCATGATATCGTTGAGTGTTCCATCAGGCAACGATAACTGCACCTCATCCTTACTGATATTAAATAAAACTATCTTTTTCACGCCGTTACACTCAATCACATATGCCGCCTGCCTGCCATCGTCAAAGCTAATAACATTAGTTATTCTGCCTCGTGCAATCTCAGGGTTAATATTTTTGAGTCTTATCAATCTTCTATAAAAATTAAGTATCGAATTTTCATTTGCAAGCTGTTTCTCAACGCTTCCATCATCAGGTATGTTCTCTACCTCATATCCAGGCGGAGGATCAGTTCTATCACTATCATCCGAATCACGCCATATCATAGCTGTTCTGAATGATGCATCTTGCGTAGGAATACTACCTGCCATGCCTAACTCTTCACCGTAATATATAAAGCTGTTACCCGGAGTGAGCATATATAGTGCAGCAGCGATTTTTCTTTGCTGTGATTCCTTTAAAGATGTACCTATTCTCACCTGATCGTGATTAGAGAGGAACAGAGCATCTATATATTCTTCGTTTCGCTCGATTACAGTATCTTGAAAACGTTGCATACTGCTTAGAAGCTTAAAAACATTATTCGTCTGTATCGCATTTGCAAATTTACCTGTAGAACCGGCACCATCAAAATTGAAGAGGCTGTCTATACCTGACTCATAGTGATTTCTTATATTCGTGGATGAATCCCAAAGTTCTCCTACAAAATAAACATCAGGATTGTATTTTTGTGCGGTTTGTTCAAGCCAGCTCAAAAATTCTACACTATCCGTTTTATCACTGGAATCTTTGTTTACAGATGTATAATATTTCAAACCATCAAGGCGAAAACCGTCTACACCTGCTTCTGTCCAATGCTTTACAATTTTTTCGATCTCATCTCTGGTCATCTGCG
Organism: Clostridia bacterium; assembly: GCA_029098305.1. Taxonomy (GTDB): domain Bacteria; phylum Bacillota; class Clostridia; order Oscillospirales; family Acutalibacteraceae; genus JAEEHZ01. The sequence continues at coordinate 39,664 of JAQXOB010000042.1, forward strand.
AGCTGAGATTAAGTTCTGGAAACGATGGCATAAAGTTACATTCATACCACCAGTTTTCTGCATCAGGCACACCGGCGAAATAAGGTGGTTTATCTTCGGAGTTCACAAGACTGAACATCTGAGCATATCCCTCTGTGTTACCCTCTGCTACCTCTTCACACATCTTTTTGAAAAACTCATGCTGTGATGAAATATGATTGAGTGCGAGATCCATTATTATTTTAATTCCACGCTCTTCACACTGCTCGTTAAGCTGTTTAAAATCTTCCATCGTGCCATACTCAGCATCGACAGTATAATAATCCAGTGTGTCATACTTATGATAAGAATTTGCCTCGGTAAACGGCAAGAGCCATATAGCATCTACTCCCAAATCGTCACCGGAGTTCGGATCACCATCGTTAAGATAGTCTAGTTTAGATATAAGCCCTTGAATGTCGCCTATTCCGTCACCATTAGAATCGCAATAGGTATAGAGTAACAGCTCATACACATTTCTATATTTATCATTAGATTGTGATGCATCAAGCTCACTCAACGGGTCTTTATAAACAAACCCTGTCTGTTCTGCGCTCTGCTGAGAAGATGTATTTTCATTTTTATCATCAGCACATGAGCAAAGCAAGCTGCTAACCATGCATAGCATCAGAATTGATGCAATTATTTTTTTTGGCATAATAAATCTCACTTCCTTATTATTAAAAATTATATTAATTCAATTCTGCTTCTCTAAGTGGAGATGCCTTCAAATCGCCTGACAGATAATCCATAGCTTTGGCACAACCATTTATTACACAATGTTCTGAATTTTCCGGATGCACGATGCTGATATCTATCCTGGTTTCTATATATTTATCTAATTCGATAATATTAGCTCCTCCACCTGTAATTACAACACCCTCTTTGCAAATATCGCTCACAATCTCCGGTGAAAGCCCATTCATACAAGATTGAATCATAATAGCCATCTCTGCAGAAAAACTCTCTGATATTGATAACAACTCAAAATTACTTATTTCTACAGCTGCCGGCAGACCTGTGACAAGGCTACGACCTTTAGCCTTAAAAAACGCAAGGTCTGATGGCTCTCTTGCACAGCACAGTGCTTTTTTTGCATTTTCAGCAGTGCGACTGCCTATAAGAAGATTGTATTTCTTCTTCATATATTTTTTAATGGCATCTTCAATGCTTCTTCCCGATGATGAAAGACGCTTTATCTCTGAATTATCACCAAGTGTAAGCACACCAAATTTGGTATTATCAGCGCCGATATCTACAACAAATCTACCCTTTGGGAGCATAATATCATATCCAGCTCCAAGCAATGCAGCCTTGCAAGTATCTATCAGATAGATCTTCTTTATTCCTACAAAACGCAACAAGCTGATTAGGTTGTACTGCTCTAGGTCTGTGATTTCCTCCGGCATATTGAGTATAACTCTTAGGCTGGAAGGATGTTTTTTCACAGATTTTCTTATAAAGTGCTTAAGCATCATAAGTGCCGCATCAAAATCGGTTACAACACCTCTTTGAATAACCTTAATTATCTTGATTTTGTCTGATGTTTTTTCAAACATAGCATAGGCATCATCGCCATATGCGACAACTCTGTTTGTGCTCACTTCAACAGCCACAAGAGATGGCTCGTCCAGCACAACTCCTGAATCCTGTAAAAAAAGCCTTGTTTTGTCGCTTCCAAAATCTATAGCTATATTAGTACTCATTTTCTTTTTTTGCGATATATCAGATAGACATCTGACTATCGTCCCTTCCTTAATTTTAAAAAGCTTTTTGGTCAAGCATTGATTTGCACACAGTGGCACACACCACTCTTTGTGCACCAGCATCTCTTAGCACCTTGCAACAACTAATTAATGTGCTGCCTGTGGTGACTATATCATCAATAAGTAGTATATTCTTGTCTTTCACATCTGCATCAGCCATAATGCTAAAAGCATCCTTAACATTCTTTTTTCTGTCTTGCATAGACAATGTGTGCTGTGCAAGGACATTGTCACGTTTTTGTAGTACATTTTTTACATCAATTTGCATAAAATCAGCTAAAAACTTTGCCAGAAGCTCAGTCTGGTTAAATCCACGCTCTTTTTTCTTTTTAGCATCCATAGGCACAAAGGTGACCATATCAAAATTATAATCAGGGTACACCTCGCATACTGTAGCTGTTAAAAGACGTGCCAGCTGTAAAGCTTTGTTTTTATCACCATGCATTTTCAGCTTTAGTATGGATTTTTTTGCATCGCCATCATATCTAAAAAATGACACACATTCTATTGGATCAAGAGATTCGCTTATGTATAGATATAATTTCTTTTTATCTCTGCACTTTGCACATAAACACCTGAATCCGCATTTATCAAAATAAAACCTCTTATCATCACTCTGCCTATCCGGAAAAGCAACTACCTCATCACATAGCGCACATCTCGGCGGAAAGAAAAGCAATGATATTTTTCTAAGTATCTTCATCAATTTATCAAAAAATGTTTTAAACCTGTATATCTCAATGTTCTTCTGTTGTTATTTACCATATACTCCACAGTGGATTTGTCACCCACGAGTATGAGAAGCTTTTTTGCTCTTGTTACCGCTGTATAAAGCAGGTTTCGATAATAGAGCTGTGGAGCACCTCGACGCATAGGAATTATTACAGCCTCAAACTCGTTGCCCTGACTCTTATGCACTGTGGCAGCGTAGGCTAAATCTAAATCAGCTATATCCTCTGCCACAAAGCTTGCTGTTTTATTCTCAAAGCGCACATTTAAGCTCATAGTAGTCTTATTGATCTCTGTGAGAATACCCACATCACCATTAAATATACCCTCTCCTATTTCGCCGTCATCTCGAGTCCACTGAATATTATAGTTATTCCTCATCTGCATAACCTTGTCGCCTTGTCGAAACACCTTGTCCATAAACTTAATTTCCTTTTTGGATTTATCAGGTGGATTGACCGACTGTTGCAAACGTTTGTTAAGCTCCCAAGTGCCAAGCTCACCTTTTTTTCCCGGTGACAAAACCTGAATATCACTTAACGGAGAATATCCATAGCTTTTTGGCAAACGTGTAGTATACAAATCTACAATCGTATCTGATATCACTCTTGATGAGTGACTCTCAAGAAAGAAAAAATCATTGTTTCGCACATCCAGCTGTGGCATCTCACCCTCAACTATTTTATGAGCATTTGTAACAATCAAGCTTTGCATAGACTGTCTGAATATCTCTTTAAGTGAAACCACAGGAATTTGCTCTGATGCAATCAAATCGCCCAGCACATTGCCCGGACCCACCGATGGCAACTGATCACTATCGCCTACCATGATTAATCGGCATCCCAAAGGCAAAGCCCTCATCACAGCCTCAAATAGCTGAGAATCTATCATAGAAAGCTCATCCAGCACAAGAGCATCACAGCTTAAAGAGTTTTTCTCGTTTTTTTGAAAGCGTGGTGTGTTTTCATCAGTCCAATACACCTCTAACAAGCGATGTATCGTCTTTGCCTCACAGCCTGTTAGCTCACTCATACGATGAGCTGCTCTGCCCGTTGGCGCTGCAAGAAAAACCTTTTCACCGTTTTTCTTCAAAATCTTAATTATCGCATTGAGAGTTGTGGTTTTTCCTGTGCCCGGTCCTCCTGTGAGAATCAGCAGACCGGAAGAAAGCGCTTTTTCTATCGCTGTTCTTTGCAAATCGGCATATTTTATATTATCTTTCTTTTCTATCTCGTCTATCTCTTTTTCAATGTTTAGTATTGAGCTGGCAGGGTATCGCAAGAGCATCTGCATCCTAGCCGCTGCGTATGTTTCGGCATTATAAAGATACGGAAGGAAAACAAAACTCCTCTCATTAAACTCAGCCTCATAAAGACTTCTGTCTTCCACCATTTCTTCAAGAATATCTGATGTTTTTTCAATTTCAATCTCAACAAACTGAGCTGATATTTCGCATAGCTTGTCCTTAGGAAGACAGGTATGACCATTTACACGATTAAAGTTTAATATATGATTTATAGCGGCACGAATACGATAGTCGCTCTCTCTTAAGTCTTCGTTGCCATAGGCAATTCTATCAGCGACCTCAAAAGAAAGATTTATTCCTTCGTCACAGAGTATATATGGATTTTCCTTGATTATATTAACAGCTTCCGCACCAAATATATTGTAGATTTTTATACATTCGGATGGTGAAATATGATAGCCGTTAAGGAACTCGCTGAGATCCATTATTCCCGATATCTTTCTCGCCTGCTCCGAAAAGCTCATAGCCTTATTTTTAGAGATTCCTTTTATCTTTGCCACACGTTCAGGCTCGTTTTTTATTACTTCTAAAGTGTTATCGCCAAATGCATTAACAAGCAGTGCCGCAGTGGAAACTCCAACACCCTTGATAGCTCCGCTTGAAAGATATCTGAGAATTGAGGCACTCTCACTCGGAAGACTCAGCTCATATGATGATATGATAAACTGATCTCCATATACAGGGTGCTTTTTATAGTGACCGGACAATACAATTTCTTCTCCAACAAATACACCCGGCAAAATTCCTGCCGCAGTGATATGCGAATTCTCACTGCTCAGGTCTATCACGGTGTATCCGTTAGATTCATTTCTGAACACTATATTCTCAACTTCACCTGCAATCCTCAAGTCCAATTTATAACACCCTATCAAAAAAACATACTAACACATTATTCTAGAATTATAGCATATCTTGTATTACTTTACAAGCCAAAATTAAGCACTCAGCAAAAAAAGAAGACCGCATTTCTGCGATCCTCCGATTAAGGTTATTATTGATTAATTAGTTTCAGATAACTCTCAAAATATCATGAATTTATGATAGATTTGAGATACTCTATTGCACTCTGAGAATATCTTGATGGATCATTAGTGTAAATGAAGTCTGCAGCAGTGTAAAGGCTTGTGTAGTAACCTCTAGCGCACACATGAGCTGATTCATTCTCTGTGAAATAGTAAATCTGATCATTTCCGTTTCTATCTACATACTTGATGTATGAACGAGCAACTATATCTGTTGCATAGTTCTCTTTTGGAATATGGTGGATAAGCGTTGTAGCAACCTGATATTTACTTCCATCATAGAAGATATTATTTGATGGAGAATCTAACGCACCAGTAGTTTCGAGCTTTAGAGAATTTACATTCTGAACACGATCCTTTAGTGCTACTACATTACCAAACTTGATATTGCTATCACCATACAGATAAACTAGCTCATCATAGAGATCCTTGCCAAGTGTGAGACAGAAACGCAAGCCATTGCCATATGCATCTGTATCAGATTCAAGAATCTTAATCTGGATACCAGCTAAACCAAATGAGCTGTATTTACCGTTATTACCAAATACTGCTGATGTATCGGCAGATTCTATATCGACAGTTGATATCTCTTTCCAACCTGCATAAAGCTTTGTTTCCTCATCAAATATATAATCCTTTGGAACAACCTTAGTGCATTTCTCATCCAGATACCATCCTGTGAACATATATCCGTCTTTCTCAGGTGCTGCTGCAAGCTTTGTAAGCTGAGGAGCATCTATTACAACCTTGTCGTCCTTATGTAATTCGCCGTCAGAATAATATTTCACATTAATCCATTGTTTTGAGTCATATGTCCATTTAGCATACAGCATAATATCAGATGTGCCTACAGTGTCTGTGTTAAAGTTCCATGGTGTACCTGTAAATTCAGGGTTTGTGTACCATGTAGCCTTATATCCCGGATTTATAGCAAAAGGCTCTGTTAGCTTGTCGCCTGTGTGTAGACCTATCTGATCTTCACAAACACTTGATGTACCTGTTATGAACTGAGCGATATATGGTAATGGCTGTGTTGAAACAGTTGTACCATTAACTGATACATTTACATCTCTATCGTTTACACAGCTTATAACGATCGGCTGATTTGCACCTACTGCTACATTTTCATCTGATACAGTTGTGTAGTCATCGCCTGTTTCCATTTGAAGTGTGCAATCTGATTTTGTGTAAGCTGTTGTAGTTGTAGTTGTTGGAACAACCTTGATACCTGTTGTAGAACCTTTGAAAGCTGTGGTATACCATGGTGTAGTAACATCATTGCGGATAGTAAATACCATCTGTTCTACAGCTGAAGAGGATGTAGTTTCTACTGTGCCATCCATAGAGAATGTAGAGCTGATAGGTGTAGATGACATTGTTGTAGCACCGCCACCAATCTCTTCATATTCGTCACGGATAAATGCTGTATCATACTCTTCAAGTCCTGACTCTGCCTCAGGCAAAACAGTATATGTTACATCATCGCCTTGTGGATAAATCATATAGAGATAACCTTCATCTCCACTCACGCCTGCCATACCAAGAGGTTCAATTAGGTCTGCATCGCCTGATGAGAATTCATGATCCTTGATTGTGGCAGATTTACCGTTAGATGATGTGATAGTGAAGTTAGAATAATTTACAGTCAAAGTAATCTCGATATCTGTACTCGCTTCATCCTCGTCAAATTCAGGAGCTTCGCCTCTTGGTTTCAAATGATAGTTTGAGTCTTTTAAATAACCCACTATATCATAAGTATCAAGTTCACTTGCATTTAGGTATCCTCTTATATATGCATCATCGGTATAGCGGTCAAAATATGTTTGACCTGAATTTGGATCATAGTATTTAAATAGCGCCTCAGTGCAGGAACTATTAATCTCGATAACAGAAGCTCTCCAACCCTCGTTAGGATCCCAATAGTTTATGGTATATGAGCCATCGCTGTTTTTTGTACCGCCATAAACAACAACTGCATGGCCACCTTTAAATCTACCCTCTGTTCCAAGTGTCAACAAAAATGGCTTTACACAACCCACAGCTTTATTCACAAGCGCTTTAATATGAGATTTGTTAGTACCAAGGAATCTCTTTGTCAATACTTTTCTTGTATAACCACAATTCTGCTCATTGTAAAGATAAAGAAGTAGCTGGGTTGTATTCCAATCAATATAATTTGATTTTGTACGTTTACGGTCTACTTTCATAGGGTTAGCGATTTCAGAAACAGAATCCACATTAAAATATGATAGATCAAGTTTGTCTAACTTAGAAAGAATTAGCAATGAAGACATACCGAAGCATATTCCGCCCTTAGGTGACTCATCCAAACTTCTGAGTCTTCCTTTTAGTTTACCTATATTAAATAATCCTCCCAAACGCTGTATAAAAGTAGCCTGTTCTCTTAAGTGGATATAATATAGACTATTCAAGGTATTTCCATTTACGTGGCTTGGATTATCAAATGAAAAGATATCTTCATTATAATTAACATAATTTGGTTTTACATCTTCAATTTTTGCATATAGCTCAATATTGTTATAAAGCTTTGTCTTGGCTACGTTAAATGGCTGACCATCGCAAAAAACAGCCGGGTCTAATTCATCCTTAGTGTACCAACCACAGAAAACCTTACCGCTAGGAACAGTTGGTACAATGTTTTCTGCATATTCTCCAAAACCAATTTCTTTTTCGTCAATAAACTTATATCCATCCATATTGGTTGGATCAAAAACCATATCAGAACGTGGTCCCTGAGGTCCACCATAGCAATATGTTACTTTTATTTTTCTGTTAGTTGGAAGTCCATTAAACTTTAAATTCACAAATCTACAATTCGAATGAGAATAAGCAAAGGTCTCAGCGGCAGTACCTATATATCCATATATATATACCATCTGTCCCTGTGGCAACGCAGTTTCGTCGATATATGTAACAGATTCCGGTATTACTATATGATTCAATTTTGTTTGACTAAATGCATTTGCTAAAATCTGTGTAGGACCATCCTCTATCTCTACATACTCCAAGTTACTACAATTTTTTGCAAAATCAACACCGATTGAAGAAAAACCTGAAGGTATACGAACCTCCTGCAATGATGTACATCCATTAAGCATTGCATGTGCGCTACCCTTGTTTGTACCACCACTAACAATATTATCTTTTACCATTATTTCAGGTGCAAATTCTACTTTTGTTAGTTTTGTGCATTGATAGAATGCAGTAGCAAGAATTCTTTTAACATTTTTAGGTATGTAAATACTCTCGAGAGAGGTACATCCCCAAAAGGCCAAGCTTTCTATAGTTCTCAGCGAGTTAGGCAAAGATACGTCAACAAGATTTTGGCAGTTGTAGAAGCAACGATCACCGATGGATTTTACGCCCTCCTCAACTACAACTGTTTTTACATCCGCCCACACTAACCCTGATCCGGAGCTTAAAGCAGGCTGAAGTGACATCATTTCGCCATCTCCGCTTATGATAAGCTCCTTTGTGGTGAGATTATAAGAATAAGTAACTGTACCGTAGGATGAATCACGGCTAATGTCGCCTGTGATAATGGTACCTCCCTCACCTCTTGGCAATAGCTCGACATAGTTCTCACTAGTTTCTGCCGCACTTACGCCTGCTTGTGGCACAATAGCTACAGTTCCAACTATAAGAATCGCTGTCAAAACTATCGAAATAATTCTTTTAAGATTGGATTTCATAAAATCACTACTCCTTATATTATTTTCATCACATATTTTACCACATTACTTTTAATAATGCAACTAAAATCAGTAATTTTTTACAGTATATTATGACTTTTGGGTTGTAAAAAAGACTTGTTAAATGGAAAGCTCCAAATAACAAGCCTTTAAATTATTATGAACAGTTTTATTTTGTAATAATATTATTCAGCCTTAGACTCTTCGATAACCTTTTGAGCTACGTTTGCAGGTGCATCTTCATAGCGCTCAAATTCGAATGTAAAGCTACCTCTACCCTGTGTGATCTGGCGAATGAATGTGTTAAAATCATACATCTCTGCCATAGGTACCTCAGCTTCAACTATCTGCATATCATCTTCACCGGGATTCATACCAAGCACACGACCACGACGCTTATTAACCTCACCCATAACATCGCCCATGTTGCTATCAGGAACAGTAGCCCTCAATGTTCCGATAGGCTCAAGCAATGTTGGGTTTGCCATTGGCATACCATTTTTATAAGCTATGCTTGCTGCCATCTTAAATGACATTTCAGAGCTATCTACCGGATGATAGGAACCATCATAAAGAGTTGCTCTCAATCCAACAACCGGATATCCTGCGAGAGGACCCTTCTGGATAGACTCAAGAAGTCCTTTTTCTACTGCAGGGAAGAATCCCTTTGGAACAGAGCCGCCTACAACTCTCTCTGCAAACTCTAAGCCGTCACAATTGCATGGCTCAAACTCGATCCAAACATCACCAAACTGACCATGTCCGCCTGATTGCTTTTTGTGTCTGCCCTGAACCTGAACTTTTTTGCGGATAGTCTCTCTATATGCTACCTTTGGCTTGCTGAGCAATACACTTGTACCAAACTTTGTCTTTAGCTTGCTTACAACAACGTCAAGATGCTGTTCGCCCAAACCTGAGATAACCATCTGCTTAGTTTCTGTGTTTGTATAGAAAGAGATGGTAGGATCTTCTTCTGCAATACGTGCAAGACCCTGAGCAACCTTATCTTCCTCTCCCTTATTAGCAGGTGAAATTGCCATTGTGAATGGTGATGCAGGATAAGTAACACCCTTTAATACAACCTTTTTGCTTGCATTGCAAAGTGTGTCGCCTGTAACAGTGCCTTGTAGCTTTGCCACACAGCCGATGTCGCCTGCTCCTATGTATTTAGCCTCTTCCTGCTTTTTGCCTTTTATAATCATTACCTTTGCCACTCTTTCGGTAGCTCCGGTTCTTGTATTGATCAATTGTGAATCCGGAGTAATCTTACCGGAGATAACCTTGAAGTAAGATAATTTTCCTACGAATGGGTCAGCCACTGTCTTAAATACTATAGCTGCTGTAGGACCATCCTCCTTAATTTCAACCTCTATATCATTGCCGGCATCATCCTTAGCAGATTCCGATGCTTTTTCTGCCGGAGAAGGAGCCAACCATACAATACCCTTGAGAAGCTGTCCTATACCATAGATATTGAGAGCGTCACCACAGAATACAGGATGAATAGAGCCATCCTTAACACCTGTCTTGATACCGGAAATAATCTCTTCCTGTGTGAACTCTTCGCCGTCAAAGAACTTGTTCATAAGCTCTTCGCTAGCTTCTGCAACAGCTTCATTCATAGCAGCCTTTAGATCTGCCAATCTACCGCCAAGGTCTGGCATAGCTGTCTCTCTAGCCTCACCTGTTGTGAACTCATATGCTTTATTTTCGAGAAGGTTGATATAAATCTCTGCCTTGCCATCTGCTACATATGGCACAACAAGAGGACAAACGCCGGCACCAAATGTATCTTTAAGTGCATCAAATACATCATAGAATCTTGAGCCTTCATCACAAAGAGCGTTTACGAAGAACATCTTTGTGAGCCCTTCCTTATCAGCAATTTTGTATGCCTTTTCTGTGCCTACGCATACGCCATCTTTACCCGAAACAATGATAAGAGCTGTTTCAGCTGCACGCATACCCTCATAGATTCCGCCTTCAAAGTCAAATAGTCCTGGAGTGTCTATTAAATTTATTTTTGTATCTTTATATTCTATAGGAGCAACGGCTGTGAATATAGATGCCTTTCTCTTGATCTCTTCAGGATCAAAGTCACATACGGTGTTGCCGTCGTTTACTTTACCAAAACGGTCGGTAGCCTTTGTAAGATAAAGCATAGACTCTGCGACAGATGTCTTTCCTGCGCCAGCGTGACCTACCATTGCAATATTTCTGATGTTTTCAGCAGTATAGTTTTTCAATTCAAAAAACCCCTTTCAAAAATCTATTTTTAAATACGTCAAGTCTTTTTGAAACAATCATCTTTAGTAATTATATATAAAATTTAATATCAATTCAATCTTTTTTTCGGTGAAATAATATTTTCATTAAAACATATAAAAACTATCAATTAATTTTATGCAATATAACTAATAATTTATAAAAAGCCTATTTCATTATATGATGATGGTATGGACAAAATGTTTTTTTTGCGTTATACTATATAAAAAATAATGTGTTTTAGGACGATTTTTTTATGAACAATATATCATTGTCAGAATTGTTAGATATAAAGATAGGAGTAACATCAATCATTGGCAGTGGCGGTAAAACTACTTTAATTCATAAACTTGCCAATGAACTTAAAAACAAAGGCAAAGTGATTTTTACCACAACAACTCATATTTTTCCATCATCTACCATCCCCAGCATTAACAACCCTACAATATCTAATATACAGGATTTTTTCTTATCAAACAACTGCTTATGTATTGGTAAATATGACCATAAATCAAAGAAGTACTCATCCCCGGACATATCATTTGAAAAGCTATGCAAAATTGCAGATTATGTGCTGGTGGAGGCTGATGGTTCTAAAGGACTTCCCATTAAAGCACATGAAGATTTTGAACCTGTTTTACCAGTAGAAAGCAACCAAATTATTCAGATAATAGGTGCTGATGGGTTTAATAAAACAATAAAAGACGTGGCTCATAGGTGTAAAATTTTTGCAAAACTTACAGATAGCACCATTCTCGATATCGCAACAGCAGAGCGTGTGGCAAACGTCATAAAAACAGAAAACTACGCTGATAAAATCTTTATAAACAAATGCACAAAAGACATCAATCAACCGGATATAGCCACTATAGCTGAAATAACAGGGCTTGAGGTCTTTTATGGTGCACTAATGGAGGAAAAATGGTATGCTTACAATAATTAAAGGCGCAGGAGATATAGCCAGTGGCATAGCAATAAGACTGCATCGTGCAGGATTTAAAATAATTATGACAGACTTGGAAAAACCAACATCAATAAGGCGAACTGTGTGTTTTTCTCAGGCAATTCCTGATGGAAAAACCACAGTAGAAGATGTGACCGCTGTATGTGTAAACAGTGCTGAAGAAGCATTTAAAATGCTCGACACTGGCGTTATTCCGGTGATACCTGACGAAAACGCAAACTGCATAAAACTGCTAAAGCCTGATATCGTAATTGATTCTATACTTGCAAAAAAGAATATAAATACAACTATTGATGACGCACCCACCGTAATCGCTGTTGGTCCCGGATTCACCGTCGGCAAAGATTGCCATGCTGTGGTTGAAACAAAAAGAGGACATTATCTCGGTAGGGTTTACCTCAGCGGTAGTGCAGCCGAAAACACAGGCACTCCGGGAAACATTGGTGGTTTCACAAACGAGAGAATAATACGTGCTGTAAGCGATGGCATATTCAGGCAGGTGTGCAATATTGGCGATTTTGTAGAGAAAGACCAAATCGTAGCATATGTGGACGATAACCCTGTGAGATGTTCTATCTCAGGTGTGTTAAGAGGTATATTACCGGATGGTACACCGGTTTTTAAAGGCATGAAAAGCGGAGATGTTGACCCTCGTGGTATTCGCGAGTATTGTTATACCGTGTCAGACAAAGCTCTGAGCGTAGGCGGAGGTGTGCTTGAGGCTTGCCTCAGACTCTCCGGTTTAATAAACAAAAATAATTTGTAAATATAAGGAGATAGAAAAATGGGAAATGATATTAAACTTACAAAGCTTGCTAAATGTGCCGGATGCGGAGCAAAGGTAGGCGCAGGCAAGCTGGCTCAGCTTCTTGAGGGAATAAAATTTAATTATGATCCTAATCTATTGGTAGGATTTGATAAAAGCGATGATGCATCTGTGTATAAAATCAGTGATGATCTTGCTATTGTGCAAACTATAGACTTTTTCCCACCAATAGCTGATGATCCATATATGTTTGGACAAATAGCAGCTACAAATGCATTATCAGACATATACGCTATGGGCGGTGAGCCTAAACTTGCACTAAATGTGATGTGTATACCAAAGGATATGCCCGATGATGCTGTACATCAACTTTTAGCAGGAGGATATGATAAAATATACGAAGCCGGCGCATTGATTTCGGGCGGTCATAGTATATTTGATGACGAGCCTAAGTATGGTCTTTCTGTAACAGGCTTTGTTGACCCAAATAAAATTATGACTAATTCTAATGCAAAGCCGGGAGATATGCTCATTCTCACAAAACCTCTTGGACTTGGCATTGTCACTACTGCCGCAAAGGCAGATCTGGTGGATAAAGAAACATTGGATTATGTGTACAAAATTATGTCCACGCTGAACAAATATGCAAGAGATATTATGGTTAAATATGATGTACACTCCTGCACAGATGTGACAGGGTTTGGTTTGCTTGGTCATTTAAGCGAAATGGCTGAAGGCTCTGATGTTCATATCAATGTAGACACAAAAAATCTTCGCTTTGTAGACGGAGCCTCCGACTTTGCAAAAATGGGTATACTGCCAGAGGGTATGTATCGCAACAGGGAATTTGCAGAAAAATTTGTTGATGGAGGCAATGTGGAAACATATTTGCAGGATATGCTATACGATCCTCAAACCTCGGGTGGTCTGTTGATTAGTGTGAGCAAGTCAGACTATGAAGCTCTTCTGAGTGAGCTTGAGGGTGCTGTACCGTGTGCGATGGTCGTAGGAAGCGTAGAGAAATATTCAGGTGGCAAAAGAATCACCTTATTATAATACAGAAAGGAATCGCTACTTATGATTATAGATGCAACAGGCAAGGTATGCCCTATGCCGGTAATAATGGCAAAAAAAGAAATAGATAACGGAGCTTCACAGATTACTGTTATAGTGGATAACAAGGTGGCTGTGGAAAACCTGACCAGACTAGCAGTAGATAAAGGTTATAGCACATCTATAACAGAATTAGATAACTTGTTTCATGTCAATTTCCTAAAAAACAGCCACGTAGAAAAGGTAACTAAATGTGATTGTGCAGAGTTTAGTACAAAATGCGATAATTACAGTGTCTTTATTGGCAAGGACTATGTAGGCGATGGCGACAAGACATTGGGCAGTAACCTTATGGCTATGGCAATCTACACATTATCTCAAGAAAAAGATATACCGGAAACAATTATTTTTATGAATTCCGGCGTAAAACTCCCTGCCGGAGATAACGAACAAGTAATCCAGAGCTTATCACAGCTTGCAGCCAAAGGATGTCAAATTCTTGTTTGTGGCACTTGTCTAAATTACTATTCATTGCAGGAAAATCTTAAGATAGGCAAAGTGAGCAATATGTATGAGATTTTGCAAAAAATGAAAGACAGCTCTAAGGTAATAACCCTATGAGCCGTCTGGTTATTGTTTTTGAATCTACGCATGATGCAATTGCCGCAAAAACAGCGTTACAATCAATAAAGCCAATCGTGTTACCCACGCCTCGTGAGATATCATCAGGCTGTGGAATCGCTCTTATGATAGATTCGTCACATCTGTGTTTTGCAGAGGATTCATTAAGGAACAATAATATTATCAACTTTAGCACATATGAAATATGTGGAGAAGACAAAAAGCAATATATAAAGATAGGAAGTGAACACTCTGAATAAAATATATTTTGACAACGCTGCTACATCATTTCCAAAAGCACCCGGACTGGGTGAATATATATGTGATTATATCAATAATTCTTCAGTGAATATAAACAGAGGAGTTTACAGCAAGGCTATCTCTAGTGAAGTGTTCGTTTTTGAAACAAGAAATTTGATTGCCGACTTTTTTGATTGCGACAAATCGATAGATTATTCAAGACGCGTGGTTTTCACTCCTGGTGTAACATACTCTATTAATTTTTTTCTGCGTGGATATCTCAAGAAAGGTGACAATGTGATTATCTCATCACTGGAACATCATGCAGTGTTACGCACGGTTGAGGATTTAAAAAAAGAAGGAATAGAATATCGTATTGCTCAATGCGATACACATGGAGATATATCACCTGAGACATTTGAAAATTTGATAGACCAAAATACAAAGGCAATTATGGTCACTCATGCGTCTAATGTCTGTGGAACTATACTTCCAATAAATGAGATAGGACAAATCTGCAAAAAGCACAATATTATACTTGCTGTTGATACTGCGCAAACTGCCGGCAGTGAAATGTTGTCTATGAGCAAAAACAATATTGATTTTTTAGCTTTTTCAGGACACAAAGGACTTTTGGGCATACAAGGAATCGGAGGATTTATCATTTCGCCTAAACTTGATAGAATGATAAATCCTATTATCACCGGTGGTACTGGCAGTCTATCTGCAAACTATGATTTGCCAAGCTTTTTGCCTGACAGGTTTGAGAGTGGAACTCTTAATTTGCCGGGCATCGCAGGGCTAAACTATTCTATAAACTATATTAAGGATTTTGGGCTTGATAATATTAAAAAATTTGAGAATGAGCTTACAAAATATTTTATAAACGAGATTAATAGTCTGAGCGATGTACAAATTATCGGTCATAACAATGTAGATAATCGCACCTCCGTAGTATCACTTAATTTTTTAGGACGCGACAACTCTGAAATCGCCTATTTACTTGATAATGAATATAACATAATGACAAGAGTAGGACTTCACTGTGCTCCTATCGCCCATCAATCTCTTGGAACCTTAAATACAGGTACTGTAAGATTTTCTTTTGGACCTTTCAACAAGATTTCTGAAATTGAGTATTGTATTTGTTCGCTAAAAAAATTTAGTTAATTCCCAAAGTAAGTTCCACAGTAGGAAAGGAGTAGAAGTTACCTTGGGAAATTGACGGAAATTAGTATGAGAAATAAGCTAAAATGAAAGAAAAAAGGTATAAAATCGGAAAAAGACGCAACTCAAAT
>JAQXOB010000043.1 GCA_029098305.1 Clostridia bacterium
CACTATATTTTTATAGTGCCAATATATATGAAAGCTACTGGTATAGTTAGAAGAATTGATGATTTAGGCAGAGTTGTAATACCTAAAGAAATTCGAAGAACCTTAAGAATAAGAGAAGGCGACCCACTTGAGATATATACGGATATAAATGGAGAAGTTATATTTAAAAAATACTCACCTGTGGGCGAAATTGGAACATTTGCAAGTCAATATGCAGAGGTACTTAACAAAGTATCCGGATTGCCAATATTGATTTGTGACAAAGATCATATCGTTGCTGTTTCTGGTGTTCCAAAGAGAGAATATTTAGAAAGAAGAATTACACCGGCTGTTGAAGAATTTATGAATTTAAGAAAAAGCTATTGTGTAAAAGCAGGCGAAGAATCATACATCCAACCGGCAGAGGGTGTTGATTCATATCTGTTCATAATGTATCCTATTATTGCGGCAGGTGATGTTACAGGTGCAGTTATCATGCTATCTGACGGAAAGCTTTCTGTACCTACAGATACAGAGACAAAGCTAGTTCAGAGTGCTGCTGCATTTCTTGGAAAACAAATGGAAGAATAAAAAAATGTCGCAAACCCGAATAAAAGGTTTGCGACGTTTTTAGTTAACCTAATTTTTTTATGAGGTGAGCTAAATATTTTTGAATTTGAGTTACATCAGTCATATTTACTTTTTTGTCACCATTGCAGTCTGAATTCTTTTCAGAATTCAAGCCAAAATCAGTATGTTTGTTCAATTTTGCGATTATCTTTTGTAGTGAGGTTACATCTTCCATAGTAATTTTACCATCACAATTTACATCACCATGGATTAAAGAAACTGTGTCAGTATCAGAATCGTCTGGATTAGATGTATCTGTATTAGTGCTAGTATCGCTATCAAATCCATCAGATTCTGTATCAGAATCCTTTTCAGAATTAGTATCGGTATTGTCATCTGTATCGCTTGTATAGACTATGATAATAGATGTATCTGTGTCTTTATGGTTATCAGAATCTGAATCACTCTCTCTGTCCTCTTCTAATGGTGTATTAGACCATACAGCATAAAGTGTTACACTACCGTCTATTGCAAACTTAAAGTTTCCCATTTCGGCATTCTCTGATGTACTCCAACCTACGAAATGAAGATTATCATCATCTGTAGTAGAAATTATATCAGATAAATCAACTGTAGCAAAATCATTCAAACCAATAACTACTTCAATATCCGAATCATCCAATATGCCACCATTGGCATCAAGATGAACTACAATTGCAAGCTGGTTATATGCATCTCTTAGCTCTCTGCCAGCGACAATAATATCAGACAGATCATATTTTGTATTAATTGGATTTGACTTATAAGAATCAAGTATATCTTGTGCAGCATTAATTTTTGATTCGAAGTTATTAATACTGTTATTGCTATAATGATTTTTATTTCTTAGCAAAAAGCTATTAGCTTTATCAAGCTCGTTTTGCAACTGTTTTATATCATATTGAACGTCAGTATCATTTGTTTTATAGTGGATATAAATATATTCACCCTCGGCACCCTTATTTAAATCAGCAGGATTTGTCAAATCACTAAACCAAGTAGCTGTTTTGTAACCGGCAAGGTATTTATTTGTATCAATTCTTACATCTGTAATTCCGCCTGAACACAGCTCCTTGGTGTAATATGCGTAGATATAATCTCCGCCGGCACCCTCATTCAAGTCTATTGTAGACAGTGGAGAATATGTAAACTTTTTATTATTGACCATAGAAACATAAGATGAATAAGGATCACCTACATCACATGACAGTTTAATATCTGTTAGAGCATCAGCCCTGTTTGAGGATTTTTTATACCCCATATATACATAATCGCCATGAGCACCTGCGTTAAGATCTTTATCGATTACCGTATATCCATTCTTCTCCAATCTTTCTTTTGCGGTTGATTTTCTACTGCTATATTCAAAAGAAATTTCGCTTACGTAACTTTCAGCCGATGCAGACTTGTCAATATATGTGTACTTATTATTTAATATATCTTGTCCTATAGTTGAATTTTTTATAGTTTCTGTAGTGTAGCTTCCATCTATATCTAGCTCAAAAAGTCTTAGACTTAAATCACCATCATTATATGCATAAGATGTGCAAGCCTTTGTGTACCCCTGAACAAGTGTATACTCTGTGCCATCAGTATCAACATAAACACCTTCGCCCATAAGTGAATTCTTATGGTCATGACCATAGAATATACCCTTAACATTACCTTTTTCTGCAAGGGCTTTATACATATCTAGTGTGCTGGAATGAGAACAGCTACAGCTCTCAAGATAATCGCCATTCACTGTTTGATTATCATAATTAGGTTTATAATGTCCTGAAAAGCCTGAGTTGTTTGCTGCCGGATATGCGCCTTCATCAGACTCCTCGCAAGGAGTAAGTATTCCTGTGTAGTAAAACTCTCTGAGAGGAATATGTTGGAAACAAAGTGTTGGAGCATAGTCACCATCAACAGTATATTTTTTCAATGAATTATTAGTAGATCTAAACCAATTAACAACCTCATTATAGGCAGCTTCGTTGTTATATTTTTCTAAATCTTTGTATCCGGCTTTTCCGTAACCGCCATCGTCATCATATGTACCGGTATCAAACAAAGTAACGTTCCAAGCTACGTTTTTGCCATCACTTGTTAAAATAGGAATACAACCAGTTCCTACACCACCCAAGTCCGTATATGAGAAATTATTATCAAAGTCTATACCTCCTTTAGATACAAAATAATCGTATTGACCTTGACGTGTGTAGCCATGATCAATAAATTCAAGATATTTTAAATATTCAGTATCATGGTTACCAAATGTAACTGCATAAGGCTTACCGTTAAAGCTGGAAACTATTTGCTTTACAGTATCTTCGAATTTATTTTTAAAGAAAGTAGATATTGTATTATCACCTGTGAGGACAAGCAAATCGGGATCATACTTTCCTATTGTACTTGATATGAATTTAAGTGTTTCTTCCGCCACATCTGCCTTGTCTTGTATGTCAGCGACCTGTAAAATTCTAAATTTCCCATTTTGATCAAACTTAAGACCAAAATCAGTTGTTTGAGTGTTTATCTTTGATGCAAACGCTGTTGTGCAAAGTGATGCTAAAATTACAACAGACAAAATCAGTGACAAGACCTTTTTTGATAGTTTCATTATAAACTTCCTTTCATTTAATGCAATTTTATTGCAGATTTTTAACACTCCAATTATATACCAAATTACGGAGAAAATCAATTAAATATAGATTCATTTTAATTTATTTTGTAAAGTCGTCAATGATAGGTGACACTTTTCTCAAAAAAATATGATGTTCCAATTTTGTTTTTTGAGCCAGAGACAAAAAGCTGAATTTTTGCTGTATTTAGCCACCACCATTGGTGGCGTGACCTTGATTGATCT
>JAQXOB010000044.1 GCA_029098305.1 Clostridia bacterium
GCCAGATCAATCAAGGTCACGCCACCAATGGTGGTGGCTAAATACAGCAAAAATTCAGCTTTTTGTCTCTGGCTCAAAAAAACAAAATTGGAACATCATATTTTTTTGAGAAAAGTGTCACCTATCATTGACGACTTTACATTTACAGCATTATGCCCGAATAAAAAACAATTGCCGAAACTGAACAAACAGCTACAATCGCAGGAATAGCAATGCTTTTTATCCTCGAAAATTTACTATTCTCAGATACATCGTTTAATGATGCACCCATAAGATATGCTATAAGTATTATGCAAATCATGGCATATCTGATATTCATAGTGCAGGTATGAGGATATTGTATGCAAAAAACATAATATGATACAAGATAACAAGCAGATACTATCAATATAAGCAGTGTGTTCATCTTGCATTTGTTATCCTTAAAACTAACCGCAATCCTAATAAGCTGACATACTGCCAACGCAACACAAACCAAAAAAGTCCAAAACAAAATTCTGGAAATAATTTCTTCCTCAAATACATATTCGCCGAAGCATGATGTTTTTAATAAACCAACGGTAGGGTTATACTCAAAATAGCTATTTCCCCATGCAATAAATGGCGATTTTAATTGAAATGGTCTAAAATCAATCAACCTTTGCATCGCAGAATGATAACCGATATATTGAAAGCTATCCTTATCGAGCATAGGCACATAATTAAGAGGCGTGCCATACAAAACAGCGTTTCTCACGCTCCACGAAAGTCCTATAGGCACGCATATCACGCCAAAAGCGATCAACTGGCTGAAGACGGTTAGTTTTTTCTCTGCTTTGATGAACTTTACCAAAAAGACAATAGCCACGCCTATGCTCACGAGTCCTACCGAAAGCTTGGTGATCATGCCAAGCCCTATGCATAGCGCAAGCTTGATTATGGTTTTATAAAGTGGCTTCTGATACCATTTCATAGCAAAATATACACTCAAAATAATGAACATTACCGAGAGGCAGTCATTATTTACACTACCCGACATAATAACAAACGAAGGAGCAAAGCACAGCATCGCCGTAGCAACTATCAAACCTTTTCCTTTGAGAGAAAGCAGTTTGAATATCTTTACACCGACTATCATGCTAATGGTGGAATAAAAAAGCGTTAGATATTGCAAGCCTTCCAGAGCATTTTGATATTCTATGCCTAGTTTTGTCTGCACAAAAAGCCACAAAGCACATATAATATGGTGAAGCGGAGGATGATAAAACTGCCACACCAGCGTAGGGTCAACATCGGGCAAAGCTTTGTTAAAAAACAGATACTCTATGTATGCCGCATGGCCGTCATACCCACCAAATGAATGTACATCATGTTGGCGTTGCTCTACACCTGTAGCGACAATATAGAGCAATCTCAGCGAAAAACCACACACCACCAAAAAAGCAATTATCCGCTTCTCATCTAATTTACCATTTAGGTAAAAAAAGATAGAAACGGCTATGCTAAGTGAAAACACAAATATATTAAAAATAAAAGCTATTATATTGGTGGTAACGCTGGCGTAATTAAATATAAAGCCTGACGCTATGCCAAATATAGCGCATACAATAGCAGGTATGATAATATTATGATTAAATATGAGATTTTGTAGCTTTCTCAGAACGCTCATATGAGTCACCATCTTTCCTTTTATCCTGCAACATATGCATAATGAGGGTTGCTGTGTCTTCAATGCTTCTCATACTTGCAACAGACATATCGGCACGTGAGGAATATATAGGCTCTCGTGAGGCATATAGCTCATCTATTATTTTTCGTTTGTCACCTTGTTGAAGCAGAGGGCGTTTTTTATCATTTTTAAGCCTTTTGTATAATACCTCTCGTGTGGCTTTAATATAGACTATTTTGCAACTCTCTGCCAGCACATTATAATTGTCATCATTAAGAATAGTGCCGCCGCCGAGTGATATCACTGTGCCTTCTTTTGCACAAATTTCTTTGATGCTCTGCATCTCAAGACGTCTAAAAAAATCTTGACCATACTGCTCAAAGATAGCTGATGTTTTCATTTTCATCTGCTTTTCTATATATGTATCAACATCTACAAAATCCATGTTCATATATTTGGCAAGGAGTTTGCCCACAGTGGATTTGCCACAACCCATAAATCCACACAAAGCTATATTATTCACACTTTTATTCACAGCAGTTCTCCTTTCGCCTCTGAGATAAAAATTTATCTCAAAAAATAATTTTATGCACGATTAAACCCACACATATGGGTAATAAATATTACTATGTTCTCGATATGTCACAGTGTACAAAAACCCTCAACTATTAACTTCAAAAATTTAGTAAACCAAAAATCCGCATTAAATCTTGTAAAATAATGTCTGATAAACATCGTGGAAAATTTTATTTAAAATACATATTGACAAAGCAATGATTTGCTATTAATATGTTTTTGTAATAGTTTGAAGGGCGTTAGTTTTGGGGGTTGTTCTATTACACTAACTATTTTAGCACAATAAACAATGCTTGTCCACAGGCTGTAAAAACAATATATTTTATTAATTTTTTCCGGAGGGATTTTAGTTTATGGTATTTGAAAAGATTAAGACAATTTTGGGAGATCAGTTTGATGTAGACGGGGATTCTATCACATCTGATACACTTATCGAAGAGGATTTGGGTGCAGATTCACTTGATTTGGTAGATCTTATAATGACTCTAGAGAGTGAATTTGATCTGAGTGTGAATGATGCTGATGTAGAAAGCATCAAGACTGTAGGCGAGCTTGTAAACTTTATTGAGCTTAATTCATAATTAAGGCTCGCACCTTGTTATTAATATCAAAACATAAACAAAAATGTGCCCAGATTGTATGTGATTACAGTCTGGGCTATAATTATGACTTTTTCCTACCTAAATTTTGCTTTTTGGTGATTTTTCAGCACAAAAATTCTCCAAAATCCTTGTTGTCAACTACCTAAAAGGGTGCTATAATAAATCATATAGTTATTGACGGAGGTATATAGGATTTTCACTCTTTTGCTATCAATCCTATAAAAAAACAAAAGATATGCAACAAACTGCAAATAACAAAAACAGATCTTGTAAAAATACAAATCCTCAAAACCGCCCAAAAGAAAAAAAAGAGCGTTTCAATTGGCTGTTGCCTGCGGGTATTGTGTTATTGGTCGTGTTCACAGTATACAATATATCAAATCTCGACTCAGAGCCAAGTTCTGTTAACAGTCACTTTGAAGTAGGCAGCGGAATAGAGATTACAGATAACGAGCCTGCAGATATTGAAAATTATGATCTTATCGTCAAAGATTTTGATGATCTTTCTGTAGGTGACCTTGTGCTTATTGGCAATCAATACAAATTCACTCGTGATGTTACAGATGAGCTTGTGGGAATGATGGACTATAAAAGCGACAACTACTCTATATCAGACTCCAGTATCATCATGAAAGAAGATGTCGCCATTGCACTTAACAAGCTACTGAACCACTTTTATGATAAAACCGGTAACTCCACCATAAACGTGACTAGTGGATACCGCTCATACGATCTGCAAAAAACATTATATGAAAACGAGCTACTGGAAACTGATTCTGAAGAGGCTGTGCATTGGGTGGTAAAGCCGGGCTACAGCGAGCATCACTCCGGCTATGCTGTGGATATCAACGTAATAGATGGATATAACAATGTCACCTTAGAATACACCGGCGATGGCGAATTTAGACTGCTTAACGACTCTGCACCGGACTATGGCTTTGTGGTGAGATATCAAGAATCTAAAAAGAATATTACAGGCATTTATTATGAGCCATGGCATTTTAGATATGTGGGCATACCGCACTCTAAAATCATGCAGGAAATGAACTTCTGCTTTGAGGAATATATTGATTTCCTCAAGACTTATCCTATTGATGGTAAACACCTGAAATATACCTTCAAAAACAAAACTTATGAAATCTACTATTGCAAAGGCTACAATGTGTATGTTCCAAAAAACGGAGATTATCAAATCAGCGGCAACAACGTAGATGGCTTTATCGTAACAATAACAAAATAATATCCTAAAATATCAAACAGCCGATACAGAAGCATAAAGTTCTGTATCGGCTTTGGTTTTGCATATTATAAACTTATTAGCAGTGAAGCTCTTGCTTTGCTATCCAGCGGGTTTCTTCCGGCTTGATAACAAGTGTGTTTATAGGTGATCCTACTGTTTCTACCACGCTTTGAAAATGCATTGTGTCGATAGTGGTTTTGATAGCATAATTGCAAAAATCGACTGCATCTTGCAATGTAAAGAAGTTCCATGCTATTTCAGAGTGTGGAAGATCTTGATAGTTGCCGTCACGGCCTTTGAGTGCTACCGGTTGCAAAAGGCGTGTGAGAGTTAGGCTTTCGCCTTCCCATGTGGCGCCTTGAGTTTCGGTGTTGAGCTTATCTATCTTGCCGTCATGCAATCTCACTTTATACACTCTCTGCACCAGATTGTTGCCTTCGCCACTCTTGTGATAACCTGCTATTGTAAACATAGCGTTTGGCTTAGGATCTAATCTGCCGAAGTAGTTGATGATCTTCTGTGGTACTTCGTCTATATCGGTATCTGCGCTGATTCTTTCTCTGATAAAGCTCTCAATAAAGCCTGTGATTGGCTTACCCTTTATAGATGCCTCTCCACACACAGATAGTCCGTTGTTATTTGGGCACAAAAAGGTTTTGATAGTAGAATTGTTAGTATGCACACCAAGCTTATGCACAACTGTGTTTTGCTGGGTGTTTTTTTCCATGATATTATAGGTGCATCTGCTATCACTCGCCATAACGATACCTTCATTTACAAAGACGGTAACTACCAAAGACATAAAATCACTCTTCTTTCATTAATTTGATAAATGTATCTATCACATAGTCTGCCTGCTCATCTGTGATACAAGTGTTGAGTGGCAGGGTTATCTCGTTTTTATACATATCGTAGGCATTAGGATAATTTTTGATGTCAAAGCCCAAATTCTTATATGCAGTGAGCATAGGCAATGGCTTAAAATGCACATTTGCAGCTACGCCATACTCAGAGAGCTTTTCTATAAGGTTGTTTCTGAATTTTATTGATTTGCCTTTGAGTCTTACTATGTATAAGTGGCAGTTGGAAAGATTGCCATCAGACAGATGTGGCAAGGTTTCTATGTTGAGCTCTTTAAAGGCTTCGTCGTATTTTTTAACAAGCTCTCTTCTTCTTTGCAATTTTGCATCATATTTACTGAGCTGAACCACGCCTATAGAAGCTGTGATGTCTGTCATATTATATTTATACTCAGGGCTTACAATATCATATTCCCATGATCCGGCTTTTGTCTTTGCAAGGGCATCTTTAGTTTGGCCATGTAGCGAGAGGTTCATAAAAGTGGTGTAGATAAGGTCACTGCTATATCGCTCCATCTCTCGCCATGTTACAGCTCCACCCTCGGCAGTGGTGAGGTTCTTAACAGCGTGGAAAGAGAAGCAGGTAAAATCTGCCAGGCTTCCGCTAATTTTATCGTCCTTGCGTGAACCAAAGGCGTGTGCCGAATCAGATATAACAACCACTCTTCCAAACGCTTTTTGGATTTTGCTTTTTGGTTTAAAGAGATTCTTCTTACGGTTGACAATGTCGAATATCTTTTCATAATCACACATCACACCTGCAAAATCCACAGGAATAATAACCTTTGTGTGTTCGGTTATAGCCTGCTCCAGCTTGTCATAGTCCATATAGAACGAATTTTTAGCTGTATCGACAAGCACGATCTTAGCTCCCACGTGGTGTATCACACTGGCACTTGCTGTATATGTGTATGCACTGGTGATAACCTCGTCTCCGGGACCCACACCCAACATTCTGAGGCAAAGCTCAAGACACGCTGTGGCAGAGCTAAGGCAGGCGGCTCTTTTGGTTCCGCAGTATTCTGCTATATTATCTTCAAATTTTTTTGTGACAGGGCCTGTGGTTATCCAGCCTGATCGCAGACATTCACTCACGGCCTGTATTTCATCTTCACCTATATCCGGCGGCGAAAACGGTATATTCAAAATAATCACTTCCAATTGTATCTTCTAAATAGAATACTAGGAATGTGATTATACCATATTTTTCCCACTATATCAAGCACTTTTTCTCTTACTTTTTCTTTCGCGAGAAAGAAAAAGTAAGCAAAAAGAAAGCGAATCGGGCATTTAATTATAATATTTGCTGAATTTTGGTGCGAAATCCCTGCCAACGAGGTCGGCTGGCAAGCAATTCTTTGCAGTCAATCACCTGCAAAGAATTGCTTTTTTCGATGCTCGGTGCAGACTTTTGGGCTTTCTTTAATCAGGCTTTGCTATGTCATTTGTAGCTTACACTAATTAACGCGAATTTGCAATTCACGCCATGCAAATCCGCGTTATTCGAGCTTGTTGTCAAGCGAATAGACTACTTCGTTTCAATCAGCTTGGTGCGAAATCCCATCACCTAGGCCGGCTATTGACTTTTTAAATATGCGGTTTTATAATTTTAGGTAGTTGGATGATTTAATCAACTCAAATGTCTAATCAAGGAGGCAAGCTATTATGCTTAGAATTGAAAATCTGACGAAAACATATGGTGATAAAAAAGCAGTAGATAATCTCTCTCTGCATATTCGCCCGGGCGAGATATACGGATTTATCGGCCACAACGGAGCCGGCAAGACCACCACTCTCAAAAGCGTAACCGGAATACTCAAATTTGATGCAGGCGAAATATATATAGACAATACTTCTATCAAACAAGACCCAATATCTTGCAAAAAAAAGATAGCATATATACCCGATAACCCTGATTTATATAATTTTATGACAGGCATAGGTTATCTCAATTTCATAGCAGATATCTTTGGTGTTTCTGCCGAGGATAGACAGAAAAAAATACGTCAATATGCCGACATCTTTGGGCTGACATCTGATTTAGCTCAGCCTATATCAGCATATTCACATGGTATGAAGCAAAAACTGGCTGTGATATCTGCCCTGATACATGACCCCAAGCTGATTATCATGGATGAGCCATTTGTCGGACTTGATCCTAAAGCTTCTCATACACTGAAAGAAATTATGCGCGACATCTGCAACAGGGGCGGAGCCATCTTTTTCTCCACACACGTGCTGGAGGTAGCCGAAAAGCTCTGCGACAAGGTTGCGATAATAAAAGATGGCCAACTGATAAAATCAGGTACTATGGAAGACGTTAAGGGTGACGATTCGCTGGAATCTGTATTTCTTGAACTGGAGGACTGATGCTTTATGATGCGTGCTCTGTTTAAAAAACAGTTTCTGGAGATAAACGCTCTTTATTTTCAGGACAAAAAAACCGGTAAAATACGCTCTAAAGGCGGTATGGTGGCTTTTGTTCTCTTATTTGCATTTGTGTTTTTCTCTGTGGGTATGGCTTTCTTTGGCACTGCAGATATGCTCACAGATGCACTAATACCTCTTAATTTGGACTGGCTTTATTTTTCTCTTATGGGAATGATGGCGATTGCCTTGGGCGTGTTTGGAAGTGTTTTCAACACATTTGCAGGCTTATATCATGCCAAAGACAACGACCTGCTTTTATCTATGCCTATCAAGCCCTCGCAAATACTGCTTGTGAGAATGAGCAGTGTGTATGCTATGAGTTTGCTATACACCTCGCTGGTGTGGGTGCCGACCTTTTTGCAATACGGCGTAAAGACAGGATGGAAGGCTGAATCAATCGGATTTTCTATAATGCTAACATTCATATTATCTGCATTTGTAACAGTGCTTACTTGTGCCTTAGGATATGTGGTGGCATTGATATCCGGCAAGCTAAAGAATAAGAGCTTTATAACTGTTATTTTATCGGTTGCTTTTCTTGGCATATATTATTTTGTGTATTTCAAGATCAATTCGCTCTTACAATCGTTAGCGATGTATAGTAATGAGATTGGCGGTGCTATAAAGAGATGGGTTTTCCCTATATATCATCTTGGGCTTGGCGCTAGTGGCAACGCAATTTCTCTGCTTATTTTTACAGCCATCACTATGGCACTATTTGCTATATGCACACTCATACTCTCTCGCAGCTTCATCAAAATTATAACATCTAACACAAGCTCTAAAAAGGCTGTTTATAAAGAGAAATCTACAAAAGCATCAAATCAAAAAACCACACTGCTAAAAAAAGAGCTACGACGCTTTGTATCAAGTCCCACATATATGCTAAACAACGGACTTGGTATTCTAATAATGATTGTAGCAGCAGTTGCCGCACTTATTAAGGCTAATGATATTAATATGATTTTGGGTGCAGTTTCTGCCGAGCTAAAAGGTTTTGAAAATATGGTGCCTGTGATTGCGCTGTCAGCTATACTGATGTTTATATCCACAAATGTCATATCTGCTCCATCTATTTCGCTGGAAGGCAAGCACATCTGGATAGCACAATCGCTCCCTGTGGACACCCTGCAAATACTTCATGCAAAACAAAAAATGCATATTCTCATCAACACAGTGCCTACTGTGATCTGCACAGCATTGATCGGTGTTTCTTTTAAGATAGATGTGATAACAACTTTATGCATGATAGTCACAGCGTTTTGCTTTATACTCTTCACAAGCGCATTGGGCTTAACTCTTAATCTAAAAAAACCAAATTTAGAATGGACCAATGAGGCTGTACCTATAAAGCAAAGCACGAGCGTGACGCTTACACTTTTCTCAGGATGGGCAATAGCCGCTGTTATTGTAGTGGCGGACTACCTTTTGAAAGGTTTAAACCCTACAGTTTTCCTCAGCATAGTAGATATTGTACTACTTACATCAAGCCTATTGCTTAACAAATGGATAAAAACCAAAGGCACAAAGATTTTTGAAGAACTTTAATCAAAATAGCCGCGATAAATTTCTGATAAGCAGAATTTAGCGTGGCTGTTTTTTTGCCCATTTTGAGAACCACAGACACAGAAAGCGGGTAGAAAAATGTTGACTAAAGTAGAAAAATGTTTTACAATTAATAAAATTGAGAAATTTGCACATTTATAGAAATATTAAGATAAAGGATGATAACAATGAAAAAGGCGTTACCGTTAATATTAGTATCATGCATACTGTTTTCATTATGCAGTTGCAACTTGTTTAACAACCACGACGATTATCCTGTAACAATCGGAAATGTGGTGATTGGCGAAAAGCCTGACACTGTGGTGTGTCTTAGCGAAAGTGCCGCTGATATCATAATAGCCTGTGGCTACAGCACAATGATATCTGCCAGAAGTGAGGATTGCGACCAAAACTCCATCTCTCTGATACCATCTATCGGCACGAGCAGTGCGCCGGATATCGAGGCTATAGTGGGTTTGGAATGTGATGTGGTGATCTCTGATGATAAGCTCACAGCAGACGACAAGAAAAAGCTTGAGCAATCAGGCATCAAGGTGTTAGCTCTCACAAACGCAACCACACGTGATGAACTCACCAGAATGTACAGCAATATTTCGGCTGTTTTTGAAGGCAACACCACCGGCAGAGCAAACGGCGAAAAAAAGATAGAAAATATTTTTTCTTCTATAGATGAGCTTAACCGACAGATACCTGATTCGCAAATAGTAAACACAGCCTGCTATATATATGATGTAGATGGCGATGATGTTAAACTGGTGACAGGCGATTCATTTGCAAGCAATTTGATAGAATACACGAAAACTACAAACGTGGGCGCAGGCGCTATTAATTCTACATTAGATGCCACTACACTCAAAATGCAAAATCCAAAGTTCATTTTCTGCGCACCGGGAGTAAAGCAAAAGCTCGAAAACCACGAAATATTGAGCAAGCTATATGCACTCAACGAAGGCAACATCTTTGAGCTGGAGCCATCTGCAATGCAAAGGCAAGGCAATACAATTCTTTCAACAGTAGAATTTATGGTAGTTTCTATGTATCCTGAGCTTACGGGCGATCATTCCGAATCCAGCGACAGCGACACATCAGACACCGACAGCATGACCGATAGTGATATTGCTTCCGACACAGATACATCATCTGATGATAGCGAATCAGACACAGATAATAGCGACTCCGAAGAGTCTTCCGACACAGATGAAGAAGCTACAGACGTTTCTTCCACATCATCACAAGATGGCACAAGATATTATCGTGTAAAATCTGATGACGGTTTATCTCTCAGAAGCACACCCGAAAAGACCGACAACATAATCGGTAGCCTGATGGATCAGCAAAGAATAGAGCTTGTGGAAGATCTCGGCAACGGATGGTTCAGAGTTAAGACCGAAGACGGAAACGAAGGCTATTGTAGCAGTGAGTTCCTTGTAAAAGACAACGGACAATAAAAACACAATAAAACAAAAACAGGGTTGTCGCATTAAGGTTAATATGCACAAAAAACGAGGTTGTTATCTAAATCGGCTCCCTCTGACGAGGGATCTGTCGAGTGAAACGAGACTGAGGGAGAGAAAAACTGCATTTTTGCAGGATTTTTACCTTTTCTCTCCCTCCGTCAAAACTTCGTTTTGCCACCTCCCTCGTCAGAGGGAGGCGCAAATTGTGCAAATTGCCTCTAGTGCAACAGCCCTATTATTTTTTGTCATTTTTGGCATACGATAAGCACAAATTCTATTTCTGTGCTAAGCTCGTCTGTCTGGCTGAGCTTTGCAAGACCTTTAGACGGTGTGTGATAAAAATAAGGTGTCATCATCGCAAGCGACATTATGTCTTCATTATTTTGCAAGGTTATGGTAGATGAAACCTTGATTTTTTCTATAATCTTAAAATCGCCCACATCGGGAGCTTTCTCATCATTTTTGTAAGGTGAGTCATACATCAGCTCTTTTAGTCCATATAAATGCTCACTACCCGGCACCACAGTGATTAACATACCGCCTTGCCTCATAATGCGATAAAATTCGCCACTATGAAAAGGAGCAAACAGATGAAAGGCAAAGTCTATGCTATCATCACATATCGGAATATCGGCTATATTCGCAACAAAAAAACTTGCTCCGCATTTTCTCTTGGAAGCAAGCCTCACCATCTCTTTGGAGAGGTCGAAGCCATAGTAGCTTATTTCAGGGTGACTTTGCATCACCTGCTGAGTGTAATACCCTTCGCCACAGCATATATCAAGAGCATTGCCATGCACGTTGTACTTAGTCATCACATCTGATATTGCCTGTGCCAATGGCATATAATAATTTTTATTGAGAAAATCACGTCTTGATACAGCCATCTTTCTGTTGTCGCCTGTGTTTTCGCCGGATTTGTGGCTTCTGCTGAGCAAATTTACATAGCCTTCCTTTGAGATGTCAAAAGAATGGTTGTTTTCGCATTTGAATGAGTTTTCGCATCTTTTTATCGTCATGCCACACACAGGGCATTTTAAAATTTCAGGCATATCTCTTCACAAAACAACGATAGAAATGGTTCACATACACATTTCTTGTCGCTGTACCTTTCACGTTACTTTTTAGCTCTTAATAGTCATTTTCTACTGTGCTTATATGCACATTAACATCGCAAAAACGCTGAGCCAGCTTATCTGCAAGAGGCTTGATCACAACATTCTCCGTGTAATAATGCCCTGCATCCACCGCAAGCAAGCCATCATCAATTGCCATCAAAAACTCGTGATGTTTTATCTCACCTGTTACGAAGGCATCTATACTGCTTTGTGCCATAAGTCCCACAAACTCTCCGCAAGCTCCGCCACCCACTGCTACTGTGCAAATATTCTTTTTAATTTTTTTATAATTTGATCGTACACGTGGATTCGAGAGCTTTTGAGATACATACTTCTGAAATTCTTCTGCGCTCATCTCATATGGGAGTGTGCCTGTCACGATAGGCAGAGATGGCTCGATGATACCCTGATTTTGTAGTTGCAGTTCATCTGCAAGAGCTGTGTTCACGCCAAAAGGCTGTGCCAAATCGAGATTGGTGTGGGCGCTGATTACAGATATTTGCGAAAGTATCAGTTGATATCTCAGGTCATCCGCAGGTATTCTTTTCATTGGGTTAAAGATTATCGGATGATGCGTGATGATAAGCTGTGCATCAAGGCGTTTTGCCTCGTCTATCACTTCTTTGGTAATATCAAGTGCTACAAGCACATTTTTCACTGCCTGATCTCTATCGCCGATCAGCAATCCCACATTATCAAAATCCATAGCAGTATCAAAAGGTGCAAAGCTGTCTATATAATCATAAAAATCACGCACATGGCTCATAATAGCATCTCCTTAATCTGTTCTAAAACTGTTGTCACTCTGGTGTATTCTTTATTATCTTTGTTATGGTCGATACCTTTTAGCTTATTTGTAAGATGATATACCACCTTTTCTGCATAAGCTCTAAAAAGCTCTTTATTATCATCGGGTTTGATGCTTCCCAAATGCTTTTCTATATCTTTAAGCTCTCTTGACTTGCCCGAAAATTTGACCAGCATCACAGAATACACTCTGCCTTCTGATAGCACACACTTTTCTTTTTCTATCTCATAGCCATTGGCATAGAGATATTCACGCAAAACCTCTGAGCGTGACATAGGCTGAAGTATCAGCCTTTTGCTATCGCTTCTGAGCCACTGTGCCTCTGATATGATTTTGACCACCAACTCACCGCCCATGCCGGCTATTATGATATCGTCTGCTTCATCGGCTTTTATGCTCTGCAAGCCATCAGAAAGTCTTGTGGTTATAATAGACAATAGCTCATATTTTTGTATATTTGCCTCTCCTCTTTGCAGAGGTCCTTCTCTTAGGTCTGCCGCAATAGCAGAGGTTATTTTGCCCTGCTGTGCCAGATAAACAGGCAGATAAGCATGGTCTGTGCCGATATCTGCCACCTTAACACCATGCCTCACAAACTCTCCGCAGAGGGCAAGACGTGGGCTTATCGAAATGAGGTTATTTATATAAATCACTCCTGTTTGATCAGTTAAAAAGGTTCATTGCCTTGTCGATATTTCCTGCGATTATATGCTCCACTGCCGGCAAGGCGTTTTCACAGGTTTTAAGCAACGTTTTATATTCATCATCGCTAAACTTAGAAAGCACCCAATCCGCCAGATTATAGTCGGGATGAGGCTTGGCACCGATGCCCAGCTTTATCCTAGGGAACATATCACTGCCTGATAGATAAATGATATTAGCCATGCCACGCTGACCGCCATCTGTGCCTTTTCGGCGGATTCGCATTTTGCCCACATCAAGCGAGATATCGTCTAAGATAACAATAACATTCTGCGGGTTAACCTTATAGAAATTCATAGCCTGCACCACAGCCTCACCGCTGTTGTTCATATATGTCTGAGGCTTCATCAGAAGCACCTTTTTGCCGGATATAGTAGTGGTTGTGCAATAGGACTTGAATTTTAATGTCTTTAGCTCACATCCAAGCCTTTCGCTCATTGTATCAACTGCGATAAAGCCTGCATTATGCCTTGTTCGCTCATATTTTTTATCAGGATTGCCCAAGCCTACCACAATATATTCTACGCTGCCTGAGCTTTCAAACTTGTCTTTCTTAGAAAACAGATTTAATATAACAAACATTCCCTTCGTAATTAGTCAGAAGTAAAGACCACCAGTTCAAGAGGTGGCTTGCACAGCCCCTATAAGGGACCATTATCGGATTTCTCCCTAAAAAAGGGGACACCAAAATAACATTATCGCATTGCACGCACTGCAACCCATAAATGGGTAGTTATATAAGGCTCTCCTGTGTAAGGGGAGCTGTTAGCAACGCTGACTGAGGGGTTGATTTTGTGATATATTTACTATACAATCCCTCCGTCTTTTGCTTCGCAAAATCCACCTCCCTTTTCACAAGGGAGGCTTTCTTTCGACCCAGTGAAACCGGGGGTGTTTTCCACGCCTTAAAACACCAAAACAAACGCCCGGAAATCATCTACCGGGCGCAAATAAAATGTTAAATAAATTAATCAAACAATGAGGAGATTGGTTTATCCTCATAAATTCTCTCGATTGCTTCTGCAAAATGAGGTGCACATGGAAGAATCTTTATTTTGTCAATCATTTTGGACTCAGGCACCTTGATAGTATCGAGGAAGATGAACTCTTTGATTGGGCTGTTTTCTATCCTCTCAATAGCAGAGCCTGATAGCACAGGATGAGTAGCGGCAGCGATAACCTCGGTGGCTCCGCCTGTCTCTACAATAGCTTTTGCAGCATTGCATATTGTGCCTGCTGTGTCTACCATATCGTCCACGAGAATACATTTTTTTCCCTTAACATCGCCAATGATGTTCATAACCTCGCTCACATTGGCTCTCTGACGGCGTTTATCGATAATAGCCAGAGGACAGCCCAGCTTGTTAGCATAGCTTCTGGCTCTTGTAACAGAGCCTAGGTCCGGCGATACGATAACATACTCATCTATATTTTTGCCCATTTTCTTTTTAAGATGATTGGCAATAACAGGCGCACCCAAAAGATTATCTACAGGGATATTAAAAAAGCCCTGAATCTGAGGAGCGTGCAGATCCATCGAAAGCACTCTGTCGGCACCTGCTGTGGTGATAATGTCAGCACAGAGCTTGGCAGAAATAGGATCACGTGATCTGGACTTTCTATCTTGTCTGGCATAGCCGAAGTAAGGCACAACCGCTGTAATTCGGGCGGCTGATGCACGCTTCATAGCATCTATCATGATAAGAAGCTCCATAAGATGGTTGTTTACCGGCTCACTGGTGGATTGCACAATAAAGCAGTCAGATCCTCTCACGCTCTCATACAGTGAAACAGATATCTCGCCATCACTGAATGTAGAGCAATCAGACTTGCCCATCTGCAATCCCAGACAATTTGCGATACCCATTGCAAGATCTTTGCTGGAATTACCTGAGAATATTTTGATATTTTTACCACGAACATTATTCATATCAACGCACTCCTGTAATATATTTGTAAATATATTCTATACCTTTTTCGACATAAAGTAAAGTATTTTGACTCAAATTTTACTTTTTTGGTTAATATATTTCAAAACAAATTGTGCCATATAAGTAAAAACCCGATATAAAACAAAATTATGTTTTAGTATCGGGAAATAAATCTGTTTACATAAAAATTCACTATGTTCTGGCAGAAAACTTCATAAGGTCTTCCACTCTGCCTGAAGATATTATGTGCTCTTTTCCATTAAAAATGTAACTAGGGGTAAAACCCGCGTTAATATCATCTTCCTGCTTGATAGCGAGAATATTGATGTGATATTTTTTACGCACGTCAAGCTCAAGTATGCTCTTGCCTACCCAGCTTTCAGGCACAGGAGTTTCTGAGATAGAAAACTCAGACGAAATCTCCATAAAATCAAACATATTTTTGGCACTCATCCTCATGGCAAGTCTTTGTGCGCTGTCTCTTGTGGGATAGACTACTTCATCTGCACCGTTTCTCAGCAAAAACTTAGATTGAATGTCGCTCTCGGCTCTGGATATTACCTTTTTTGCACCCATTTCGCTAAGAAGTGATGTAACCTCCAGAGAAGACTGAAAATTATCTCCCATTGCAACAAAACAAGCATCAAAATTGCGTATTCCAATGGTTTTAAGCACCTCTTGGTTGGTGCAATCCCCTATTTGTGCATCAAGAGCTGTAGAGGATAAGGCTTGTATTCTTTCTTCGTCTGTGTCTATTATCATAACATCGTTGCCAAGCTCCGAAAGACGCATTGCAAGCTTAGCACCAAATCTTCCCATTCCTATTACCAAAAAAGACTTCATATCTATTTTCACAAAGACTACAAGTAGTCTTTCCTTTCATTTTCTTTCGTTAAAAATTAACCAATAAGCACTTTTTCTGTGGGTCGGCTGATTGGAGGCGGTGTACCTCTGGAGGTGAGTGCTATCAACATAGTGAGACCTCCCAGCCTACCTACATACATCAATGCGCTGATGATAAGCTTTGATATATTTGTCATATCACCGGTGATGCCAAGGCTAAGCCCAACTGTTCCTATAGCGGAAGACACCTCAAAAAGCACCTCTTTGAGCGTAAAAGGCTCTATAGCACACACAATCATTGTAAACACTAACACAATACTGCTATACACCACGAAGATGGCACTTGCATTGTGGATTGTGTCCTCATCAATTCTCTTTTTAAAAGCAATGGTGTTTTTGCCATTGCTTTTAACAGCCGCCACAAGCCCCAAGAAAAGCACAGCAAGCGTGGTTATCTTCATACCGCCGGCTGTAGAACCTGAGCTACCGCCTATCACCATAAGTATCACAGTGAGAAGACTTCCGCTGTCCGATAGAGTGTTAAGGTCATACGTGAAAAAACCTGCTGTTCTCGGCGTGACAGCACTAAACATAGACATCAAAATTCTATTGCCTATGCTCTCGCCTGCAAATGCATGATTATATTCAAACAAGAAAAACATAATCGCAGGCACAACAATGAGTATCGCCGTGGTGGTAAGCACTATTTTAGAGTGAAGCTTGTATTCTGAGAAATGCCACTTGTTATTAATAATATCATCCCAAACGACAAATCCCAATCCGCCTATCACGATAAGCGCCATAATTATAATATTTACATACGCGTCGTATTTAAACACGCTGAGCGAAGATGAGCTTTCGTAACGCCCCATTAGGTCAAATCCTGCGTTGCAGAATGCCGACACTGAGTGGAACACAGCGTTATAAAGACCCCTCACGAAACCCATATCCTCGCAAAACCTAAAAGCCAGCATCACAGCGCCTATAAGCTCGATAATGAAGGTTCGTCTGACGATTCGCTTCATCATTCTGACAACACCGCCTACACCAAAGGTAGCTGTCGATTCCATTATAAGTCGCCTTTCGCCAAGACCTATATTCCTCTTGAACAGGATGGATATCATGGTAAACATACTCATAAAGCCCAATCCGCCTACTTGTATCAGGCATATTATCACGATCTGACCAAAAAGCGACCAGTGCGAAAAGGTGTCATACACCGAAAGTCCTGTCACACAAGTAGCAGATGTGGCTGTAAATAATGAATCTACAAAAGGGGTAGCTCTCCCTGCACGTGATGATATAGGCAAGCTGAGCATCACACTGCCCAAAAGTATTATACACAGGAAGCCCACCACAAGCACCCTTGTGGGATTTGTTTTTATCTTACTAATTTTCATAATTCCTTAGAGTGATTTCTCAAAAATCAATACCTCAGATATATTTTTTCAAGATTACATTTTCTATATCGTTTAATAGCCTGTCGGTAATATTCTGTG
The DNA here is from genome assembly GCA_029098305.1 of Clostridia bacterium. Lineage (GTDB taxonomy): Bacteria > Bacillota > Clostridia > Oscillospirales > Acutalibacteraceae > JAEEHZ01. Next base: position 17,281 of record JAQXOB010000044.1, read on the forward strand.
CTTCATCCTTTGAGGAGGCATCTGCTGTTATATAGAATTTCACCTTAGGCTCTGTACCTGATGGACGAATAATAACCTTGTTGCCCTTTGCAAGGTCAAATACAAGCACATTTGATTTAGGCAGGTTTATTACAGCCTTTTCCCCTGTGGCAACATTTATCTCTTCTGATTTTAAATAATCAGAAATCTTTATCACATCATAGCCGGCTATCTGAGATGGTGCCTCCTCCCTGAGACCCGACATCAAATTTTGCATAGTCTGCAAGCCTGATATACCCTCAAATTCCTTGCTAATGTTAGTATTAATGCAATAGCCGTACTTTTTATATATACCATCTATCACATCTGCTAAAGACTTGCCCTGAGATTTATAATAAGCAGCAAGCTCGCACACCAGCATAGACGCCACCACAGCATCCTTATCACGCACATATGTGCCTGCTAAGTAGCCATAGCTTTCCTCATAACCAAAGACAAATCTGTCTTCTTCACCGTCTTTTTCTAAGAGGCCTATCTGCTCACCTATGTATTTAAAGCCTGTAAGCACATTTCTCAGTTCACAGCCATATTCCTTAGCCACTTTGTCTGTAAGTGATGTAGAAACTATCGTTTTCACAGCTACAGGCTTCTTTGGCAATGTGCCGTTTCTCTTACGAGAGCTTAGTATATACTCAAGCAATAGCACACCAATTTCGTTGCCGGTGAGGATTCGATAATCATCGCCATATTTCACAGCCACGCCCACTCTATCGCTATCAGGGTCGGTAGCAAGCAACAGCTCAGCTTGTTCTGCTTTGCATAAATCTAAGCCTAGTGATAAAGCTTCTCTGAACTCAGGGTTAGGATAACTGCAAGTAGGGAAATTGCCATCAGGCATCTCCTGCTCTTTCACCACTACTATATTTTTAATTCCGATTGTATTCAGCACACGTCTGACAAGCTTGTTGCCGGCACCATTAAGCGGAGTATATACTACCTTGAGGTCACTGCCTTCGCATACACCGGGGTTTACCTGTCTTTCAAGCACTCTTGAGGTGTATCTGTCATACATCTCATCGCTAACTATCTCGATAATACCATCAGCCAGTGCCTTGTCATAATCGCAAATTTTGATATCACTAAATATATCAAGCTTTTCTATTTCATTATAAACCTTTTGAGCGCCCTCATCGGTGAGCTGGCATCCATCAGAGCCATAGCATTTGTAGCCGTTATATTTGGCTGGGTTGTGGCTGGCGGTAATCATAATACCAGCACTGCACCCAAACTCTCTCACCAAATAAGAAAGCACCGGTGTAGGCTGTAGCTCGTTTGTAATATACACCTTGATGCCATTAGCGGCAAGCACTCTGGCAGCCTCTTCAGAAAAAAGCCTTGCTTTTATTCTGGAATCGTGTGCTATAGCGACACTCTTTTTGTCAAAATTCTTATTAATATAGTCAGCCAGTCCTTGAGTAGCTTTGCGCACTGTGTAAATATTCATTCTGTTAGTGCCGGCGCCTATCACACCTCGAAGTCCTGCTGTGCCAAAAGATAGATTGCAATAAAAATGCTCTTTCAAAAGCTCCTCGTTATCTATAATAGATTTGAGCTCGTCTGTGATGTCCTTATCGTCTGTGGCTTTTTCTAACCACAGTTCTGCTTGCTTCCTAAAATCCATTTATATCGTACCTCTTCTTTATATCCTATGGTAATAACATTACCTATAATTCCTATTATCCAAAATATTAGATTATATATAATATACCACATTTTTTATATTTTGGCAACTTGATTTTGCGATTGTAATATAAAAGTCTTTTAATATTTTTAAAAATTAAAATTTACTAAACACCGTTTTTTTATATTTTAACATTGACGTAAAATATGTCGATATGCTAAAATTGGCGATATACTATAATGAGGTTATTTTTTTATGAAAGAAAATCCAAACAGTGGACATAGAAACAGGTTAAGAGAAAAATACTTGTCAGGCGGTATAGAGTTCTTAAAAGACCACGAAGTACTTGAGCTTCTACTCTTTTATGCTATACCTCGCCGTGACACCAACAAAATAGCCCACAATCTGATAGACTCCTTTGGCTCTTTAAAAGGTGTGTTCGATGCACCGATAGATAAGCTTATCAAGCTGGAGATATCAGAGAATACAGCTATGTATTTAAAGACTTTTCCATCTGTTCTCAGCTCATATTATTACGATCGCTATATCATCGGAAACAAATACATAAGATTTGAGAAATTGCCTGAGATGTTTCTCGACAGATTTTTGCACGAAGAAAATACTGATAACTATGTTATGTTGCTCAACACCAAGCACAAGAAGCTCTTTTTCGGCACAGTAAACTACGACCACACAGATATGGAAAGTCTGGTATCAAAAATAGTAGCCCTCTCCATAAGATATGACGCATATTATGTAGTAGTAGGAAAGAACCACTTAAACGAAGACCAAAATCACGAAGAATTTGATAAGGACTTTGTAAGAAAGCTTAATTCTGCACTGGGTATTGTAAATGTAAAGCTTGCTGATTACATCACCTTCATAAACAATAAAACCTATTCTGCTAACAGAAAACAAATCAAAATTTAGAGCTTTTTATTTATCCATTTTAAATCGCTTTATCTACATACACTAATTTTATTTAATAGAAAAAACAAAAAATGATGTGACTTTTTGGAATTTTTTAAAAAACTACTTGCATTTTTTGATTTTTTCTGTTATCATACTTAATGTTGTGTATATGTATTCTATTCAGCACTAAGGAGGTGCGATAAATGGCTAAATGCGAAATTTGCGGAAAGAGTATGACTTTCGGTATCAGAGTTTCTCACTCTCACAGACGTTCCAACAGAACTTGGAAGCCAAATGTAAGACGTGTTAGAGCTGTGGTAAACGGTACTCCTAAGCGTGTTTATGCTTGCACTCGTTGCTTGCGCTCAGGCAAGGTTACAAGAGCTGTTTAATGCTCACTCTTGATGTTTATGCAAAAAAGACGAACAATCGTGATTAGTTAGCACGATTGTTCGTTTTTGTTTTACTTGTAAATAAGCCTATAAACAGTCGGATTTATACCTCTTGTCCAAATTTCAAATGAAAATGGATATATAAAATTTATGGCACAAATATAGCCCTCTATGGCAGTTTTTTTACTGTTCATATGAGGGCTATAAAACTATTCTTAATTAAATAGGGTATATAAAGTTATAAGTCCGTTACTCTTAATAATAATATGGTTTGTCGTATGAACTGTCTTCCTTATCTTTTTTAAGCTCATCTTCCAAAATAAAAGTAAAGAAAAATATAATCTTTGAAGCTAATAAGACTATTGACAACAACATACCCAAGATGATATATAACGATAATAACTCACGACCCATTGATATTAATTTGATCGCTAATATAAAGTATAACGGATGAATTATAAATTCCAGAAAGCTTGCAAATTCGGGAATCGCAATTAATATTACCAAAAAGGCTGCATAAGCAATAAGCGTCATATAGGCGTTGTTTATATTTGCACCATGTCTTGCAACAAAGTACCATGACACCATAACACATACATAATCTAACTGTATCATTGTCATCACAAATGGCGCTAGTACCTTAAAAAGTATAAAAAATATACTACGATGAGTACCAATAAGTACACGTACCTTGCCTTTTAGAGAAAGCTTCTTAAAAGCAGGATTAAATATGTTCAATTATTCTCACCTCTTAAATATACAAAATATATTTATTTGTTAAGGAAAGCTGCACCAAGCAACCCGGCATCATTGCCAAGGCTAGCTATGCAGACCTTGGTCTGACGGTCATTGTGCTTTGTATAGCGTTCCTTTTCTATTATGCTCATCAATGGAACCAAAAGGTTATCTCCTTCACGGCTAACGCCACCGCCAATGCATAATACATCCGGTTGGAAAATATTAATAGTGTTTACAATTCCACAGGCAAGATATGAGATATATTCGTTTACTACTGAAGTGCCTGTCTTATCTCCGGCTTTCATCGCATTAAACGCTGTAGCACCATTTATCTTTCTTATATCACCATTTACAGATTTCATTATATATGAATTTAATGGGTTTTCTTTGGCAACCGCATCCTTGGTGAGAGCGATCAAACCTGTGGCAGATGCATATGCTTCAAAACAGCCATTTCTGCCGCAGCCACATTTGCGACCGTCTTTTACGATTACCATATGGCCCAGCTCTGCTCCTGCAAAATTAGAGCCACTGTAGATTTCTCCGTTTATTATGATTCCTCCGCCTACGCCTGTGCCAAGAGTGACCACAATAGCGTTTTTTGCTCCTTTTGCAGCTCCTGCGAGATACTCACCATACGCTGCACAGTTAGCATCATTTTCTATATAAACAGGCTTACCTAAGCGTTCCACCATCATTTTAACAACCTTCCAGTTGTGAAAATCAAAGTTTGCACTATATTCTATTATGCCTGTATCCTTGTTAACTGCACCGGGTATACCTATACCGATGCTATCTATTTCCTCCATGGTCACCTCTGCTTTTGTGAGTGCTTTTAGTGCAGCAGCTACCATAGAATCACATATTTCTGTCTCGGGGCGTGGCAAAGATGTTTTTAGCTCTGCCTTTGCAATAATTTTATAATTATCATCAATTACTCCTGCCACAATGTTTGTGCCGCCTAAGTCTATTCCAACGTGATACATTATATATAAATCACAGCTTATCACAGTTTATCTGAGAAAGCTGTCTCCTTTCTGTTATTATATCAATACTCAATCAAAAGAATTTATCAATTGAGCAATATAGCGCTGTATAAGCACAGCATCTTCCATAGACACCTTGTTATCTCTGTTTACATCTGCCACTGCATTTTGAAACGGTGTTAATTCTGTTAGCTTTGCAACAGATAATTGTATCAAAACCACATCTTCTAATGTAACCTTTCCATCATTATTAACATCTGCCGGCATAGATGGGTGTTTATCATTATTATTCTCATTCAAATCATTGTAATACTTATCCCGTTCTTTATACGAAGAATAAAGCAAAGATAAATAGTGCTCCGGAAAATGAGCATAAATGATTCCGTTTATATTTTTTTCCAAATCAAAATTAGGCTGATAATATTTTATAAACTCGCTTATCGCATGAATCAAGTCTTTATTATCTGTTATTGCAGAGCTGGAGAAATTGGCATCTTCAGACAAATAAGAATCTGTAACAAGGTCTACAAGCATCTGCTGAACATAACCACTATAAGATACTTCTGTGATTACATCAGATAAAACATCTGTCACAGTTTGATACACCTTTGATTGTTTTGGACTGCACGGAACAACACCTTCATATTCGGTGCCTTTTAACAATTTGTCAAAATAATCCTGAGCCACCTTATCCATAGTATCATTGAGATAAATTGCATTGCCATAGACAGTATATCCCCAGTTTCTGAAAGCTGCCATAGGTATAATATCACTAGGTGAAATCACAGCCCAGATATTTCCATCGTTTTGAGTGTTTACGTCTCTGAATTTTGCCGAAGCAGGACACGCAAAATTATATGAATAAACTCCATCCACCTTGCACAGTTTGTGTATAGTGTCACCGTTTTGAGAATTATTTATCATATGAGTGAGTACATTTGCAACGGCAGCAGCACGACTGAAGCCTGTAATCCAAAGTTTAACATCTCCTCTATATAGATAGAAGTTACTATCTATATAATCGTTTAAAGATGTGTAAACCTCGCTTGCGGCTGTTCTAAAACCATAATGCACATTCATTCCCACTTGGTCATTCTCGCCATACATACGCAAATTGCTTGCCCATTCGCCGCCGTAGTTTCCACCTCTGATTACTACTGCTAAAACAGTATTATATTTTCCGTCAGAGGTTTTTATTCTTTTTGATGCAAAAGAAAATGCCACTTTATCTTCACAGTTATTTAGAGGAATATCATAGTTATAAAACTTACTATCCTTAAATCCTAGTTGGTCGTAGGCATATCTGATATTTTGAGTGGCTAATCTACCGTTAAACGATTTTGAACCAATGCATTCAGGTGCGGTAAATCCTGCCATAGAAAGACCAAGCGATACCATAGACAAGTCATGGTAAAATTCCTTATTATTCCTCTCAAACATATTGTCGGAATAAGGAAATTGAATTGTCGTTGTCTCGTTTACAGATGATGTCACCTTAAGACTAATAAGCTTTGATGCTGCATCTGCCTCTTTTGAAAAAGCAGGCATAAAAGCCATTGATAATATTAGAAGAAAAGAAATAATACTTTTTGCTGTTCTTTGCATTTTATATCTCTCCTGAAAAAAATGTAAGTCGAATTTTAATCATAACAATTATGGTTATTTAATAAAATAAGAATTATTGTGTCATAAGACCATAGCAACCCTTATATCCAATTTCATTTATATCTACGATAATTCTATCATAACACATGGGTGCAAATCAAGACCTAAAAAAAATAATAATCAAATATACATAAATCATTGTGAATATGCAAAATATAAATATATTAAATATTATCGAAGGGATGAAGAAGATGAAAACTATATCTAGCGATACCATAGGCTTGCTCAAAGAGTGTAACTCCGGCATAAAAATGGGAGTAAACTCTATTGACGACGTGTATGACAGAGTATCTAGCGACAGATTAAAGAAAATTCTTGATGACTCAAAAGATAAGCACAGCAAGCTAGGCAACAGAACACACACATATCTCAACAGCTTAAACTATGACGAAAAAGATCCACATCCAATGGCAAAGGTTATGTCTTGGACAAAAACAAATATGAAGCTTGCTATGAACGAAAGTGACCAAACCATCGCAGACCTTATGACTGAGGGCTGCAACATGGGCATAAAATCTCTCAATAAATACCTCAATCAGTATACAGAGGCAGACGAAGAGGCAAAGAGCATCGCAAAAGAGCTGATAGCGATAGAACAATCTCTTGTGGATGATGTAAAAGAATATTTATAATCAATAACTAAATTAGCCTATGCAAAATCATTATTGATTTTATATAGGCTAATGTTTTTTACATATTATCTTCTTTTTTGTTTTGTTCTTCTTTGCGTGTGGATTCCTTGGTCATGCGTGTTTTTCTCAATAGCATAAGCACAGTGATAGCACCCATGGTCAAAATCATAGAAAAGACGATACAGCAGAACGTGATTCCATCACCATTTGCTACCGAACCACTGCATACAACGCTTGCGTTGCCTGATGATAATTTAAAAGATGTTTTGAGAGAGCTTTTGTTCACGTCAACATCGTTTCCATCTACATTCATTCTCGAAATATGCTCATCATTTTTTCTGACAAATGTATATGTGATTGGTGCATCGCCGTTATTTTCACTGAGCATATATTCCATATTGATATTATCAGATAGTTTTAGCTTTGTGGCAACTGATGTGATAGATGATGATGCATCTAATGAAATGAAGTTTCCGCCGCCAAAGATTTTTCCCATCTGTTCACTTATAGATGATGACGAGCCTTCAAACACCAGTGAACAAACCAGCTTTTCTCCGTCCGGCTCGCTAGTTACAACCGCAGCTCCTGCATTTCTAAAAAAGTTGCAAGCATAGCTAAAGCCCTCTGCTTCATCAGGACTATATACAAAGCTGACGATACGTGAAAAGCTATCTGTTGCAATATGATTTAGCTCTATATTTATACCCATAATTGAGTATTGAACACCATCAGGAATTCTTATATTTAAAGCAGGAAGCTGTGATGTTAGCACATACTTTCCTTCCTCACTTTTTCCTACCTTTTTCCACTCGCCTTTTGTCATGGAAAGTCCCTCCGGCGATGAAGACAAAGCAGGCAAGGTGTAGCTATATTTTAGCTCGATTTCCTTGTCTTTTTCAGGAATAAAGCCAAGTATATTCAGCTTTTCTTCAAAAACAAGCTGTTGAGCCAACGCTGTTGAGCTATTGTTTAAGTCGCCATATACCACGCTTTCCTCTGCACACGAAAGCAAAGCTGATGTGTAATTGCCAATAGTAGCATAGTCTACTTTTTCATAAAATGCTTCAAAAACTCTATAATTGCCTGATTTTGTCCATGTTTCACTGCTTGTGGCACCTGCCAAACCGGATATATACTCTTCCAGCTCTTCACCTAGCTTTTCATAAGTAGACTCAGGAAATGAAAGTATAATCTTTCTGTCATAGGTTTTGTTTTTATAATTTGTGGTGTGAATCTCTACACTATGCACAGGATAGCCTGTCATCTTTGAGGCATAAATATTGTTGGTTGAGCCTTTGCTTTCGCCTGTGGAGCCATCTATTGTGACAACCGGCTTTTGATTATACTGCATCACAAGCTCCAGCCTTTTTTCTTCGCTGTCTTTGATTGCAGTTTCAAGCCATTTCAACATTTCGATTGTGTCGAAATCCTCATATAAGCTCCAACCATTTGTAAGTATATTGTTGTAAACACCAAACGCCACAATCGGCTCATAGCCTATTAATTTTTTTATTTTTTCACAATAATCATTCTTTGAGTCAAAATCAAGTATAAAGGAATATGATGTGGTTTCACTGTTCAACTTAGAAAATGACAGCTCGGACGGACAAGAATTCTTAATTATTTTTTCCAGCTTTTCGGTTAGAGTAGCAGACTTTGTAATAGACTCCGGAAAAGTAATATTAACCTGCTGTTGTCCGGAGAAATTATTGTTTGCTGTCAGGCTGGTATCTACTGTCATTATGTTTGATTCGTTGCACGAGGTAAGTGCAAACACCATCGCCGATAAGCATATAAAAAACACTATTGCCTTTATGCATTTTTTTCTCATATCCATTTTTTGCGATATTATAAAAAACATCGCATCCCCTTTTTATTTATATATAGATAAAACTTGTAACGAACAAGAATATCAAAAAATAAATGCCTTTTCGCCCTCTATGAGAACAGCTCTGCATGGTGCTGCCTCACAGCCTGTTATTTTTAGAGGAAACGCATTTAACAGATATACGCCATCTTTGATCGAGCTTAGGTTAAGATTTTCCAGAATAACTATATCGCTTCTTAACAGCTGAAAATGCACCTTTTCTTCCTCAAAATCAGCACCTATAGAATCAGAATCGGTTCCCACCAGCAAAACGCCGTGATCAACTAATGAATCGACTGCTGTAGAAGATATAAAAGCCTTGCCATCTCCATGAAGCAACACTCTCTTTTTACAATATGGCAAAATTTTGTCCATATGCTCGCCTGTTAACACACCTTGTATAGAAATAACGCTACATTCTCCATAAAAGATAGACAAATCAAGCTGTGCCGCATCCTTGCCGGTGCGCAGGCTGTGCATCGGAGCATCAATATGCGTAGCCGAATGTGCATTACAATGAATCTCAGAAATATTATAATGGCTTTCTGCTCCAATATTTGCCACTCTTACAATGCTTGTGGCAATATCACCGGGATACGGCGGTGTTGTAGTCAAATCTCTTGAAATATCATAAAAAAACATAGCTATTCCTCTCCTTAGCTTATTATTATAACATATTATTCACTAATTGTATATATTTAGCCGAAAAAATACAATATTACAGCTCTAAACGCAAAAAAGGGGAGGACAATAAGATAGTCCTCCCTGAATTTACGTTTTATTATTTATATGAATATCTAAAAGACTGTGGGTCTACTCTGCTACCATTCTCGATAATCTCAAAGTGGAGATGAGGTGCTTCAGAATCGCCTGTAGAGCCTACAGAAGCTATCAGGCTTCCTTTAGAAACCTTGTCACCTACACTCACATACAAATCACTGCAATGAGCATAACGTGTGATATATCCGTTGCCATGGTCTATCTCTACATGGTGACCATAGCCATAGTTATCGTAGCTTGCAGTTACAACCACGCCACCATCAGCAGCAATGATATCTGCTCCATAAATACCGCCAATATTTATATCAATGCCCCAGTGTGCGCCGTCTTCACGATAGCCATAGCCACTAAAAACATTGGTTGTGTAAGGGCATGGCCACATAAACGAACCGGTTGCACAGCCGTTTTCAAAAGCTTTACCTGTTACAATAAGCTTATCTACAGGCTCTTTTGTAATCTCAGAGCTTACTACCTCTTCGCCGATTTTTTTGCCGTTTACATATGTAGTCTCTGTTGTAACAGTCTTTTTGCCGTTTTTTCCCTCATTCTTTACAACGAAATAATCGGATTCTTTTGTGGAATCATACTTAGTTTTGATTGTATATTCCACTGTTTCTTCCTTAGTAACTGACACTTTAGTTTCTATATATTCAGCAAAATCACTGATAATTTTCTCTTTAATAGACTTCTCGTCACACACCAAAGAGCTATCAAAATAACCTTTAACAATCTTTGGTGTGGAAGTAAACTTTGAAACAGAATCTGCATATTGTGATGATACAGAGACTAGTATCTCCTCGAATGTACTATCTAGTTTCGAAGAATCTTCTGTCACTCCAACAAGTATATCGTCTATATATACTCCAAAGCCCATAACAAGGCTACTACTTCTTGATGCTGATTCTGCACCTACCACAACAGGTGCTGCTTCCATATATCTTGTAGTTTCAGATTCAAAATAATATTTTGGTTTTATAAATGTAGCTACGCATGTAGCAATAATAGCAGCTACACAAATTGATGAAATAAAAGCTTTTTTATGATTTGTTATTACTTTCTTTGCAAGGCGTAATCCGGATTTCAAATTTACATTTGATTTCTCTAAACGCTGCATCGCTTACATCTCCTTTACTAAAACATCTTGGCTATTGTAACACAATTATTACAACAATGCAACCTTTTTATTTAATTTGTAATTTTTATGGTAATATTTGCACAATTTTAGTTGTTAATTATTATATATTATAAACAATGCCAGTATCTAATGTGATAGTTGTGTGAAAACCAATATGATTTGTTTTCAAATTATTACAAAATATTTCACTAAAATTTAAAGATAATTAATAGCAAAAAAGCTTTTTTAAAGAACCATAATTACATAACATAAATATTATATAAACAGGGAGGTGTAATATGAATAATATAGTAATTTTGGCTTTATTAGCTACTCTGGGCACATGGTTTGTGACAGCTTTGGGGGCAGCCACTGTAGTCTTTTTTAAATCGCCTTCACCCAAGGCTTTAAACCTAATGCTTGGATTTGCATCGGGAGTTATGATTGCCGCCAGTTTTTGGTCATTGTTGCAGCCTGCAATAGAGCAGGCAGAAAAGGTTTCATCTCTTCCGTCATACATTACGGTTACTCTGGGATTCTTAGCAGGAGCATTGTTTATGTGGATCAGTGACAAAATCGTTACCTTTACACGAAGCAAAGTAAACAATACTTGCGTTAAGCCAAACGAAAGGCTAAACAGAATAATCATGCTTCTGCTTTCTATAACTCTTCACAATATACCCGAGGGCCTTGCCATAGGTGTAGCATTTGGTGTGCTTCAAGACACCAGCTTTACCACAGAAAGTCTTATGGGTGCAATCACCATTGCTATTGGTATTGGATTGCAAAATTTTCCTGAAGGTGCGGCCGTTTCATTGCCTTTAAGAAGAGAGGGATACTCTCGCAAAAAGTGCTTTTTCTTAGGTCAGGCATCGGGTCTTGTAGAACCTATTGCAGGTGTGATTGGCGCATTACTTGTAGTCTATGTGGAAGCAATTCTGCCATATGCTCTCTCTTTTGCAGCAGGCGCTATGATACTGGTGGCTGTGCATGAGCTTATTCCTGAGTGCCAGAGCAATCAGAGCAATCAGCCATACTTTGCAACCACAGGCATAGTTTCAGGGTTTGCTATTATGATGCTACTTGATGTAATGCTAGGATGATTTTTTCGAATAATAATAACATAATCTTGTTTATATACACTTGAAATTAAAGATATATGATATATTGTTGAAGTGATGGTGTTTACTTTTATAATTATATAGAATAATATGTAAAAAAAAGCCCGAAATTTGAGACCTGAAGCTCAAATTTCGGGACATTTTAATTCCTTAACTAATTATAAAAACTAATTATACACAATTATTTCCTTGTGTAAGAAAATAATGCATTTGCGTCATCGTAGATATTGTTTGTATCTAAAACCCCATCGCTATCAATATCAGTAGAAAAATCGCTTGATTCTGCCATAACATCGTGTTCAAAAAGTTTTTCGTTATATAGTTTTGGTGAGTTATATATCTTTTTCATGTCAATTCCTCCCTACTACATTAAGCTTGTTGTGGCTTTACAACGTTCATATTGTTATAAGCTGTAAGTGTATCGTTGTAGCTTGTGCGACATCCACCTGCATACTTTGTATTGTCATATGTGTTGTAGCCCACTCTGTTAAAGCCGTTAGCATCAACATATTTTACATATGCTCTTGCTTCTACATACTGATTGAGGTATTGCTGATCTGCTGCATTATCATATGTTATAACGAATGTTGAAATGCGATAATCATCAAAATACTTATGGTTCTTTTCGTTTACAGCCTTTGTGCAGACCTCATCCTTTACATGAGTATTTGATGTAAGGGTAAGTTCTTCGTTTTGAGAAATAAATTTAGCTGCACATGCTGCGTAGCCATAATCTACCTTAGAATTGTAAAGGCTTTGAAGCTCATCAAGCATACTGTTGTTATAGATAGTAACGAATCTGAGAGCATCCTTTATGGTATTGTGAGTACCATTATCTTTGTAAGGATCTACCCACTCGTGATTTCTGATCTGAACTCCTTCAAGTGAGAAACCAGGAAGTGTTGTAGTACCATAATCGTTATTATCTGCTGTATTCTTAGTTACACTATCTTCTCTTACGAATCCGGAATATAGATAGATTACATTAGTATATTCTTTGGAATCGATTGTAACAGAATCAACTACATTGCAATCTGCAAGAGTGATTTCTTTAGCAAATGCTTGTGTAGGATCTACATGGTGATTTCCTCTATTACCATATTGTGATGCATCCTTAGTCTTGAACCATCCTGCAAACAATAAAGTTTCATAGAATGGAACGCCGTCTTTAACTAAGCTTGCATTTTCGCCGTAAACCTGTGTGATTGGAGCTTCTGTAAGTGTATATGTTGGTCCTGCTACACCCTCAAGAATCTGATAATATAGTGAACCAGAATTGAGCTGGTCGTTTAAAAATACCAATGTGTATGTATTTCCTAGGTCCGGCTCTTCTCCCCAACCTTGAGTGATATATGGCTGGATAACCTTGGTAGTCTTTTCGCCACCGGCAAAGTAAGAACTAATATCAATATTGTTATCTGCTGTAACGCCTATTGGTGCATCTTTAGATACAAGGAACTGGGCTGTTGTTCTGAGAGAATATCCAGGCAATAGCACTACGCTCGGAAGAGTTAATGTCATAGTGGTTGTGCCCGCGGTTGTAAAGTCAGTGATATTCTCAACAATCCTGCCTTCTTTGTCGAGAATTTGAACATACATACTATCATCAACATATGTAGACTGCTCACCATCAAAGGTTGGGAATACATCTTTAACAACAATCTTAGTGATGTTTACGTTACCATCGTTTCTGATAATTGTACGATACTCGTTGATTCCACCAATATTTGTAGGGATAGCACCATTTGATGCATCTCTGAAGTTACCCTTAGAGTCCTTATACTCTGTCTTAACGTTTACTTCATATGAATCATTAACAGAGAACATTGCTACATTTGCAAATTCGCTAATATTGTCAGCTGTAGATCCATCAGCATCATAATCGTTTTCATCTGTAACAACTGCACTAGTTAGTTTTGAGTTATTTATTACAGTTGACATTATCGGCTTTGATGAGTTACATATAAAATTATCCTGAGTAGGAGCTGAAGAGGTGTATAGATTTGCATATTGAAGGCCGCCCAAAGCATCAGATGTAAGTGTGAGTGGTATCGGTACAACTGCATTATAAACAGTTGGGACATTTGCAGCAAAAGAGTAAGTACTGCCATCTGATCTCTCAACCTTAGTATAAGTAGTAGATTTCCAAACCTCTCTACCATCTGCTGTATCCGGTAATCTTTCAAATACAACTTCTACATCTGTTTCTGTATATTTATAGTATGCGTTACTATAGTTTCTATCTTCACTCGGATATTGAGTTGTGACATCACCAGGTGTTATCATAGTATACTTAGTTGGGGTGTTCTGTGTGAGCTTATCACTGCTTGTATTGAATTTTACACCGATTGGAAGTTCAAATGTTACTACCGGATTTACCCAACTATACTCCTCAAACATAGCTTCGTATACCAATCTATCATTTCCAAAGGCAGCGTTACGAATTGACAATGTTACATCAATATCTGTTGTTTCTGTACCACTCTGAGCTGCTACCTTTTGCTTCGTTTTGTCTATAACCTGCATATATGCTGTATGGCTTATATAAGGACGTGTGTAAACAAGCTTGTTGGATGCGGTTATTGTACCAACACCGTTTTCGTCGTATATTGCCTTGTCAACTGTATCTCTATCCTGTTGTACTCCATTAAATTTATAATCAGCCATGTATTTTAATGTGTTTTTGAAAACTGACTCATCCATGTGCTGAATATCGGCACCGGTCTTTGGATTTTTACCATCTTTAGAAATAAAATTGATTGCAATTGGAGAAAGGATATTACGATCATTATCCTCTCCTTTTATTCCATAGTGGACACCATCAGTATCTGTATACACAGGTATTGATGTTATCTTTTCAATCCACTCGCCGTTATTTAGCTTAATTTCGGAATTACTATCGTAACCTACTGTATAAGTTTTGCCATCAGCAACATTATCCAATTTTATTGTTCTGGAACCGGAACTGGATCTGGCAGTCACCTCTACGTTTGCCTTGTAAAGCGATCCCCAAGAAAAGGCTACATCTGACATAGATGCCGGTAGATCACTATCGTTTTCCCAAGTGTAGCTAACTCCCTCTATTGGCAATATACCTTGGTTACTTAGAGATTTTATTAAACTAAGATACTCTTGCTTAAAATTAGGTTCATTTAAGTTAAGGAAAATCTGGTTGTATTCCATTGCAAATGCATTGTCGTTAAGGTTCTGAATAGGAGGTATAACTTCAACTGTCCTAGTTATTGTTTTTGTTTCATCACCATCTTTTGTGTGTGCTATGATGGTTTCTTCAATAACAACCTCTGTTATTTCGCTGGTTGCAGGTACAGTAATTTCGTATGAACCAAATGTCGCGTTAGCAGTTGAGAAATTACGACCTACATATATATCTCCCGGCCTTGTAACATATGATACAATTGTATAGCCGGTATTTATATCGCCTGTAACCTGAAGCTTATCCTGATCAGTTGTAAGTTCTAGTTTAACACCCGGTGAGATTGTTATAGTAGATACAACGGGATGCTCCACACTATCATCAAGAGGAATCTCCATATGTTTAGAAAAATCACCTACAGTCGCATATGCTGAGTGAGTGTTAAAGCCGGTCTGAGTTTCTACTCCACGGAAAATACGATCATCAGTTATCTGATCAAGGCTAATAGAAGGAGAGCTATAGAAGTATCCTTTATGATCAGACATAAGAGCTGCTTCTAATTCGCCATCAACAGCACCATTAGCTACTGTGTAATACTTCTCAAAGAATACTGCATTTCTCTTAACAAAAGAAACATGATCAAACTCGAACATGCAGTTTAAATATACGTTGAGGTTTGTCTCGGCTGTGTCCGGTGAAACGAGCGGTAGGCTCAGATATTTGTTTGTATCCTCAATACCATACACAGGGCCGGTTTGAATAGTAGCATTTTGTGTAGCACCATCGCCAACCTTATATGTAAAATCCTTGAAGTAAGGTGCTGAGGAGCCTGAAAGTGAATTTGTAACAACATATAAATTGTCAAGCGGAATAATAAGCTCACCGGTTGTAGCACTGGCTGATGCCTTTATTGTGAACTGAGTTGTGAGGTTGTAATCAGCCGGCTTCTGACTGTATTTGTTTACATAACCTGTTCCATAGGTTGTAACATTGTTATTATAGCCATCGAGATTTTTTCTACCTATTCGTGCATAAGTAGATGTGTATGTTGCTTTTTGTAAATTAAAAAACTCTCCATCTCCTCTGCTTTCGTCAGCTGAGCCGACATCGTTTAGAGATTCTACAGCCTTTGACTGCTCGTTTACGCCAAAAACATCTTTGATCTCTTCTGCATTAACTGCAAGTGCAGCAGATGAAATTATCATCATAGCTGATAGCAGTATGGCAATTACTTTTTTCATTTTTTTGCCTCCATTTTTTGGTATTATGGTGTATTCTAAAAATATTACATCACGCTGTATTAAATTATACACTAAAGTCTAGATTTTTACAAGTATTTTTTTTACAAAATACAAACATAATATTTAGTGAATATTCACAAGCTTTTTGAGGTTATGTAAATTGCAAAAAAGAACCCCGACATATGATAATTACATCACATATCGGGGATTATAATTATTAGATATTATAAAAATTAGCCTTCTGCTAATTTTTTAGCTTTACGGTTTCTCCATGCCACCCATAGAGGACCTGCGATGCAGTTTGAGCTATAGCAACCGCAAATTACACCAAACATCATTGGAAGAGCAAAGCTCTTAACAGTCTCGATATTCATGATTGTAGCTACTACAAGCACTGTACCGATAGCAAGAACTGTTGTGAGAGATGTAAAGATTGTACGCTTGAGCATCTGGTTTGCACTCTTATTGAATACTTCTGCATCTGTAGCATATCTTCCCATAAGTCTGCGGTTTTCTCTTACTCTGTCGTAGATAACGATTGTATCGTTGAGTGAGTAACCAATGATCATAAGGATAACAGCCATAAAGTTACTGTCGATTGGTAATCTGAGGATAACAAACACGAAGTAGATGATTATGATATCCTGCAATAATGCTACCAAAGCCATGCATCCTGCAGAAAGACCACCGATCTTTCTAAATCTGAATGCAACATAGATAACCATCAAAACAGCAGCAATAGCTATAGCGCACAAGCACTTGATAAGGAACATAAAGCCCATTGTAGGCTCTACAGATGTTGATTCTCTGCGCTCAAAGTTGTTGTCAGCGTATTTTTCATCAAGCTTTGTGATGATATTTTTCTGCTCATCAGGTGTGATAGCCTTGTTGCCTGAGAACTGAACAGATAAAATGTGACCATTTGATGAAAAGTCATCTGTGATAGTTGTTGTGATTTTGTCTTTTGTAATTTCCTGAACATAATCCTTTAATTCAGCTTCAGCGATATCGCCTGTGTAGGAGTATGTGAGGATTGTACCACCTGAGAATTGAATATCAAGACGCACACCAAAAATAATGTTGCATACGATACCAATCAGGATAATAATTGCAGAAACGCAAACATATTTTTTAACATTTTCAGCAAATCTGATATTTGTTTTCATTATTTTTTACCTCCCCAAAGCCAGTTTTTACGGAGAGATTTGATTCCGGAGCAAGCCTTGAACATTGTTCTTCCGCAAAGAACGCTCATGATAAAGTTGGAAATAACGCCCATAAGGAGTGTATAACCAAATGAATAGATTGCACCTGTTGTGGAAAGTCCGAAGAATCTTGATAGGATGTTTGAAGGACCAAACACGAGCATAAGGATTACAGAAACGATAACGATTGTCATGTTACCATCTACGATAGCCCACAAGCTGTTTTGGCAGCCCTTATAAACTGCTCTCTCGACACTCTTGCCTGTGCGAAGTTCTTCTTTAATACGCTCTGCTGTAATGATATTAGCATCACAACCGATACCGATTGAAAGAATAAGACCTGCAATACCGGGTAATGTCATTGTAAAGCTGTTAAATACAGGGAAAAAGCCTGAGATAGATGCAATTGTGAGAGCCATCTGACCGCAAAGTGCGATAACAGAAATAAATCCAGGTAATCTATAGAATATGATCAAGAACAATGATACCAATACCATCGCGATAGCGCCTGCAATTGCCATTGAAGAAAGTGAGTTAGAACCAAGTGTTGGGCTAACAGAACCGAAGCTTACTGTTTCGAGCTTAAATGGAAGTGCGCCGGCGTTGATCTTTGTAGCAAGATCGTTAGCTTCTTCAGCTGTAAAATCGCCTGTAATCTGAGATTTACCATCTGAGATAACACTGTTAACTGTTGGAGATGAGATCATAACATCATCCATCCAAATTGAAAGCACGTCGTTAAGCTGTTTTTCTGTAGCATCTGCAAAAGCAGAAGTTCCTTCTTCGTTCATTTCGAGAGAAACAAGATAGTTACCTGCGTTGTCTACACCGGCTTCTGCCTTAGAAACCATGGAACCATCTACAAGTGTTTCGCTTTCGTATGTTGAACCAGCCTTAAATGTAAGCTCTGCTGTGGCTGAAATTTCTTGAATAGCTTTTTCCGGATCGAAGTTCTTTTCGTCTTCTTTCCAAGGGTAGCGCACGATTATACGTCCGTTTGAAGCGTCTGCATACAGCTCATAGTCTGTGATATTGTTAGCAACAAGACGTGTCTCGATAATTGCTTTTGCCGATTCAATTTCGCCTTCTGTGGCTTTATAGTCGCCCTCCGGCTTAAATGTTGCCTCGACGCCTCCCTTAATGTCGATTCCCCATCTTATATCTTTGATGCCCTTAATAACAGCTGTTTCGTTGTCACCGGTACGGCTATATACGCCGATAACAGTCAAAACGCTGAGTGAAGCAATCAAAAGAGCCAAGATGATGAACAAGAATTTTGGTACTCTTTTCATTCTTTAGTAACCTCCGTTTAATTTATTGCCTACAATAATATCCTATTGCAGACGGTAACGAACCAATTATAATTTTTTTTTATTAAAAAGTCAATGGAAATAAGCAATATTTCCCATTATTTATTATTTTTTTGTAAAATGCGGTTTTTTCTGATGCTTTTTTATTGTTATTTTACTCATCCTTCGAAATTAATAAAAACCGTTTTTTATTAACTATTTAACAAAAAAAACAAAGCTGTCGCACTAGAGTCAATTTGCACAATTTGCGCCTCCCTCTGATGAGGGAGGTGGCAAAACGAAGTTTTGACGAAGGGAGAGATAAGGTAAAAATTCTGCAAAAATGCAGTTTTTCTCTCCCTCAGTCTCGTTTCACTCGACAGCTCCCTCGTCAGAGGGAGCCGATCTTGATAACAACCTCGTTTATTTGTGCATATTGACCTTAATGCAACAGCTCTTTTTGATTTTTGTATTTGTTATTATATTTTTTCGATAATATCAGCTGCTTCTTCTAGCAAGTCACGGCTATAAAGCTCTAATGTGCCTGTATCACAGCATTTTGCGAGGTCTGGGTCGATAGGCAACTTGCCTAGCACCTTTAAGCCATATTCATCAGCGATTTTATCAATATTGCTTTCGCCATAGATGCTATGCTTTTGGTGGCAATCAGGACACTCGAAGTAGCTCATATTTTCCACAAGTCCAAGCACAGGGATATTCATCATCTCTGCCATTTTAACAGCCTTAGAAACTATCATAGAAACAAGCTCTTGAGGAGATGTTACCACTACTATTCCATCAACCGGCAACGACTGAAAAACTGTAAGTGGCACATCACCTGTTCCAGGCGGCATATCCACAAACATATAATCAACATCTTTCCAGATAACCTCGCTCCAGAATTGCTTAACTGTGCCGGCGATAACAGGACCTCTCCAAATAACAGGGTCTGTTTCGTTTTGCAGAAGCATATTTATAGACATTATATCTATGCCTGTCTTGGTTGTGTTTGGCAGCAAACCAAAATCATTGCCCATAGCCTTTGATTTTGCACCAAATATTGTAGGAATAGATGGGCCTGTTATATCTGCGTCGAGTATGGCAGACTTAAAGCCTCTTCTGTTCATAGCAACAGCAAGCAACGATGTTACAAGAGATTTTCCTACACCACCCTTACCGCTGATAACTCCTATCACCTTTTTTACAGAGCTAAGCTCGTTTAGCTTTTCCTTTGGTATTGTATTTTCTCTCGAGCTGCATTTTTCTGAACAGCTTGAGCAATCATGTGTGCATCCCACTATTTTCTCCTCCGTTATCTATTTTTATATTTATTTATATATTATTTCTCAGTTTCCTCAGATTCATTCTCGGTACTGTCGGTGCTATTTGCATCTTCTGCATCTGATTCTTCTGTATCATATTCTGATATTGTTTTTTCCTCTTCTTCTGCTGAAGTATCTTGTGCAGATTCCTCAACATCTTGAACCATATCCTCCTCTACAAGCTCTTCCGCATTATCACAAGCCAGCTCAAAACCACTCACAAATGAATATGGCAAGCCATAGCCCAGTGCCACAGCAGCTATCTTTGTCATAGTATCTCCATATGTGGCTATCTGCTCGTGCAAAGGCAATGCCTCAAGCAAATATGCAAGCAATATATAAAGGCTTGGGCAGACAATGAGCAAAAGCACTGCTGCGCTTACTCTGTAAACAGGTTTACCATCGCCCACTCTCGTAGCATAAAAGAGAAAAAGTCCAAAAACTATAAACAGAATAACAGGCACTGCGTTTCTCAATACATCGTTTGCAATGCTCGTTGAATAACTACCTATAAAGTATGTACAAATAATAAATGCAAAAATGAGAAATGCTGAGAATATAAGATTAATTTTTTCTGATGTTGATTTCTTGTTTTTCATGGTAAAAATACTCCTTTTACTTATAATTACTTTAATTTTGCGATAAGACAATACCAGCCTTTTTCTTCCAGCTCTTCTATCAGCTCAAACTGTGATTTGAGTGATTCTTTCACTTCGTCCACTCTGCAATCGATAATACCGCTCATTATATAGATGCTATCCTTGTCCATAAACTTTGATATATCAGATGATAGCATAATAATAGCGTCTGCCACAATATTGGCTGTGATTACATTGTAAACACCGGATGCTTTATCAGCGAGATTGCCATGACGAAGCAAGATTTTATCTTCCACATGGTTAAGCACTGCATTTTCTTTAGCGGTCTTAACAGCAAGCTCGTCTATATCAACTCCCTCAGCACTGCCTGCGCCAAGCAACAGAGCCGCAATACCCAGTATACCACTGCCACATCCCACATCAAGCACTCTTGTGCCGTCGGAAACATATTTTTCGAGTGCTTGCAGGCACAATCTCGTGGTTTCGTGCGTGCCGGTGCCAAAAGCAAGACCGGGATCAAGATCTATCACTACTCTATCTCCTGCGTCGTATTTATCACGCCATGTAGGACGAATAAGAAGCTTTTCGCCTACCGGTATAGGATGAAAATACTGCTTCCAGTTGTTCAGCCAGTCTTCGTCTTCACAATCTGCCAGTCTGATATCATGCTTTATATTTTCGCTCTCATATCTTTCTTTAAGATAAGCCACAGCCTCCAGAGGATTGTCCTCAGGGCTAATATAGATATGTATCAATCCTTTGCTTCTGTCTTTCTGCAACAAATCTTCATCTATCAAATCTATATTTGCTATCTCGAGCACTTCGGCTTCCAGCTCAGAATAATCCTCTATATATATTCCATAAGGCACCACCATATTGGCTATGTTGCCTGCTTTTTCGAGGTCTTCCACCGAAAGCTCAATAGTGATTTCTACCCAATTCATATTATATCCTCCATCAAGCTTTTTTCCTCATCTATTATATTTCTCGCAAAATGCTTTGTCAATATAATGCAAACAAATTGCCAAAACTTTTGCACGACAAATTTCACAACAAAAAAGGACTGTTGCACTAAGATTAATATGCACAAATAAACGAGGTTGTTATCAAAATCGGCTCCCTCTGACGAGGGAGCTGTCGAGTGAAACGAGACTGAGGGAGAGAAAAACTGCTTTTTGCAGAATTTTTATATTTTCTCTCCCTCCGTCAAAACTTCGTTTTGCCACCTCCCTCGTCAGAGGGAGGCGCAAATTGTGCAAATTGGCTCTTGTGCAACAGCCCAAAATTTTTACATTAATATTTTTTTATTGCTTATCATCTGTGATAACAAGCTCTTTTATAGATGCAGCCAAGCCTGCCAAAGACTGTATTTCTGATGGTATGATAATCTTTGTAGCCTTGCCGTCTGCTGCCTTGCCAAATGCCTCTAAGCTCTTGAGAGCGATAACCTTATCATTCGGGTTAGCCTCGTTCAGGAGCTTAAGTGCATCTGCATATGCTGTCTGCACTGCGAGAATAGCCTCAGCTTCACCCTGTGCCTCACGAATCTTAGTTTCTTTCACAGCATCTGCCTTGAGAATAGCTGCCTCCTTGTGACCTTCTGCCACAAGGATTTCACTGCGTTTTTCACCCTCAGCATCCAAAATTCTGGCACGGCGCTCACGCTCTGCCTTCATCTGCTTCTCCATTGCCTCTTGAATCTCTCTTGGTGGCAAAATGTTTTTAAGCTCAACTCTGTTTACCTTAATACCCCATGCATCTGTGGCTTCGTCGAGGATAACTCTGATTTTGGAGTTGATTACGTCACGTGATGTAAGTGTATGGTCGAGCTCCAGCTCACCTATTATGTTTCTTAGGGTTGTAGCTGTGAGATTTTCGATAGCACTTATCGGTCTTTCTACGCCATAGGTATAGAGCTTTGCGTCTGTTATCTGAAAATAAACTACGGTGTCTATTTGCATAGTTACGTTATCTTTTGTGATAACCGGCTGTGGTGGAAAATCCACTACCTGCTCTTTGAGAGATATTTTCTTTGATATTTTGTCGATAAAAGGTATCTTCACATGGAGTCCTGTAGACCATGTGGCATAATATGCGCCAAAACGCTCTATTACAAATGCGTGTGCCTGTGGCACTATCTTGATATTGGCTACGACAATCAAAAGTACAAGTACGATAAATCCTATTACAGCATATATTTCCATAAAAAAATCTCCTTTTTAAATAAATTAGGTTTAAGCCTCTTTTTCTACGATAAGCTTTACGCCCTCTATCCTTAAAATGCGAACCTTGGTGCCTACCTCCAGCACCTCTCCGTTATCACTGCGTGCCGACCACACAGCGCCTTCTACATTGACCTGACCTTGACCAAGCATATTATTGACTTCTAAGATAACATCCGCTGTCTTGCCGATGACACGGTCTGAGTTAGTCTCTGTTTTTTGGAAGCCTTTCATCTTTTTTACTATTGGTCTTGTTGCTATGAGTGTTACCAGTGTTACCACAAGGAACACACCTGCCTGCACAAACACATTGTCTGTGATAAGCGATGTCACAAGCGCACATATTGCACCAATAACAAACCAGATAGACACCAGCTGAGTGGTGATAAATTCGCATATCGCCATAAACACTATAACAGCAAGCCAAAAGTAAGGCATATATTCTATCATTTTCTATGTTGTGATTTGCATTATATCCCTGAAATTCTTAAAAAAATATCTTTCAAAGAGAACACAAATCAATCCCCTTTCTCAAAATATTTTACCCACACATCACGCAATATATTATTTTTCCAGCAAATCTGAATGCATAATATATTCCGCTGTAGATCGGTTGTTAGCAATCGGTATATCATACACCTGAGCTATTCTCAAAAGAGCCTTAACATCAGGATCATGAGGCTGTGCTGTGAGCGGATCTGAAAAGAATATCACAATATCGGTTCTGCCCTCCACTATGCTTGCACCTATCTGCTGGTCACCGCCCAGCGGACCGCTCTTATAGCCTGTTACAGAAAGACCTGTGGCTTCACTTATTCTCTTAGACGTTGTACCTGTACCCACGAGCGTATGATTGCAGAGAATATCCTTATAATCGTTGCAAAATTCTATGATAGATTGCTTCATATTATCATGCGCAATCAGAGCAATTACCTTTTTATCCATAATCAAGTACATCCTTGTTTTCTTTTTGCAGTTCCATAGGAACATCTATTTTGGGTTACTTATTTTTCATAATTAATTCTTAGGAATAATAATCATCGTTTTATCGCTTAATTTAGTAGCTCCTATCAGGGTGATCACGCCTCTGTGATAGCACCCACAACGTTATCAATAATATCCGGAAGGACTATCTCCTCAACGTAACCTCCACTGACATTATCCAGTGCCTTATCATCCAGCTCTACGGAAATCTTTTTTCCTGTTCCTTCTTTCCCATCCTACATTCCCCCTTTTATAATCTACACCCTTATTATAATATATACTGTCGCTTTGTCAATAAATATCTCTCAAATGTTATCTATTTGTAATCAAAAAAATATATTTATTTGTATGGTAGTTATTGAAAAGACCGCATCATAATACTATAATATTATTGTTACCAAATTTGGCAGATAATTATCAATCGTTATAAGGTGAAAAAATGAAATTTTTAAAAGTTTTTTTATGTGTGACACTGGCTTTGTGCCTCGCATCATGCACATTTCCATACAAATATTCTGTAAACGAAGAACATAACGAGAGCATGCCTGAGGTAACCGACATAGAAAACATTGTTCCACAGCATACCGACATAGATGATATAGACTCATCTCTCGATTTTGAAACATTGAGATGGCGTAATGTTAAGCGTTCTGATTATTACAAAGAAGTCAGCGTGAAATACGGCTACAACAGCCTAAATGATGTTAATCTGCGTAATTTATACGAAAAAATAGAATCAGCCATGTACACCGTATCCGAAAAAGTTGACAAAAAAGGACGCTACACCTTGCCACAACTCAGAGTAAAAGGCTGTTTTCTCAGCAACAACGAGATACAGCTTGTGTTACAGGCAATATATCTTGATTATCCTCAAGTTTTTTGGTTTAGCAACTATTTCAGCTATGTGCACGACAATGGCTCCACTCTGGTTCAACTCTACGCTGTGGAAGATAAAGACAGCATACAAGACAAGATAAACACATTTAGTGCCACTGTATCGTCTATAATATCATCTATCCCAGGCGGACTCAGTGAATATGAGCGTGAAAAAGTGATTAACGATTATTTGGTTGACAACTGTGTGTATGACGAAGATGCCATAGACACCAAGACCGACTGGCAACCATTTTGCTTATATGGTGCTATAGTAAATGGCAGGGCTATCTGCGGAGGATATGCCTACGCAACACAGTATCTTCTGCGTCTTGTAGGAATTGATGCAGTAAGCGTGACCGGCACCGGTAAGGAAGAACTGCATATGTGGAATCAAGTGAATATAGATGGACTATGGTATAATCTTGATGTCACGTGGAACGATAGCGGCGATGTCACCCGCTATGACTATTTCAACGTAAAGGATGAGATTTTCTCCATAAACCACACACCCGATCCACTTTTCATCGGCAGCAGTTTGCTCGATGGCAAAACCTGCAATCTAATCTTAAAAGACTGTATCTCTGATGAAGCTAATTATTATAAAAAAGAATGTATGATATATAATGGAGATGATGCCTCCAAAAACCAGCTCGTAACCACCATAGCAAATGCTTGTGCAGAGAGAAAGCCATATATAAGCATTGTGATATCTGATGAGCTTGACTATGAAAAAGAGCTTAACACAATGTTTTATGAATCACCATACACATTTTTTGTCGCAATCAGTGATGCCAATGCTCTTGTAGGCGATATTCTCACGCCTGATGAAATAAGCGTAGCAAAGAAGGAAGGCTTTTGTGCTGTAACAATAAAGCTGTGCTATGTAAACTAAATCAAAATATGCTGTATGAACAGTCTTGCAAAAAACATATAAAAAACCAAAAAAATAGAAGCGTGTATGCTCTTTTTAAGGCATATACACTTCTATTATTTTTTTGATATTTTATTTCAGTTCCTCTTCTACGATGTAGCGAGGTCGCTTTTTGGTTTCCATATAGATTTTGCCGATATATTCGCCTATAACACCGATTGCGAGTAGTTGAAGTCCGCCGATAGCCCAAATAGAAAGCACTGTGGAGGTCCATCCCGATACGGTGTTTCCTATGCACCACATCACAAAGCTATATATCAAAATAATCAGGCTTACTCCAAACACAATCGCTCCAAGAGAAGTAATCATTCTAATAGGCTTTAAAGATAAACTGGTCACGCCGTCCCATGCAAGCCCCAACATCTTTTTGAGTGGATATTTACTCTCGCCGGCTAGTCTTTCGCTTCTTTCATATTCCACTACTGACGATTTAAAGCCAACCAAAGGCACCAATCCTCTGAGAAAAAGGTTTACTTCTTCAAATTCTGCTAAAGCGTTTAATGCCTTTCTGCTTATCAAGCGAAAGTCCGCATGGTTATACACCACCTCTGCACCTAATACAGAAAGTATCTTATAAAAGCCCTGTGCAGTAATTCTCTTAAAGGCTGTATCGGTTGCTCTCTTACTACGAACACCATATACTATCTCTGAGCCGTTTTCAAAATCCTCTATCATCTGATCAAAGGCGTTTATATCATCTTGCAAATCGGCGTCAATGGAAATTGTGCAATCACATCGGTCTTTAATCGTCAATAGTCCTCCCAGCAGGGTATTCTGATGCCCTCTGTTTCGGCTCATTTTTATGCCGTTTACATATTTGTTTGTGCGATGAAGCTCAGTGATAATTTCCCAAGTTTTGTCCTTACTGCCATCATCAAAGTAATATATTTTGCTATCGGACGAAATTTTGCCCTCAGCAATCATTTTATCAAATTTTCTTGTAAGTTTTTCGGTGGTGTCATAAAGCACCTCTTCCTCATTGTAACAAGGAATTGCAAGATATAATTTTGTCATATATTCACCTTCCAACACCAAACATAAAAAAACTACTAACTAGTTATATATATTATCATATTGTAGGTGTATTATCAATACAATTCTCACAAAATATCCCATTCTAATGGCTGTGTCGGTCATACCATACACATCGCAATCGCAAACACTAGACGTAATGCACAAAATCGTCTGCCTGCAACATTAATTATTTTTCAAAAGTCTGCACAAAATCTTAAAAAATCACTTGACGGTGAAACAATAGTTTGATATAATTACCACTGCACGTATATCGTGTTTTTTTCCTTGCTCTGCAAATGTTGCAGGGCCAGAGTCCAAAAGGAGGTGCAATAACATGGCAGGAGTTATTAATGCTTACGAATCTGTTTTAGTTATCTCAACAAAATTGGGTGACGAAGGCATCGAGGCTGTTACAGAGAAGTTTAAGGCTTTGATCGAAAAGCACGCAACACTCGAGAGCGTTGATGTATGGGGCAAGCGCAGACTTGCTTATCCTATCGAGAAAGAAGCAGAAGGTCATTATGTTCTCTATACATTCACAGCTGATCCAGAATTCCCAGCTGAGCTTGATAGAATCTATAAGATCACAGATGGCGTTCTTCGTTCACTCATCATCAAAAAGGAAGCTTAATTAAATCCGATTTCAAAACCTGAGGAAAGGATATAGAGATTATGAATAAAATTGTTCTTATGGGAAGACTTACAGCCACACCAGAGCTTCGCACAACTCCAAACGGCACATCAGTAACTTCATTTACTATTGCTGTGCAGAGAGATTATGCAAAAGCCGGCGAAGAAAGAGTAACCGATTTTATCGATATTGTGGCATGGAGAGGCACTGCTGAGTTTGTAACAAAGTATTTTACAAAAGGCAGCATGATTGCTGTTGCAGGTTCACTGCAAACTCGATCCTATGTAGACAAAAACGGAAATAATCGCAAGGCATTTGAAGTTTTAGCTGAAAATGTTTACTTCACAGGAAGCAAACGTGATTCTTCCTATGGAGATGATAGTTCCTATTCACAATCTTCTGCTCCGGCAGCATCCTATTCCAGCGGTAGCACAGGCGATTTTGAGAGTATTCCTACAGATGACGATCTTCCTTTCTAAAGGAAGCAATTAATTTTAAGTAAAGGAGAGATAACAATGTCTGAAAACAGACCAGAAAGAGATATGCGTAGAAACAACAGAAAAAGCAGAAGAAAAGTATGCTCATTCTGTGTAGATAAAGTTGAAAGCATAGATTATAAGGATATCGCTAAGCTTCGCCGTTACATCTCAGAGAGAGCAAAGATTCTCCCTCGCAGAGTAACAGGCACTTGTGCTCGTCATCAGCGTGCACTCACAGTTGCAGTAAAGCGTGCAAGACACGTAGCACTTTTACCTTACTCAGCTGAATAATATAAAGACTTCTGTCGGGTGCCTTTAAAATTAAAGAGGCATCCGATAATAGTTTTTGCTGGTGTGGCGCAGCCGGTAGCGCAACTGATTCGTAATCAGTAGGTCGACAGTTCGAATCTGTTCACCAGCTCCATTTTTAAAAAAACGTGCCAGAAGGTCGCTTTTTTCGAAAAGGACTTTCTGGCACGTTTTTTAATCCCAGTTTACAAAATTGTGGCTTATGGTTCTATCTGCATCATATTTATGTTGTGCTGATATTACCTCTTCTATGTCGCTTATGTCTATCTCTTGATTCATAAATCTTTTTGCAATCTCAAGCAAGAGCATCTGCTCAGGCTTAGGCAAATAATCTATAATCTCTATTAAATCTTTTTTTGTTGATGACATAACTTCATCTCCTCGCATTTTGTAGCATTGTATTCTCTAAAAAATAAAACACATTCTTTTTTTAAGTATCCTACAGAGTGTTGCTTTTATACATCATCACAAAAACTAAAAAGCCTGATATTCAGATAAAGCAAAAGCTTTTTTGTGAATACCAGGCTAATTTTTTATATTGTTTTATGATTAATATTATCTCTTGTTAAGCTCTTCGATAGCTGCTTTTACAAGAGCTATCTTCTCTCTCTCCTTGGCAGCCTGACCTTTAACGGTTTCTACAACCTTGGCAGGTGCCTTCGAGATAAAGCTCTCGTTATTTAGCTTTGCCTCAGATTGAGCAAGCATTTTTTCGGTCTGAGCCAATTCTTTATTAAGACGTGCAAGCTCTGCCTCCTTATCTACAAGCTCTGCCATAGGAATATAAATCTTTGCATGAGCTGTAACAATGGTGACAGCACCTTCGATATTGAATTCTTCGCCAAGTTCTAGCTGTGATGCACTAGCAAGCTTGAGGATAAACTCACGACCACTCTCAAAAGCAGATGTATCTTTAGCCGCTATATAAACCTTTGCTTTTCTTGAAGGTGGCACGTTCATCTCGCTTCTTCTTGTTCTTATAGCACTAATAGTCTCTGTGATAACATTTACAATCTCTGTTTCTTGCTCAAACGCATGACTCTCGTTATATTTAGGATACTCAGCAAGCATAAGGGTTTCACCGTTATGCGGAAGCGTCTGCCAAATTTCCTCTGTAATAAACGGCATAAATGGATGCAAAAGTCTGAGAATGTTTTCAAGCACATAAACAAGCACCTGACGAGTATTTTGAGCCAGCTCGCCACCAGCCATCAGGCTAGCCTTAGAAAACTCTATATACCAATCGCAATATACATCCCATATAAAGTCATAAAGCTTAGTAACAGCTACTCCAAGCTCAAATTTTTCTAAATTCTCGGTAACTTCCTTTGCCACGATGTTGAGCTTGTGAATAATCCACTTATCTATAAGTGTAAGCTCTTTTGGTAGCTCGTTTTTCACATCGAAATCGTCAATATTCATATGAACATAACGTGATGCGTTCCACAGCTTATTGGCAAAGTTTCTGCATGATTCCACTCTCTCAGGTGAAAATCTCATATCGTTTCCGGGTGAGTTTCCGGTAGCGAGGAAGAATCTGAGTGCATCTGCACCATATTGGTCGATTATCTCTAGTGGGTCTACTCCGTTTCCGAGAGATTTACTCATCTTTCTGCCCTGGGAGTCACGCACAAGTCCGTGGATAAGCACTGTGTCAAAAGGAACCTTTCCTGTATGCTCTATGCCTGAGAACATCATTCTCATAACCCAGAAAGGAATAATATCATATCCTGTTACGAGTGTTGATGTAGGATAGAAGTAGTCAAGATCTTCTGTTTTGTTTGGCCAGCCGAGTGTAGAGAATGGCCACAATGCCGAGCTGAACCATGTATCGAGTGTATCTTCGTCCTGCTTGAGATGGTCTTTTCCACACTTAGGACAAACTGATGGTGCTTCTTTAGCTACGATTATTTCTCCGCAATCTGAGCAATACCATGCAGGTATTCTATGACCCCACCATAGCTGTCTGGATATACACCAGTCACGAATATTTTCAAGCCAGTGGAAATATATTTTCTCAAAGTGTGCAGGCACAAATTTTGTTTCGCCATCCTTAACAGCCTTAATAGCAGGCTCTGCCAGAGGCTTCATCTTTACAAACCACTGCTTAGATACCCTTGGCTCTACTGTGGATGAACAGCGATAGCAAGTGCCTACATTATGCGTATGATCCTCAATCTTTACGAGGAAGCCTTCTGCCTCTAGGTCTACCACGATAGCCTTACGTGCCTTGTATCTCTCCATGCCTGCATATTTTTCGTATTCGTCAATTATGCGTGCATCGTCTGTCATCACATTGATGATAGGCAGATTGTGACGCAAGCCAACCTCAAAATCGTTAGGGTCATGGGCAGGTGTGATCTTTACCACTCCTGTGCCAAACTGTGGGTCTACATAGCTATCTGCCACTACAGGTATCTCTCTGCCTACCAGCGGAAGAATAACCGTCTTGCCTATATATTCTTTGTATCTTTCGTCATCAGGGTTTACAGCCACTGCTGTATCGCCCAATAGAGTTTCAGGTCTGGTGGTAGCTAGTTGCAGATATCCTGAGCCATCACTAAGCGGATATCTCAAATGCCAAAAATGACCTGCCTGCTCCTCATGCTCAACCTCTGCATCTGATATAGATGTCTTACAGCATGGGCACCAGTTTATAATACGCTCACCACGATAGATAAGACCTTTTTTATATAGATTTACAAAAACCTCATTAACAGCCTTATTGCATCCCTCGTCCATTGTGAAACGCTCTCTGTCCCAATCGCATGAGCTTCCCATCTTTTTGAGCTGTGATGTGATTCTTCCGCCATATTCCTTTTTCCAATCCCATGCTCTCTCTAGAAACTTCTCTCTGCCTATGCCCTCTTTGGTAAGGCCATCTTCTTTCATAGCAGCCACAATTTTTGCCTCGGTGGCGATAGATGCATGGTCTGTGCCCGGTAGCCACAAAGCACTGTAGCCCTGCATACGACGAAATCTTATAAGAATATCCTGCAAGGTATTGTCTAGGGCATGTCCCATATGTAGCTGACCGGTTATATTTGGCGGTGGCATCACGATAGTATAGGGCTTTTTATCTTTATCGGCGACAGCGTGAAAATAATTTCCATTCTGCCAAAATTCATAAATTCTGTCTTCAACCTCTTTTGGGTTGTAGGCTTTAGCTAACTCTTTAGCCATTATTACACCTCCACAAAATTCTGCAATTATTCGCAGTTTAATCCTGATAATTATCTCACTTATCAGCGGTTTTGTCAACTTTCTTTTACAATGATATCACGTCAATCTAATTTAGCAATAATTCTGTAATCAAAATTACAGCAATAAAATTACTAAGAAAGTCAGAGAGATTATTAATATCGAACAGATTGCGCTTCAAAATACCGCTGATAGGCTTGCGAGGCTCATAGCGGTT
>JAQXOB010000045.1 GCA_029098305.1 Clostridia bacterium
CAGGCTTATTTGAGTTGCGTCTTTTTCCGATTTTATACCTTTTTTCTTTCATTTTAGCTTATTTCTCATACTAATTTCCGTCAATTTCCCAAGGTAACTTCTACTCCTTTCCTACTGTGGAACTTACTTTGGGAATTAACTTGATTTTCAGATTCTATTCCCTAAAATTTCACGGTATTTGCTATAAAACTCACCAAATGTACCATTGTCGAGAGCATCACGGATTTTCTCCAACAGAGTATTATAGAAATGAAGATTATGCATTACCCCCAGTCTCATTCCGAGCATTTCGTTGCTTTTATAGAGATGGCGCATATAAGCCCTAGAGAAACTTTTGCACACAGGACAGTCACACTCATTATCTAAAGGCTCATGATCTGTCTCATATTTTGCATTGAACATATTTCTTATACCGCTCCATGTGAAAATATGACCGTGACGGGCATTTCTGGATGGCATAACACAGTCAAATAGGTCTACACCACGATATACTCCTTCAAGGATATTTACAGGTGTACCAACGCCCATTAGATATCTTATCTTGTCTTTTGGCATAAATGGCTCTACAGCTTCAATAGTTTCATACATCTCGTCTGCTGTTTCGCCCACAGCAAGTCCGCCGATTGCATATCCGTCGAGATCAAGCTCAGCTATCTTTTTCATATGGTCTATTCTTATATCTTTGTATGTGCTTCCCTGATTTATTCCAAAGAGCATTTGTTGTTTGTTTATGGTGTCGTCAAGGCTATTTAATCTTGCCATTTCTTTTTTGCATCTCACAAGCCAACGATAAGTGCGCTCACAGCTTCTTTTTGTGTATTCATATTCAGCAGGGTTTTCTATACATTCATCAAATGCCATGGCGATTGTGGATGCTAGGTCTGATTGTATCTGCATACTTTCTTCCGGACCCATAAAGATGCGGTGTCCGTCTATATGTGATGAAAAATACACGCCTTCCTCTTGAATCTTTCTCAGCTTTGCAAGTGAAAATACTTGAAATCCACCGCTATCGGTGAGGATAGGACCCTCCCAACGTGTAAATTTGTGCAGTCCGCCCATCTGCTTCACTACCTTATTGCCTGGTCGCAAATGCAAATGATAAGTGTTGCACAGTTGTACCTGACAGTGAATATCTTTAAGATCAAATGCAGATAGTCCACCTTTAATTGCGGCACAAGTGGCAACATTCATAAATGCCGGTGTTTGAACAGTGCCATGTGGTGTTATAAACTCGCCACGGCGAGCATTACCTTCTTTTTTTATAAGTTTATACATAGTTCCTCCTGATTAAATAAGCCGTTTTTTTCACAGAATTAGCAGAAAAGACAGGCATCTCCAATGCTGATACTATATAAGATTTTACTGATTGGTAAAATCTTATATACCATAAACAATGCAAGTCTAATATTTACAGTATATATGAAAACGCTAAAAATTTCAATAAAAATAACGCAAGAGATTTTCCCCTGCGTTATCTTTAGGTTTACTGGAATGTAGCAAGATTATCCCAATCAATATCTGCTTCATCAACAAATCCGCTTTTCTCTGCATCGGCGATGTGCTTCGCCTCCTCGGAGGTGACCTTTGTAAAATCAGGGTCCCACGCAAGCACGAGCTTCTTGATAAACTCATATGCAAAGTTCTTATCATCCTCCGGTAACATATCCATTAGTCTTGCGGCTTCCAATGCAACATTAGACATTTACTTACCCCCTTTTTTTATTTGTAAATATCTCCACGGTTTCCAATATCGATGATAAAAATAATTTCAATATGAGATTCTGCTCCGTATTTGTAAATGATACGCCAAGAACCGACTCTCAGTCTTTTACGGTTATCGGTATAACCTTGCATAAGTTTAATATCTCCAACAGGAGGTTTAAGGGTAAGACCGTTAATCGCTTCCCGTATTCTTGTAACGGATTTCTTATTGAGCTTTGCTAAAAATTTTAAAGCGTCTTTTGAATATCTAATTATCATAAATATATTCCACCATCAGTATATGTTTTTTCTATTTCTATCTTAACATATTATTGGCTAAAGTCAATAAATTAAATGTTAATTTTTCAGCTTTTGACTTTTGCAAAAATTGTTTTTTTATAGACATCGCCATGAATTTTATGAAAATATTTGAGTTTTCTGTAAACTTGCCAATTTTATGCAACTTGTATAATCAAAGATTAGATAAACTTAATTATTTACTTGATGTCAACAAATAAACATCGCATCTCCAAAAGAGAAAAATCTGTAGTTCATAGAAACAGCTGTGTTATATGTATTCATAGTATTTTCATAACCGCAAAATGCTGATACCAGCATTATCAATGTGCTTTCGGGTAAGTGGAAATTTGTAATCAGAGCATCCATCACATTAAATTTATATCCCGGATAGATGAATATATCTGTCCAGCCACTACACTCTTTTATTTCTCCGTGGTCTCTTGCTGCAGACTCGATAGTGCGACAGCTTGTAGTGCCAACGCAGATAACTCTTTTGCCGTTTTTCTTTGCTTTGTTGATGGTGTCAGCCGCTTCAGATGATATCTGATAGAACTCTGAATGCATGGTATGCTCTGTTATTTCGTCAGCCTTTACCGGTCTGAATGTTCCAAGTCCTACGTGCAGTGTAACAAACGCAGTTTTTATACCTTTGTCCTTAATCTTTTTGAGTAACTCATCTGTAAAGTGCAAGCCTGCTGTAGGAGCAGCGGCTGAGCCTAGCTCTCTGCTATACACAGTCTGATATCTTTCTCTATCTTCAAGTTTTTCAGTAATGTATGGTGGCAGTGGCATCTCGCCAAGCTCGTCTAATATAGGGTAAAAATCATCAATTCTGTCAAACTCTATTATTCTGTTTCCGTCAGAAAGAACTTCTTTGATGACACCGTTTAGTTTTCCATCGCCAAAGCTGATTTGGCATCCCTCTTTTGCTTTTTTTCCCGGTTTTACCAATGTTTCCCAAACATTAGCTTCTATTTGTTTTAAGAGCAAAAGCTCTATCACTGCGCCGGTATCTTTTCTTACACCAAAAAGTCTTGCCGGCAAAACCCTAGAATCATTCAAAACAAGGCAATCGCCTTTGTTTAAATAATCAATTATATCGTAAAAGTGCTTATGCTCCAGCGTGCCATCTTCCTTGTGCATCACAAGCAGTTTTGATGAATCACGAGGGTCTGCCGGTGTCTGAGCGATAAGCTCTTTTGGCAGATCATAATAAAAATCGCTTGTTTTCATAATTTATGCTGATAAGTGATCTCAAAAACATCACTTAAAAAATCCTTTCTAAATAAATTTCTTTTTTTGAATATGTTTTTAATTTATGGCGAAAATTAATTTGCAAACCTATAAATAAATTGACATATTATACAATAAATGATATATTAAATTGTGTAGCAATATAGATTATATGTTATTTTTTTACATATGGCAATACTTTTTTCATTTTTGAATTATTAATGTTTTGTGGAGGTTTTTCCGATGAAAAAATATAATGTAGGTATAATAGGCGCAACAGGTATGGTAGGTCAGAGATTTATCACTTTATTATCCAACCATCCATGGTTTACAATCACGGCTCTTGCCGCCAGTGGTCGCTCAGCAGGCAAAAAATATTTTGAGGCAGTGGACGGCAGATGGAAGATGAACACAGACATTCCTCAGAATGTACATGATATGACTGTGCTTGATGCTAACGATATAGATAGCGTTGCTTCCAAGGTTGATTTTGTTTTTTGTGCAGTAGATATGCCAAAAGATCAGATTCGTGCGCTTGAGGAGGCATATGCTAAGGCAGAATGTCCTGTAATTTCAAATAACAGCGCCCATCGTATGACATCTGATGTACCAATGATAGTGCCTGAGATAAACGCAGACCATGCAAAGATCATCCCTGCTCAGAGAGAACGATTGGGCACAAAGAAGGGCTTTATTGCGGTTAAGTCTAACTGCTCATTGCAGAGCTATGTGCCTGCTATACATCCTCTGATGGACTTGGGTGTTACTAAGATACTTGCTTGTACATATCAGGCTATCTCAGGAGCAGGAAAAACTTTTGAAACATGGCCTGAGATGGTGGATAACATCATACCATATATAGGCGGAGAAGAAGAAAAGTCTGAGAAAGAGCCTCTTAAGATTTGGGGTAAAATTGATGGGAATAAAATAGTAGATGCAGATGATATTATGATAACATCACAGTGCCTCAGAGTGCCGGTGAGTGATGGACACACAGCCGCTGTGTTTGTATCTTTTAAAGAAAAAGTGTCTATAGATGACTTAAAAGCAAGAATGATAAATTATAAAGGAAGAGCTCAAGAGCTAAATCTGCCTAGTGCGCCTAAGCAATTTATCTATTATTTCGAGGAGAACGATCGTCCTCAGATAAAGAGTGAGAGAAACCTTGAAAACGGTATGGCAATATCTGTTGGCAGGTTGAGAGAAGATACTCAATATGACGTTAAATTCATATGTATGTCTCATAACACATTAAGAGGTGCTGCTGGTGGTGCTGTGCTTATGGCAGAGTTGCTTTGTGCTGAGGGATATATCGACTGATTTTTTAGGGGAGATAATTTTAATGAAAAAAGTTATATTTGAGGGTGCAGCAGTAGCACTTGTTACACCAATGTATGAGGATGGCTCTGTAAACTATGATGTTTATGAAAAGCTTGTAGATTTTCAAATAGAAAACGGAACAGATGCTCTTGTGGTAATGGGCACAACAGGTGAGTCTGTGTGTATGCACAACGAAGAACGTGAAAGGCTTGTAGACATCACAGTGCAAAAAGCCAAAGGCAAAGTACCTATCATAGTAGGAACAGGCAGTAATGACACTAATTATAGTATAATGCGTTCTAAAAAGGCAGAGGCATTAGGAGCAGATGCCGTGCTGTGTGTTACACCATATTATAACAAAACATCACAAGATGGTTTGGTTCAGCATTATAACATGATAGCAGACAGCGTAGATATACCGGTGATATTATACAATGTGCCATCAAGAACAGGCGTAAATATCAAGCCTGAAACTTACTACAAACTATCGAAACATCCCAATATTGTAGCTACAAAAGAAGCCAACGGCGATATCTCCAGTGTGGCAAAGACGATATCTTTATGCGGGGATGATCTTACAGTATATTCCGGCAATGACGATCAGACAGTACCTCTAATGTCACTTGGTGCTAAAGGTGTTATATCTGTTTTTTCCAATATTATGCCAAGAGAATGTCATGCGCTTACTCAGGCTATGTTAAATAGCGACATCCGCGAGGGTTCCAGACTCCAGCTTAAATATCTGGAGCTTATGAATGCGTTGTTTATGGATGTTAATCCTATACCTGTAAAAGCGGCTATGAATCTGTTGGGATATAATTGTGGAAACTGCCGTATGCCGCTCGTTCCGATGGCAGATGGTGAACTGGAAAAGCTGAAAAACTGTATGAAAAAATACGGACTACTATAAAATACATAAACTAAATTTTCAGGATGTGAAAAGAGGTATGAGTATGACAGAAATTATTTTGTGCGGATGCAACGGAAAAATGGGTAAAAATATTTCCGCTATCGCTTCTCAGACTGAGGGTTTTTCAGTGGTGGCAGGTGTAGATGTCTTTGCTGAAGCAGAAACACGATTTCCTGTTTTTAAGAGTTTTGCAGATATGAAAGAGTATCCCGGCGCTGTTATCATTGATTTTTCGCATCCATCAGTGCTTCAAAATCTGCTTTCATACGCCATAAAGCACAAAAACCCTTGTGTAATTTGTACAACAGGACTTTCTGAAAATGATGTAGCAAAAATAAAAAAGGCAAGCGAAAAAATACCTATATTCTATTCGGGTAATATGTCAATAGGAATAAATCTACTGATTTCACTTGCAAAGACAGCGGCAAAGACTCTAGGCAACGATTTTGATATTGAGATAATAGAGAAGCATCATAATCTTAAGCTCGATGCACCTAGTGGAACAGCATTTATGATTGCAAACGCTGTAAACGAATCTAATGATCACAAATACATATATGACCGCCACAATGTGAGAAAAAGACGTGATAAAAAAGAGATTGGTATGCACTCAGTAAGAGGAGGCACAATAGTTGGTGAGCATGAGATAATCTTCGCAGGCAATGACGAGGTTATCACTGTATCTCATAGCGCACAGTCAAAAACTGTGTTTGCACAGGGTGCAATAAGAGCTTCTGAGTTTTTAAAAGATAAAAAAAGCGGTATGTATGATATGAATGATATAATACGTTCAAAAATTTGACAAAGGGGGTTAAGAAAACAAAGTCATGGGAAAAAAACAAAAAAAGAAAGTACACGTTTCACCAAAAACAAAGTATGGTTATCCATATCATAACAGAGAGTTAAGCTGGATGGACTTTAATAATCGTGTGCTTGAGGAAGCCTTTGAAAAGGAAAATCCAATTTTTGAAAGAATGAAGTTTTTATCTATAACAGCATCAAACCTTGATGAGTTCTTTATGGTGAGAGTAGCTGGAATTTCGGAACAAATTCATTCTAATTACACTTCCCCTGACCCATCAGGCTTATCACCCAAAATGCAGATGGAAAAGCTAAGTGAAAAGATTCATCGCTTTTCTGAAAAGCAGTATAACTGCTATAATCGCTCGCTGATACCTGCGCTAAAAAAATATGGTTTTCATTTTTTGAGTTTGCAGGAGCTAAACGATAAGCAAAAGAAATTTATAAAAAAATATTTTATGCATATAGTCTTTCCTGTGCTAACCCCGCTGGCTGTAGACACAAGCAGACCATTCCCTTTGCTCGGAAACAAAACTGTAAATATAGCAGTTAGACTTCGCACAGAGGATAAGGAAAACGCATTTGCACTTTTGCAGGTTCCATCTATATTGCCTAGATTTCTTGAGTTGCCATCTCAGAGTGGTAAAAAAGAATTTATATTATTGGAAAATGTAATTCTTGATAATCTTAAAGATGTATTTGAGGTTTATAAGATAAAATCATCATGTATATTCAGAATAACAAGAGACAGCGATCTTGAAATTGATGAAGAGGCTGACGATTTGCTGATAGAGATAGAAAAATCTATCAAGAAGCGCAAGAGGGGTAAGCCTATTCGACTTGAGCTTCAAGGAGCGTGCGACAAGGAACTAGAAAAATTCCTTATTACTATGCTTGATGTGGAGCCATGTGATATCTATCATCAGCATGGACCACTTGACCTCACGTTTTTATCCAAGTTTTCATCAATGGATGATTACCCACAACATTTGTTTAAACCTATAGTTCCGGTAGATCCACCGGCAGAGTTTTATGGATATGATGATGTGTTTGAGGCTATCAGAGAAAAAGATCGTCTTGTGCATCATCCTTATGAGAGCTTCAGCACAGTGGTAAACTTTATCAGGCAGGCTGCTGACGATGAAAACGTGCTTGCAATAAAGCAGACTTTGTATCGTGTGAGCGGAAAGTCCCCTATAATCGAGGCGCTTATAAGAGCAGCCGAAAATGGCAA
The DNA here is from genome assembly GCA_029098305.1 of Clostridia bacterium. GTDB lineage: Bacteria > Bacillota > Clostridia > Oscillospirales > Acutalibacteraceae > JAEEHZ01. Next base: position 7,503 of record JAQXOB010000045.1, read on the forward strand.
GCAGGTAACAGTCTTAGTGGAGCTAAAGGCACGCTTTGACGAAGAAAACAATATTCATTGGGCCAAGAAGCTTGAAAAAGCAGGTTGCCATGTTATATACGGAGTACATGGTCTCAAAACTCACTGTAAGATAGCCCTTGTGGTGTGCAAAGAGGAAAATGGAATTCGCAGATATATTCATATGGGTACAGGCAATTATAACGATATTACAGCACGATTCTATACAGATATTGGTATGTTTACTTGTCGTGAAGATTATGGCGAAGATGCCTCATGTCTATTTAATGTGCTCACAGGCTATTCCAGACCTCCCGAATACAACAGATTTATTGTAGCCCCAAAGGGTATGAGAAGCTTTTTTGAAGAGAAAATAAAGGCAGAAATAGAAAATTCCAAAAAAGGGCTTCCGTCAGGTATTATAGTTAAGGTTAACTCACTGGTTGATCCGGAGATAATCAAGTTGTTATATAAGGCGTCTCAGGCAGGTGTAAAGATACAGCTTATAGTGCGTGGAATATGCTGTCTGATACCCGGCATAGAGGGTATTAGTGAAAATATCACTGTAAATAGTATTGTAGGACAATTGCTTGAGCATAGCAGAATCTTTATTTTTGAAAATAACGGTGACAAGCTCATATATATGGGCAGTGCCGACTGGATGCCAAGAAACCTCGATCGCAGGGTAGAGCTTGTGTTTCCTGTGCTTGATGAAGATCTCAGGAGGCGTGTATGTGAGATTATAGATGTATCTCTGAGAGATACAATCAACAGACGCATACAGCACAGCGATACTTCCTATGTCCTTGTAGACAGACGTGGCAAAAAGAAATGCAATAGTCAAAAAGTTCTTTCGCAGATGGCAAAGGAAGCATATATTGAAGCAAAACAAAGATACGAGGAAAGCAAAGAAATTAAAAACGAAGATAACTAAATTTAATAGGAAAGGATGTCAGCAATGAAAAGAATAGGTATTCTAACAAGTGGCGGAGATTGTCAAGGGCTAAACGCAGCAATAAGAGGTGTTGCTAAGGCACTATATGAGCATTATGGCGAAGAAAAGCTTGAAATCATCGGTATACAAGATGGTTACAAAGGTCTGATTCATGGCCAGTACAAAAAGCTGGAGAAAAAAGACCTTTCCGGCATCCTTACCATGGGTGGAACTATCCTGGGTACATCACGTCAGCCATTCAAGCTCATGCGTGTCATTGACGAGGCAGATAACGTAGATAAAGTTGCAGCTATGAAGGAAAATTACAAGAAGATGAAGCTGGATTGCATTGCTATATTAGGCGGTAATGGCACACAAAAAACAGCAAATCTTCTAAGAGAAGAAGGACTTAATGTGGTTTCACTGCCAAAAACTATTGATAATGATCTATGGGGAACAGAGATGACATTTGGATTCCAAAGTGCTGTAGACATCGCTACAAATGTTATCGACTGTATTCACACCACAGCCACATCGCATGGCAGAGTTTTCATAGTAGAGCTAATGGGACACAAGGCCGGTTGGCTCACACTATATGCAGGTATAGCAGGCGGTGCAGATATTATCTTGATACCAGAGATACCATATGACCTCAAGTCTGTTATCAAGACATTAAAAGCCCGTACTGAGAGCGGAAAAAACTTCTCTATTCTTGCAGTTGCTGAGGGTGCGATATCAAAGGAATACGCCTCATTACCAAAAAAACAGCGCAAGCAAGCTATGGCTCAGATTCCTTATCCATCAATCTCATATAAACTGGCGCACGAGATAGAAGAGGCAACAGGTCAAGAGACAAGAGTTACAGTGCCTGGTCATTTTCAGAGAGGTGGCAGTCCTTGTCCTTATGACAGAGTGCTTTCCTCAAGACTTGGTACAGCAGCCGCACAGCTTATTATAGAGAAAAAATATGGAAATATGGTTGCTGTTAAGGGTAATGATATAGTTGCAGTGCCACTTGAAGAGGTAGCAGGCAAGATAAAGACAGTCCCAACAGATTCACCGGTGATTCAGAGTGCTAGAGAGCTTGGCATTTGCTTCGGTGATTGATATACCACATAGATTTTAAAATAATCACAGCAAAGGAGCTAGAAAAACATGTCAGATTTTAAAGAATCATCAGCAAGCGGTAGACTGATAACACAGGAGAGAAAAAGATTAGCTTTTTTTGGGTTGCCATTTACATTTACAAAATATCTTCTTACCGAGAAAAAATTGATAGTATATTCAGGTTTTTTCACGACCACCGAAGAGGAGATTCTTCTCTATAGAGTGCTTGATATTTCTCGCAAGCGTAACCTTTTTCAAAAAATGTTCGGTTTGGGTACTATCACTATATCGTCGCAGGATAAGAGCATGCCTGTGCTTGAGATGAAAAATGTGAAAAATTCAAATGATTTTAAAAACATTCTTTCTGAGCAGGTAGAATGTGAAAAGAAGCGTATGAATGTAAGAGCCGGTGAGTTTATTGGAGTGTCTACACATGATCATCATGATCACCATGGCTCTGATTTGGATTTCGACCACGATTGCGATTTTGATAACGACGGTATACCTGACCATTCTCCTGATTTCCATGATGGATACAACGCTTAATAATAAGATTTGAAAAAACCAACGGCAGCAATGAGTTTGTTTAACTCGTATGCTGCCGTGTTGTTATTTGCAGAATATTTCAAGTATTTTATCTTTTTGCTTCATCACTGCATTGTAGCCTTCTTCTATAGTTTTTTCTACATTATCTATAACAAAAAGTGCTGTGTTTTCATTTTTTATCTGGATTGCAAGATCTGCCAGCTTCATAGATTCTCTTGTGCTATCAATAGAATATAAGTCGAGTGCTCTCAGCACCACCTTTACTATGCCATCTAGTCCTACAGACGGTGTATAGTCTGTTATATCAAATCCAAGTGCAAGCACCTTGCCAACGCCCATATCACGCAGTATTTTTACAGGCAGATTATCCTTTGCTCCACCGTCTATAAAATTGTATTTGTCATATGTGCAAGTAGTATAAATACCGGGAAACGACATACTGGCTCTTACAGCAAGCTCCAGAGGAGCACCCGTTATGTAGTGTATATGCTCGTTTTCAAGATGTTCATCACAAGTGGTAAATATACATTCGTCTGTTGTATTTGTGTCTACGGTGCATATAGATAGATTAATTGGCAAGTCGGAAAATCCCTTTATCCCTTTTTCGTCCATCATCTGTTTGACCACATCAGATATAATTTCACCCGATTTAAGGCCATCTTTTTTTATATTTTTATTTACACCAAATTGCACAAGAGACTTGAAGATAAAACCACGGTCTATATCTGCAAGAGTTTTCCAGTGCTTTGTTGCAGCCACTTCCATTTCATCGGGAGTATATTCCATAGCCATAAGAGCAGCTATAACCGAACCTGAGCTGGTTCCGGATACATACTGAGGCTTTACCCCCAACTCATATAATGCTCGTATAGCACCTATGTGTGCTATACCTTGCAGACCACCGCCTGAGAATGATATTCCAATAGCATTTGATCTATCTGAATCAAACATAATTTATAACCAATGATACCGGTTGCCTCAAAAGGCTTGTATCTTCCTTTCATATTTATCTTATTTGTAAAATCTATACACGTTGCAGTAAGATTCGGTTTCTGCAAAATAGTCATACCAGTTAAAGAAATCGTTGAAATCATAATCCTCTTGAATAATTTCGTATTTAGTAAAATCTGTGTTAGAAAGCACGTAATTAATTATATATTCTCTGTCGCAAAGCTGTGATATATACAATGTGACATCATCAAACTGTGACAACTTGGTATTACCGGATATCTTGTCAAGACAAATATCATCTGAGCTTGAGTTTGCAGAGTCTATAAAGGATTTTGCGAGATTATCAATTTTTCCGTTTGTCACCACTCCACGCCCATTGGCAAAAGAATCCAAATCGTCCATAAAGCCCATGTTTAGTGGTGCTGTTACCATCATAACATTATCATATTGCATCAGTTTATCTATGCTTTTATTCCACTCCATCATAGATGTTCCCACAAATACACAGTTATCAGTTTTTTTGTCATAAAGGTTTGTTTTGCCGTATGTGTAGTATGGAGACACGGTGAATAATGCTAGTGTGTTTGTCAGTAAAATACCGGTTGTTAATACAATGCATACAATTTTTCGACTAAAAAATCTTTTTAATAGCATAGCTATACCAAATAGAAATATCATCACAACAAACGGCATCACAGCCATAATATATCTGTCGCTGTTAAAAGGTGAAGCTATCATAATACCAATCAGAAAGATTAAAGCAGGAATAAATATAATTTTAGCTTCGTCACAAATTTTTGTTTTTCTTAGAAATTTAGTGTATATCAACGACACTAATAACAGAACACAGCATAATACAAATAACCATATTTGATTAATAAAAATCTCTTTCGATATTATCTGCATATACGTGCGAATTTTATAAACACCATATGTCAATATTGTTATAAAATCTATTGAGATATTGCCTGTATCAAGACCTCTGTTGCCTGATAGCACATTAGTGATAATAAATGGATAAACAGCTAGTGATGCTACTGCTGCTAAGACTCCGGCAATAATATATTTTTTTATGCTAAAGGCACCTTTGCGTTTGATTGTGATTATAAGCAAAGTAATGCCCACCAGCACCTCAAATAAAATAAAGTAGTAATGTGTCAGATTGCCTAGAAATGCTACAATGCAAAAAATGACAAAATGCTTAGTCTTTACATTTTCATAGTTTCTATATAAAAACAATGTCATATAAGAGAAAAGCACAACAAAAAACGTGAGCATAGCATACATTCTGATATAAATTGTCGTGGTAATGCACGCAAGACTCATGGCATATGCTATGGCGGAAAGTAGGGCATAGGTGTTGTTTCTGCAAATCAGAGCAGCAGTCTTAAAGAGAAAATATATTGCTCCCATCATAAAGCACCCATTAAGAAAAAATGAAAACCACTTGCTAAAAATATCTGGGAACAGAGAGCATATGCTGTGAAAGAGAAAATAATACAGCGGGGGATGCACGCCATCTTTTATCTGATTTTCATACACCATGGTATAGTCAAATCTGTTACTATCAGATACAGATAAATATGAATTAAAGTCATCAAAACTATACCATTCTCCGTCGGCACTAAGCTCACAGGAGGAGTTTGCCAGATTAAAGGTAAGTAACTCGTCCTCATGATAGCCTTGCTTGTTATATATAAAAAATATACTTATCGAAAGGCTAATTATCATTGTTACAAGCAAAAGAATGCTTGTCTTTTTCTTTGAAGTCATATATAAAAATTCCAATCATAGTTATAATAAAATTATTAACCTCTTATTTTTTCTAACTCATCTCTCAGATGCAAAAAATCTCCAAATGTTTCAGGCAATAGATGTTGATTTCGGAGGATTGCGGCAGGGTGAAGGATAGGCATCATAACAAGCCCATTTTTTCTATAGATTTTTCCGTGATCTTTCATTATCTTTATATCAGGATCAATCATTTTTGCTGCGGCTATTCTGCCTAAGCAGACAATTATTTTTGGTTCAATTATGCGTATTTGCTCATATAGCCATGTTATGCACATATCCTGTTCCTCCGGCTTAGGATCTCTGTTTTGCGGAGGACGACACTTTACGATATTGGCTATGTATATATTCTTATGTCTGTCTAGGTGGATAGAATTAAGTAGTTTGTCAAGTAACATACCGGCCTTGCCCACAAATGGCTCGCCCTTGAGATCCTCTTGTTCGCCTGGACCTTCACCAATAAACATTATATCTGTTTTTTCGTTTCCAACGCCAAAAACTACATTGTGCCTTGTTTCACATAAACTACAGTTTTTGCAGTTGAGGCATTTATTTTTTAAACTCTCCAGCATGGGTTTTCTCCTTTAGCTTTTTTATTTAAAATCAAAGGCGACTCCGTTGTCGCTAGTGATCAATACTGCATCAAATGTAGTTCCTTTTTTAGAAATAAACCCTTTTAGATTCACAGTTCTGCCATTTGTCAGCAGGTCCTTTGCTGCACTTACGGGGATATTGCGTTTGCAAAGATATAGTGGAATTTTGAAGCTACAGCCATCCTTGTATCCACTGCATCCATAGTAGTATCTTCCTCTTATAATATCCTTACCACACACAGGACACACTCCGATATTCTGGAAAGCGATACCTGTGTCAGTATCGTTTTCAGGATCAGCCGTTGTCTTTTTAAATACCTCGCTTATCTCATTCTCTGCAATCTTAATTCCATCCTGAACGCTTATCTCATTACGAAATATCTTCTTGAGTGCCCTACCCAAATGAGCAGTTTTTTCTCTATCCATGTTGATATTCATCTTCATAAGTGATTCTATCAGGAAAATACCATCTTTTTGAATGGTGTATGTATTATTTTTTAGTGCAATGTATTTAGAAGAAATAGCATTGCCTATGATTGCAGCTCTTGTGGCTTCGGTGCCTATTTCTACACCTTCAAAAAGTGCCTTATATTCTTCCATATCGTCTTCGTTTTCACTCTCGCTTGCTTCAGCCTTGATATCACGATATGGATTCTTTAGAAAATTGTTCAGCGTTTCCACTGTGTAGTGCTTTGGTGCAGAGGTTTCCTTTTCCTTTGGCATAAAGTTGATATTCACTTTGTCACCTACATTTAATGCAGGCAAAACCTTGTTTTTTACGTTTGGAGCTTCAAATTTGGTGAAGCCGGGTTCAACTATTACTGTGCCATTTAATGTGAATTCCTCATAGTCACCCACGCTGATTTTAATTTCTGTTTTATTAGCAATACAATCTTCACTGCAAAATACAGCCACAAATCGTTTGAATACTATTTGATAAACCTTGAATTCTTCATCTGATATAGAGTTTTTTTGTGGGATTTTATATGTTGGTGTTATAGCAGAGTGTGATTCTATCTTTTTATCGTCAAAAATAGTTTTTTTATCCTTGAATTTTACAGGATATCCTATTTTCGATATTTCATTTATTATCTGCTTTATCTTGTCCTTTTCAGCCTCAGCCAAATACTCAGAGTTAGATCTGGGGTAGGTGAGGTAGCCTTTTTCATAAAGAGATTGTGCTATGCTCAATGTTTTATCAGGTGGAAGCTTATACATTTTTCCGACAACGTTTTGTAGCTTAGATAATGAAAAAAGCTTTCCGGGGTTTAGCGTTTCTTTCTTCTTTTTTACATTTTTAACTATTGCTTCACAGCTATTATATTTCTCACAAAGACTTTTTGCTCTTTCTAATTGGGTGTTTTTAAATTTTTCTTTGCTTGTAAGCTCTATTTCATAATCATTTGTCTTTTCTTTGCTCACGATACCATAATATTTTTCAGGAACAAAATCTTTGATCAGCATATCACGGTCATAAATAGTTTTTACAATAGGTATAATGACCCTACCAACTCGCAAAAAAGCACCTGACTTCAAGGTTGCGTATCTGGTGTAGTTAATGCCAAACAGCCAGTCTATGTATGTTCTTCCAAAACCCTCGTTTGCCAGGTTGTCATATTCACTTTCAGGTTTTAGCTCTGATAAAGCTTTTTTTACAGTCTGCGGTGTTTGATCAGGTAGCCATATGCGCAACAGTGACTTGTTATGATTTTCTTTGAGTGCATTGTTCACGCATAGGCGAACTATGATTTCTCCTTCTCTGTCTGCGTCGCCTGCGTTTATAATTGTGTCGACGTCTTCACGGTTGCAAAGCTCTTTTATTATCTCAAACTGTTTTTTTACTCCATTGTCATTGCCTCTAAGCTTGAACTTGAACTCCTTAGGGAAGAATGGCAGATTGTCCATTGTCCATTTGGTCTGCTCTTTTGTATCGCTATAATCATCCACATCATAAAGACTAAACAAATGACCGAAAGCCCAGCTTACTATATATCCCTGACCTTCATAATATCCATTTTTCTTTTTCATTTCACCGATTCCGGCACAAATATTGCGTGCAAGACTGGGTTTTTCGGCTATTATTAACTTCATATATTGACCTCAATTCAAGCTTGTAATACTGATTTTAACATTATATTGCAAATTACAAAAAAAATCAACTAAATAGGCCCGATTAGTCATAACTCTAACGGTATTTTATTAAAAAAATAATCTGATTGTACTATTTGAATTAATACAATTAGATTATATAGTCTGAAAAAATATTTGTCAAGTAATGTCAAGTAAACATTAACCAAAAAAGTTATAGAAAAGTTTTATGAAGATTAAACTTCAATTTTGCCATGCTTTTCTTCGTATTTTTCTACGAGATCTCTGATAAGAACAAGTATTTATCCGTTGCAGCTACGTCCTTCATAATCGGCTACAATGTGCAATTTGTGCAGAAGCTTATCATCTATTCGTATAGATAAGTTTTTCATGATTAATCCGTCTTTTTTATATTTATTTTATGTTTATTTTATATTGTGTTATAATGTTTATAATAAACTTAAATTATATTTAAATACAATTTAAAATAAAATTATATTAAGTTTAAAATTAAGCAAAGGATTGATCAATATGAAAATAGCGGTAGTAGGCTCAAGAAATCTGATTGTTGAGGACATTGAGAAATATTTACCATGTAAGCCAAATGAGATAGTTTCCGGAGGTGCAAGAGGTGTTGATGCTTGTGCCAAAAGATATGCGATTGAGAATAATATAAAATTAACCGAATTTCTCCCAGATTACAAGAGATATGGTAGAATTGCGGCGTTGCGCAGAAATTTAGATATTATTAATTATGCTGATATTGTAGAAGCTCTGTGGGATGGAAGATCAAAAGGCACAAAAAATGTAATTGATAATTGTAAACGTATAAACAAAAAAGTGATTGTCTATTATTTCAACGCATAACAAATGCCGTCAAAATTTCTTGACGGCATCTGTTTTTACATATTATATATTACTTTTTGTTGTTAAAACGACGATTTCCGTTTGATCTTCTAGGAGCACGTGGCTTTTCTTCGCTTAAATCATTCTCAGGTACTGCCCCGTTTACTTTGATGAGAGCCTCACGTCTGGAGAGATTTAATCTGCCTTTTTCGTCAGTTTCAAGCACAGAAACCATAATCTCGTCACCTTCGCTTACTACATCAGTTACCTTATCAGTGCGTTTAACATCTAACTGAGAGATATGGCATAAGCCTTCTTTGCCCGGCACGATCTCTACAAATGCGCCGAACTCCATAATTCTTGTTACCTTGCCATAATAAACATCGCCCGGTACAAGATCATTTGCAATAGTCTCTACAATCTGCAAAGCATGATTACATTTTTCAAGATTAAGACCGCTGATAAATACATGACCGTCATCTTCAATGTCAATCTTACATTCGCAGTCAGCCTGAATCTTCTGAATGATCTTACCGCTTTTACCGATAACATCACCAATCTTTTCTGGATTGATAGTTGTTGTGAGCATCTTAGGTGCATATGGAGAGAGCTCTTTTCTTGGCTCTGCTATAGCCTTGAGCATGATTTCGTCGAGAATATAAAGACGAGCCTTGTGAGTTTTCTCGAGAGCTTCTTTAACCATTTCAGGTGTAAGACCGCTAATTTTGAGGTCCATCTGGATTGCTGTAATGCCGGTATGAGTACCAGCTACCTTAAAGTCCATATCGCCAAAGAAGTCTTCTAATCCCTGAATATCAACCATTGTCATCCAGCGATCGCCCTCTGTAATAAGTCCACATGAGATACCTGCTACAGGCTCTTTAATCGGTACACCGGCATCCATAAGTGCAAGTGTAGAACCACAGATACTGCCCTGAGATGTAGAACCATTAGAAGAAACAACTTCAGATACAAGTCTGATAGCATATGGGAATTCTTCAACAGATGGGATAACAGGAACCAATGCTCTCTCAGCAAGAGCACCATGACCGATCTCGCGTCTGCCGGGACCTCTGCTTGGCTTTGTTTCGCCTACAGAGTATGATGGGAAGTTGTAGTGATGGATATATCTCTTTTCTTCCTCACCGTCTATACCGTCTAATAACTGCTTGTCTGCTACAGGGCCGAGTGTGGCACAAGTGAGAACCTGAGTTTGACCTCTTGTGAACAATCCTGTACCGTGAACTCTTGGCAACAATCCTACTTCGCTTGCGAGAGGACGCATATCGTTCATTCCTCTACCGTCTACACGCTTCTGCTCATCCAAGAGCCAACGTCTTACGATAGTCTTCTGGGTTTTGTACATACATTCGTCGATCTTTGCTTCCATTTCCGGATAGATCTCGTCGAACTTAGCGTGTACAGCCTCATATATTGGTTTTAAGTTTTCATCTCTTACAGTTTTATCATCGGTATCAAGAGCAGACTTTACGTCTTCGCAAGCAAAGTTAAAGATAGCATCAAACATATCATGATCCGGCTCGTTGCTTGGATAGCTGAACTTCTCTTTACCGATTTCTTTTTGGATTCCCTTAATAAACTCAATTATCTTCTGGTTAGCCTCATGACCTGCCATGATAGCATTATACATTTCTTCATCGGTTACACGGTCTGCACCAGCCTCAATCATAGCTATACGGCTGTCAGTAGAAGCTACTGTTGTAGACATTCTGGAAACCTTTCTCTGTTCAAAGGTAGGGTTGATAACATATTCGCCATCAATCATACCTACAGAAACAGCACTGATTGGGCCGTTCCATGGAATATCAGAGATGCTGATTGCGATTGATGTACCCACCATTGCTGCGATTTCAGGTGAGCAGTCTAAATCTACACTCATAACAGAGCATACAACAGAAACATCGTTTCTCATATCCTTAGGGAATAGAGGACGAATTGGTCTATCAATAACTCTTGAAACAAGGATAGCCTTTTCGGAAGGTCTGCCTTCTCTCTTGAGATATGAACCTGGAATTTTACCAATAGAATACATCTTCTCTTCGTAGTCAACAGAAAGAGGGAAGAAGTCTACACCATCACGTGGTTTTGCAGCAGCTGTAACAGCTACGTTCACAACAGTGTCGCCATATCTTACAAGACAGCTTCCGTTAGCAAGCTGTGCAATTTTACCGGTTTCGATAATAAGAGGTCTGCCGGCGAACTCTGTTTCAAAAGTTCTGAAATTCTTAAAAATCATTTCCATAAAATAAACACCTTTCTTAATAAATATTTTCTACATTAAGTCGGCAGTGTTTAGCAATAAAACCACTGCTCAAATTAGTTATTAACCAGTCGTTTCACTGCTAACCCACGCCGATAATACACAAGTTTTTTCAAAAAAGCAAAATATAGGGCAGAAAGCATCAAGCTCCCTGCCCCAAAAAATACAAATTATTTACGGAGACCGAGTCTGCTTACTATAGAACGATATCTCTCAATATCAACCTTCTTTAAGTAGTTGAGAAGGCTTCTTCTGTGTCCTACCATCTTAAGCAAGCCTCTGCGTGAGTGGTGATCCTTCTTATGAATCTTCAAGTGCTCTGTGAGATCTCTGATTCTCTCTGAGAGGAGAGCAATTTGTACTTCAGGAGAGCCTGTGTCGCCCTCATGAGTAGCATATTCTGCCATGATTTCGTTTTTTCTTTCTTGTAGCATTGTGTTTTCCACCTTTTTAAAATATTTTGCCTTAGAACAAGCACTCTTGCTCACAATCTCAGTAACGGGAAGGTGAATCCTTAAAACAGGCTTACACCCGAAACCGTGATTGGGCAACATTGGAATTATATCATAAGCATACCCAAATGTAAACACTTTTTAAGTATTTTTTTACTTTTAATATAAATAAAAATCATACCTGGTTACGAAGTCACATAAAATAATAATTGTGAATTGATTGACAATAATATTTCGTGATGATATAATCAAAAATCGGATCTTTGATGTAAACTTTTCATATCTTAATTGGTCAGTTTTAAGAATAAAATAAGGAAGTGGATTTTTTATGCTGAAATATTTGTTGCTTCTAGTAGGATTTGTCCTGCTTATCAAAGGAGCAGATGTGTTTGTAGAAGGTAGCGCATCTGTGGCAAAGCTGCTTAAGGTGCCATCACTCATTATAGGTCTTACAATTGTTTCTATGGGAACCAGCGCGCCGGAAGCGGCTGTAAGCATCACTGCCAGCGTAGATAATAGTTCGGCTATAGCGGTGAGTAACGTGGTTGGATCTAATGTTTTTAATATTCTGGTGGTTGTAGGTGCGTGTGCATTAATGAAGCCTGTGCTTGTAGATAATGCACTCATCAAGAGAGATATACCAATTTGCATAGCGGTTACACTGGTGACTTTACTGCTTGCACTCAATTGTACGCTTAGTCGCATCAATGGAATCATATTGCTTGTTCTGTTCGTAGGTTTTATGGCACTTATGATAATAACAGGTATTCGCTCAAAGGAAAGCAATCAAGACGAGGACTACAAGGTCATGCCTGCGTGGAAGAGCGTGCTTTTTATAATTGGCGGTATTGCGGCAGTAATTTTCGGTGGTGATCTCGTAGTAGACAATGCCTGCTTAATAGCAGAGAGCTTTGGCATCAGTGAAACAATAATAGGTCTCACCATTATTTCAATCGGTACATCATTGCCGGAGCTTGTCACAAGCATTGTTGCCACTAAGAGAGGGCAAACTGACATTGCACTGGGCAATGCGATAGGCTCATGCATTTTTAATGTAATTTTTATCTTAGGTATGGCATCAGCTATCCATCCAATTACATTTGAGTTTTATACAATTATAGATATAGTTGTTGCACTTGCGGTAGCAGTGCTTGCATTTCTTTTTACTTTCAAGAGTAAGTCGATTTCCAGATTTGAGGGAATCTTATTCCTTTTGGGATATGCAGGTTATATGGTATATATCAACCTCAGATAATCATATGGTTAGATATCCGTTTTCACTTTCCAGCAATATATAGATATTTTCTTCCAAGCCAGTGTTTGCATTTATATATACAAGGATAGTGTCATCATCCTCACCATTGCAAAGAAATTCATAGCACAACACCTCATTATTTCCGCCGGTCGGGATTAATGTGGTGTTTTCTTTTTTTATGGTAAGCTTATCACTAAGATTTTTAGATGCTTGCCCGATTGTAATAGACCCTTTGGATAGATTTCGCTTGCAATGATTCATTATATATCCTGTTGCACTAAAAGATACTATTTCACCGCTGTCTGTCGCCACGCCAACCTTTATTAGATCGTTGTAGCATATCACGCCATCTTGATTATATGCAAAATTAAAGGTTGCAACACTATTTGAGATAAATCCGTAGCTCGGGCTCATATTATCAAAATGTTTCTCTTTTAGATAAAATTCTGCCTTTTGCATGGCATCATCATAGCTAAGCTTTGGTTCGTCCGGTGTTAATCTTTTGTGGAACGATTCCACATATCCTCCAAACTTAGTTATACTTACATCTGTTTTCTCATCTTTGGTTATAAAATGATACAGTGGCAAGTTGTTTTTTGTTTCATTAGAAAGCTTAAGTTCGTTTTCATCGCAATTCAAGAACATGGATGCCGTATATCGTGCCTCGTTCACAGAGTATTCTTTGCAGTTCTTTGTAAGCTTAGGTGTCGCCTGCAACAGATGATCTGAGAAAGGTCCATCATATATAAGTGAGGGATAATTTGTAAATTCACCGTTTATATTTCTAAAGGTAGGATCCAGATTACTCAAATAGTCAGTATCTGATGAATTTGCAAGGTTATTCATAGACGTATCAGAGAATGTGATTTGTCCTCCATAATCCGTAAAAAATATAGCAGTGTCTTCCACACTGAGTGCGAGTTGCTTGCTATAATCTCTGAGCGATAGTAATAGTTTCTCATCACTATCATTCAATTCCTCCATACCATCATATTTTTTTTGAAGATACGTGGCAATATCGCTTATCTGGGACAAGTATTTTTGAATGGTTTCTTCTTCGTTAGTATTCACAGGCAACAGACTAAGTGAATCCTTTGCTAGCTGTGAAGAAACGATAAGCTTTGTGTAAATCTCATTTTTAGCAGTAGAGGTGTTTGCATACATGCTTTTTGTGAGAGTGTTTGTGAGGTCGCTAAGTCGATCTGACAGCTGATTAAGGGCATTTTGATATGTTTGCTCAATCGAGGTTTTATACTTCATTGCAAAGCTATATCCCATAACTCCGGCAGAAACAATCATTATAACTGCTGCTAGTGTGAAGCTTATTACTCGGATGATTGCTCTGTTTGACATCGGCTTGTTCATTTTCATTCCTCCAAAGAGATTTCATTTACCATATTTTTTCACAAAACAAATAATTTATACTTCAAAAATCATTACTGCATCTGAATATGAAAGTAATAAGTATTTACACATCTCAGAAAATATAAAAATAACGACTTACCAAAACATAAAGCCTTGGTAAGTCGTTTAGTAAAATCTTAGTTTACGCTGAACAGCAAATCGGAGTATGTGGGATATGGCCAATATTCCTTAGCTATAATCAGTTCCAGTTCATCAGAAGCTTTTCTGATTGATGACATAATAGGAAGTATGCTGTTTTTATAGTATTTTGCAACTTCCAGCTTGTGAGAAATCAATTTGATTTCTTCTAAAGTGTCGTAAAGTCTATGTAGTTCTGAATAGAGTTCATCCGAAAGTGAGTCTATTTTTGTGATTGTATCTTCTTCAAATGTGCATTTCAGTGTTGGCAACACTGCTCTTTTGCTTATGATAGAATCGGAAAGGAACTTTGAATATTTGGAAACAGCAGGAAGAATGTCTTTTTCTACCATTTCTCCAAGTGTCAAAGCCTCAATGTTTATCACCTTGCTATAGTTTTCAATCAGGATTTCATATCTTGAGTAAACCTCTAATTCGTTGTAAACCTTATGCTTTTTGAATAGATCAATGTTGCTTTGATCTATAAAATGCTCTAGGGCATCCGGTGTAGCCTCAAGATTATGCAGACCTCTTACTTCTACAGCTTCTTTTATCCATGCATCATCATATCCATTACCATCAAAAATAATGCGCTTATGATCCTTGATGGTCTTTTTAATTAATGAATCGCAAGCTTCTGTGAAGTTATCAGCGTTTTCAAGAATATCTGCAAAACCACACAATTCTTCTGCTACAGCGGTGTTTATCATTATATTGGTGCAAGCAATAGAGTCAGAAGAACCGAGCATACGGAACTCAAACTTGTTGCCGGTGAAAGCAAATGGTGATGTTCTGTTTCTATCTGTTGTATCTCTGAAAAATCTAGGCAACACATGGACACCAATTTTTAGATGTTCCTTCTCCTTGCCATCATATGATGTACCATTCTCAATAGAATCTAGTATTCCGCTGAGCTCTGTGCCCAAAAACATAGATATAATAGCAGGCGGAGCCTCGTTTGAACCCAGACGATGATCGTTGCCTGCGCTTGCTACAGAAATTCTCAGTAGATCCTGATATTCATCTACAGCCTTTATAACAGCGCACAGGAAAAGCAAAAATTGAGCATTTTCGTATGGCGTTTCTCCGGGCTCAAGCAGATTAACACCGGTGTTAGTGGTAATAGACCAGTTGTTATGCTTACCGCTACCGTTAACACAGTTAAATGGCTTTTCATGCAAAAGACAAGCAAGACCATGTTTTCTGGCAATCTTCTTCATTACCTCCATTGTGAGCTGATTGTGATCAGTTGCAATGTTAGTAGTTGTGAATATTGGTGCAAGCTCATGTTGGCCCGGTGCCACTTCATTATGCTTTGTTTTGGCATATATGCCAAGTTTCCACAATTCCTCGTCAAGCTCTTTCATATATGCAGTTACACGAGGCTTTATACTGCCAAAGTAATGATCTTCAAGCTCTTGGCCCTTTGGAGGTCTTGCACCTATCAGGGTTCTGCCGGTAAATTGCAGATCCTTACGCTTGTTGTATAGCTCTCTGTCTATCAGAAAATATTCTTGCTCAGGCCCTACAGTGCTACTTACACTGGTTACTTCGTTATTGCCAAATAATCTTAATATTCTGACAGCCTGTTTGCTAAGTGCCTCCATAGAGCGCAAAAGCGGTGTTTTCTTATCGAGAACTTCGCCACTATATGAGCAAAAGGCTGTTGGTATGTATAGAGAGTTATCTTTTATGAAGGCGTAGGAGGTGGGATCCCATGCAGTGTAACCTCTAGCCTCAAATGTTGCTCTCAATCCACCTGACGGAAAACTGGATGCATCAGATTCACCCTTGACAAGCTCTTTGCCCGAAAATTCCATTATTACAGTGCCTCCCACAGATGGAGAGATAAAGCTATCATGCTTTTCGGCGGTGATACCTGTCATTGGCTGAAACCAATGTGTAAAATGTGTTGCGCCTTTTTCTATTGCCCAGTCTTTCATTGTGTTTGCCACAATATTAGCTATGGATATATCAAGTTTTTTTCCTTCAGAGATTGTCTTTTTCATAGCCTTATAGACATCTCTCGGCAGTCTTTGTTGCATAACGGTTTCGTTAAAAACCATGCTTCCAAAGGCTTCAGGGACATTATTCATAAAAAACCACCTCAAATTTTTGACAAAATTCCAGCGAATAATACACAAGAAAGTATAAAAGAAAATTAAGCATTTGTCAATACACAAAGGCTAATTTTAGCTATTATTATATAATCAAATACATCAGTGCTAGGATGGTTTCACTGGGAGCTTTTTCCTCTGCCAAAATCATTATGAGCAGAATTATCAGGCTCTTCTCCTTATCTTTCATAATAATATCTAACAGACTTGGCATGGAATCAGTACCGGAGCTGTTAGACTGTGGCAGGTGCATCTCCACGGGAGACTCAGCATGGGTGTTTTCTTTTTTATCAAAATTTTTTTGTTCTTGCATGGGTGAAGACCTTGATTTGCGGTTAGATTGTTCCATTTGCCGCACTCTGTTCTGGGCCTCCCTTTGCAAGTTGTTATACTCAGATTGGTTTGACTTTTCAGGCACGAGCATCATACCCTTTTTATATTATTTTATTCTAAATTAAATTCTCTTATTAATGGAATTATTTTCATAACACGAAGCAGTTTTATTGCTTCATCCAGCTTTTTTTGACGGTCATGGCTTAGTAATGGACGCAAAGAATAGAGTAGCCTGGTGGTGTCGTCATCACGATTGCATTTATTCATTAGTGGCATCAGCTTCATAGCGGTGCTTAGCATTTCAGATTGGTTTCCACCGGTTAGGCTATCCGTAATATTTGAAAAGCTGTTGTTTTCTACCGGAGGAGGTTTTGCATTTGCTTGCCCTCCCGAGAACATTCCGGCTAGACTCTTTAGCTTTTCCATAGCTGTGGGATCATTCAGAATTTCCGAGATTTTGTTATTTAAGTCTTCCATAGGCTAACCCTCTTTTTGGTTCAACTTTCTGATCAGTTCCTGTGCTTGTGGTGACGACAATATCTTTTTGGCATAATCTTTGTCATTTAATGCACGATTAAAGCTCTCTGCTTGTTCCTGTGATAGTCCCATAGAGTTAGCCAATTTTCCGTTTTTTAGAGATTTTTCCAGTTCTTCAGGTGTAGTGCCAAGTTGTGCAGCAGCCTTTTTGATTAATCGTTTATCCATAAAATACTCCCCCTATTTCTTTTTTTGATACAATATACTATGCATTTTTTGATGATATTATCACTTATTGCGTAACTATAAAATATAATTAATGGACTATAGATTTTAAACTATTTATCTTTTTGTGTAACTGTAATCTAATATGCGTATTAGAAGTAGAAAAAGGAGAGGTTTATATAAGTTAATATATATTAATGTTTTCCTATAAGCCGATCGGTGACCAGCCAAATGCTTTGCTATGATTATATATTTAAACAATTGTTAATAATATCATGTTATAATATTTTTATCCTTGAGTTAATATAAAATGACCAGTGAGAAATTAAAGCTATTCTCACTGGTACATTATTTGCTGAAATTGACTATTATTACTATCAAATAACTTTATATATAATATACTCTTATAGAAAAATTTTAAATCTCTTTTTTTATTTGTGATAATGCGCCTTTTTCTATTCGGCTCACCTGTGCTTGAGATATACCGATCTCTGATGATACCTCCATTTGGGTTTTTCCCTGAAAAAATCGCATATTGAGAATCTTTTTCTCACGATTAGAAAGCTTAGAGATAGCCTCACGCAGTGAAATTTCTTCTATCCAGTTGGTATCATCGTTTTTATCGCTGATTTGATCCATCACATATATGGTATCGTTGCTATCGGAGAACACAGGCTCGTTGAGCGATATTGGCGCTACTATCGCTTCGAGTGCCATCACAACATCCTCACGCTTCATATCAAGCTCTTTTGCTATTTCTTCCACAGTAGGTTCACGACCTGTCTCGTTAATCAGCCTTTCTTTAACCTGCATTGCTTTGTAGGCAGTATCACGCATACTTCTGCTTACTCTAATGTAATTATAGTCACGCAAGTAGCGTCTTACTTCGCCGATGATCATAGGCACACCATACGTAGAAAATTTAACATCAAGGTCACTGTTAAAATTATCGATTGCTTTGATAAGCCCTATGCATCCCACTTGAAACAAGTCGTCACAACTTTCACCTCTATTGGTAAACCTTTGTATTACACTAAGTACAAGCCTGAGATTGCCATTTATCATATCTTCTCTAGCTTTTTTCTTTTGTGATGGCGTGCCTTCTTTCATTATGCGAAAAAGCTCTATCTTTTCATCTTCTTTCAAAACCTTTAGCTTCGATGTGTTAATACCGCATATTTCGACTCTATTATACTGCATATTTTAAGATACTCGATAAAGTCACACTGTTTCCGACAGAAAAGTGTACAATATCGCACCCTCCTTCAAAATAATGATATTGATGGTAAAACTTAATATCATTATTGCCATGCAGGTTTTATTAATACAGATTATAATAGAGAATTTAAAAATAAAAAAACGTAGCCACTGCATATAGACGTAATGGTCTGTACACAGTGGCTCAAACTCTTTAGAAATTATTTAAAATACATATATACCTGACAAGGTATAGTGCCATTATATAGCTTTCTTCTTTTGTCGGCTTTCCTGCCAAAAAGCTGTTCAAAGCTATCTTCCGGTGTGATGATGGTGTAGCTATGATGAAGCTTCGGTATAAATACATTACCCATAGTTTTGTATATCTCTGCTGCTTCTGATGCTGATAGCAGTCTTTCACCATATGGTGGATTGCATATAACAGTTGCATATTCATTTGATGCCACAAAGTTTTTCACATCTTTTTTCTCAAAACGTAGTTTATCCTTTACGCCTGCTTTTTCTGCGTTTTCTATGGCTGTTCTCAGTGCAAATTTATCTATATCACTACCAAAGCCAATAAATTCACAATCGGTTTTGATGTCAGCCTGTGCAGTGTCTCTTTCGCTTGAAATAGCTTTTTTGCTAATATTTTCCCAATCATCAAAAGCAAATTCTCTGTTTAGTCCCGGTGCTATATTCATAGCTTTCATAGCGGCTTCGATCAAGATTGTTCCTGAGCCGCACATTGGCTCATATACAGTGTGAGATGCTCTAACCTTTGATAACTCAACCAATGCAGCAGCTAGTGTTTCTTTTATTGGTGCGTCATTTGCATTTTCTCTATAGCCTCGTTTGTGTAGCCCTGTGCCACTTGTGTCTATCATCAGTATTACCGAGTTTTTAAGGATCAAAAAGCGCACTTGGTAGGTTGAGCCGATTTCAGGAAAAATCTGAAGCTTGTATTTTTGCTTCATTTTTTCCACGATAGCCTTTTTAATTATCTTTTGACAATCCGGTATACTAGTTAGCTTTGAATCTAAACTTCTGCCTGCTACGGGAAATTTATCATTTTTTCCGATTATCATATCCCAGTCAAGCGCCTTAGTCTTTTCAAATAGTTCGTCAAATGAAAAAGCCTTAAACATACCCATTACAATTAATATTCTCTCGGCGAGTCTACTTTTTATGTTTGCACGCACTAAAATATGTTCGTCACCCTCAAAGAACACACGACCGTTTTCAGCGGTTACGTTTTCAGCACCCATAAACCTTAATTCATTAGCAAGTAAGCCTTCTATACCCAGCATACAAGTTGCTACCATTTTAAACTTATTCATAACACAACACAAAAAAACAGGATTTTGCAGTATATAATAGCAAAATCCTGCATATTTCCTTTCTAAATACGTCTATATTAAGCGTTCTGCAAAAGTCTGATTGCCTCTGCGGGATCTTCTGCCTTAAACACGCCTGTGCCGGATACAGCAATGTCAATGCCGGCTGCTGATGCTTGTGATGCAGTCTGCATATTTATTCCACCGTCAGCCTCTATTAAGATAGCAGTGCCAATTTCTTTAGCCTTATTCTTAATAGCAGATACCTTAGGCAACATATCTGCCATGAAAGATTGACCGCCAAATCCGGGCTCTACTGTCATTATCAATACCATATATATATCTTCAAGATACGGGAACACAGCTTCAGCAGGTGTGTTTGGCTTGATTACCAGTCCGGGCTTTATGCCAAGTGATTTTATTTTCTCAATAGTTTCTTTTATGTCGTCTTTAGCCTCTACATGAAATGTGATGATGTCAGCACCGGCATCAGCAAAGCGTTCTACATATTCTAGCGGATGATCTATCATCAGATGCACATCAAATGGGATGGTTGCGTATTTTCTAAGTGATTTGATCACGTCAGGGCCAAAAGTTATGTTTGGTACAAAGTGACCATCCATAATATCTATGTGTATGAGATCCGCTTTTGCATCTTCCATTCTTTTTATTTCTTCACCCAGCTTTGAAAAATCACTCGCTAGAATTGATGGTGCTATTTTCATATCTTTTTATTTCCTTTCATAATTCGCTTTTATTTCTTTGTGATAGTTGGTAAAATCAGGGATACAACAGTCCAGAACAAAGTATACAAAATTATTCTCAACGGACTGATGAGGATGCCACCATGGAGCAGTATCACAGTTGCCACTATAATGCATAAAAGACTTGATATCACCTGCAATAAAGTCAGCAATCTTGTAGTTGAGATTAACCTTTTGCTATAAGCAAAACAATATGCCATTGATAAGAAGCTACCCATTGTGACTGCATATGGCTTTACATTCTCAATCTTTTCACTAGAAAGCTCTTTAAATATATTTCCAAGTCCAGACGGCAAAATCTTTATGCTTCTTTGATACAATCCAAAGTCTTTTGCTATCTTTTCAGAAGTGATAGCTTCAGATGATGTTCTGATAAGCACGCATATGCCTGCCTCACTCAGTGATCTAAGGGCATGTGCCACTTTGGAATCCGGTCTATATCTCACCACCAACATGGCATATAGTGTTCCCTTCATGGCTATGTAGGTTATATTACAACCGTTCTCTGTGTATCGTCCTTCAAAATCCTTTGACGGAGTATCTATACCATGAGCGTTCATAAGCTGTGCATTACCCACCAAAATACGCTCGCCATATATCCAGCCTACAAGTCCCTTGTCGTCTTCAAATATAACACTATCACAGGATGGAATCTGTGGATTTTCCTTAAAAATTCCCGATAGCACATCGTATAGAGGACTTTTGGCCGCTTTTACAACAGATAGAGCATTTACAAGAGGCTCATCTATATCAGCTTGACCAAATTTTTTGATTGCAATAAGCTGTGGTGCTCCCTTAGGATAGAGTGCACGATCCGTAATGACAATGGATGATGAAGAATTAAACTTTCTGGCTGATGCATATCCCACAAGCATGGCTTTCTTTTTGAGAGCATTATTACAAAATCTCTTTGTCATCAGTTCAGATGTGAGCACAGCATTTATTGGAGCTGCACAACAGCATATAATTGCAAATGCATTAAAACCGGCTATTACTCCGCTTTTTATACCGCATATTACAGATATTACAGTTGCAAATAGCATAATTGGCACAGCAAGTCGGTTTATGACCGTCATGCCTTTATATCCATTGCAAGATAGCTCAAAAAAGCCTTTGTAATGTTCGCTTGGGCGTTGATAGACTATATTAGTCTTTGGTGATGCCACACCATTTAGTATAAGTGGCTTAGTCTGTTTATCTTTGTAGTTTCGCAGGATGTATTTATTCCCTGCAGAGCATAGAAAGCTATAGTTTTTTCGTGTTCTCTCGTTTGCTGTAAGCTTTGCATATGTACTAAATAACATTATAAAAAGGAGAAAAACAGAAAAATATTTGTAGTTTTCTTTGTAAAACTCACCAGACGCAAAAAATGCAGAAATACTTTGAATAAGAACGGCGAATCCGGCAATAGCAGAGCCTGTATCTCTGTTGCCACCGCTTTTTATCGCTTTTAAACCTGATGCTATGGTTTTTCTGCCTGCAAGCAGTGCAAAGCAAGTTATCAGCAGATTGATAGCACAGTACATTACCGGTGCAGCAGGACCTGTTCCAAACAGATTTGGGTTTGCACCTTTTATAATAAAGAATATCACAGATGCTATCATGAGCAAAACAAGAATTAGCGTGCTCACATAAAGAGAAGTAGAGTTCTCGTATAGCTTTGCCTTTATTTTGAGAGGCTCTGTTTCATTATCAAACTCATTTTTATATTGTGTGCCGTCAATATGTTTTTTCTGAAAACTGTTTATTTTAGAAAGGATAGGGGATAGGTTAATTTTAAACTTCTCGGTAATTCTATTCTTTTTCTTTAATTTTACCGGAATATCCTCATTTATCGTTTTCTTCTTAATTTCATTATTATCGTATTTTACATAGTTTTCATATTCACGTCTAACAATATTTGAAAATTTTCCAACAGAAACAGACAATACAGGAATCTCTTGATCTGGCTCTACCAATTTTTCCTTAGGCTCTTCACTTTTATGTTCGGTTTTATCGTCATCTGTTTTTTTACTATGTGTTTTGATATCATCCTTATTCACCACGATAGTTTTTTCTTCTTCTGATGATGAATCGTGAGTTTCTACCCTTTCAAATATAGCTGTTTTCGGGCCTTTTGAAGAGGTAGCATCGTCATTATCAGAAGTTTTTGAATTATTTGCACTACTATCTGTATTTCTTTGATGATCTTTTACCTTATCAAGATAGTCGATGATATCAAAAAGCTCACGAGTGCTGGTTGAAGCTTCAGGTAAATCATCCAAAGGATTTTGCTTTGTCAGACGTACTTCTTTTGATGCGTTGCTATAAATGTCTTCACGCTTTGATTTGAAATCGGATTTTTTACTTTTATCTTTGTTGTTTCCAAGCATTTTGTTTCAACATCCTTTCCACCAGAGCGTTATTAATTGTTTTTGATTTAGTTTCGTTGTTTAGCTGCTTCATACATTGCAATTCCGGCAGCTACAGAAGCATTTAAAGAATTTATTTTTCCATACATCGGCAGTGATACCATACCATCACATTTGCTTTCTACAAGCTTGCCGATCCCTTTTCCTTCGTTTCCAATCACCAGGGCAATGCTTCCTGTTAGATTGGTTTTGTATATAGATTCGCCATTCATGTCGGTTCCATATACCCACACGCCCATGTCTTTTATCTTGTCGATAGTTGAGGCTATATTCGTCACTTTTACAATATGCATATATTCCAATGCACCGGCAGATGCCTTATGCACTGTGTATGTAAGCCCTGATGAGCGCCTTTTTGGAATTATTACACCATGCACACCGGCACATTCTGCTGTTCTGATTATTGCACCTAGATTGTGTGGATCTTCTATCTCATCAAGAATTAATATAAAAGGATCTTCTCCACGTTCCTTTGCTGTTGCAAAGATATCTTCTAACTGCGAATATTCTTTCATAGCGGCATAAGCCACCACACCCTGATGGTTGCCATGACCGCACATATAATCCATTTTTCTGGCATCAGCTTCTTTTACGGTAATACCTTTTTCTTTTGCCTTAGATATTATCACAGCCGTAGTGCCGCTATATGGTGTGCCTTTTGCAATGATTATATTATCTAGTTCACGACCACTTTTTAGTGCTTCCAGCACAGAGTTTCTGCCTATTATTATATTTTCATTAATGTTGTTATTTTTATCGTCTTCTCTTTTTTTATCTATCATTTTAATTAAACTCCAAAATTACAAAACAATTATTAGAACAATCCTTTTCCGTTAAACAGTCGAACTATGTCGTTAGCAGAAACGAAAAGAATAAATGCGATTAATATAGCAAAGCCTACACCATGGATAAGACCTTCGTATTTAGGTGGTATTGGCTTTCTTCTTATAGCTTCAATAATCAGGAACAAAAATCTGCCGCCATCCAATGCCGGAATAGGGAGGATATTAAATATACCTAGATTAATTGATATCATAGACATTATATAGATGATATTATTGACAGCATCTCCAAATCCACTTTCGAGGCCTACAGAAGCTGCATCTTTAACAGCACTCACAATGCCCACAGGACCAGATACCTCTGACACATAAAATTGTCCGGTCACAAGACCAATCAGGCTTTTATATACCATTCTAACAATAGAAACACTGCTACTAAAGGTTGTAGACATAACTGTCAAAAGGTTCTTATCTACAGGAACAGTGTAAAAGTCGAAACCAATGGCAGGCTTGCCCTTGCTATCCATATATGTGTAAAAGTCTACATCTTTTAATGTGATTTTTTTACCATCACGAAGCACTTCTACATCGGTTCTGAATCTTGGTGATGTTTCTGTAATAGATACAGATACCTCAGGCAACTCAGGTTTACTGCCGTCTGCCAAATTAAACATAGTCATCTCATCATATGCTTTTTCATATGTTTTCACGATTTTATCAGTTTCGTTAGCAGTTGAGATTTCATTTCTGGCTTTTGTATAAATATCTGTAATTGAATTAAAATCCTCTTCAGAATAATTATCTTTGCTTTGATACAGATACGCATACACATTTACAAGTGTAGCGTTATATTTTTCTTTTGCTATAATTGGAGCTGTGCCATCCACATCGGTAGATTTCATCATAGCAAGGGCATATGATATATCGTTTGATGATAGTATTTTATAGTTGCCAATCTTAAGGATTTCATCATTTTGCTCTAGTCCGGATTGAGCTGTGTAAGCACTATCAACAAATCCTGATATAGTCGTGCTTGCATATGTGTCGCTCTGCACCTGCAATATAAACACAAGTACAAGCCCAAGCAAGATATTCATAATTGCACCGGCACACACTATTATCATTCTTTTATAAACCTTAGCCTTAGAGAAAGAATCAGGTGCATCACTCTCTTCGTCTTCACCCTCCATAGCACAATATCCACCTATAGGAAGCAGACGTAGAGAATAAATAGTTTCTCCTTTTTTAAAGCTAAAAAGCTTAGGTCCCATACCAAGCGCAAATTCATTTACACGAACACCACTAAGCTTGGCTGTAATAAAATGTCCAAATTCGTGTGAAAAAATTAATAATTCAAAGATTAGAATTCCGATTATAATTAATAAGGCTGTTTTAATAATAAACACTTTCCTTTCAGTTAGTTGATATTACTATACACAAATTCACGTGCTTTTTTGTCTGCAATAAGCACATCTTCAACTGAATTTATTGGAGAAGCATCAGCTATCTCTACTGCTTTTTCTACCAAGTCGCCAATATCGTGAAAAGATATTTTTCCCTCTCGATAGAGAAGATTTGCAACCTCGTTTGCACCATTTGCACTTGCAGGTGCAAGACCGCCTTTTTTGATTGCTTTTTTGCAAGCGTGCATACATTTAAAAGTCTTTTCATCAGGCTTAAAAAATGTTAAATTGCATATTTCGGTTAAATCAAGCTCTTTTACAGGGCTTTCAAATCTTTGTGGATATGTTAATGCATATTGTATTGGTATACGCATATCAGGCAGTCCTAGCTGAGCTATCACAGAGTTATCCATATATTCTATCATAGAGTGGATTATGCTTTCACGATGTACCACCACATCTATTTTTTCGACAGGTGTATCAAAAAGCCATCTTGCTTCAATTATTTCAAGACCTTTATTCATCATAGTTGCCGAGTCTATTGTAATTTTTTGTCCCATGCTCCAGTTAGGATGTTTTAGTGCTTGTGCAGGAGTTACATCCCTAAGTTTTTCGTATGTTTTGCCAAAAAATGGTCCTCCTGATGCTGTGAGGATAAGTCTTTTGAGAGCTTTTTTCTCCGGGCATCCTTCAAGACATTGAAAAATAGCAGAGTGCTCACTGTCTACAGGAAGTATTTTTATTTTGTTTTCAGATGCAGTCCTTGTGACTAGCTCACCGCCCGCTACAAGTGTTTCTTTGTTAGCGAGGGCTATATCTTTCTTTGCTTTAGCTGCTGTGAGTGTAGGTATAAGCCCTACCATGCCTACCAGTGCGTTAAGCACCATATCAGCCTCACCTATGCTTGCGGCATTGCACAAGCCATCTATACCATGGTCCACTATGATATCCATATCTCTAAGGCGAAGTTTTAGCTCCTTAGCAGAATTTTCATCATGCATAACCACGAGAGATGGTTTAAATTTTCTTGCTTGTTGCTCTATCAAATCAACATTTTTATTTGCTGTTAAGGCACTCACTTTTATGCCCAGCTTCTCTGCCACATCAAGTGCTTGAGTGCCGATAGAGCCTGTGCTTCCTAAAATTGATAAATTTGTTATCATAATATTATCCTTAAAATTCTGTTATTTTACTAATGGTAAATATTCACTTAATATATATAATGTTGGGAAAGTAAATATTACGCCATCAAGTCTATCTAAAAATCCGCCATGACCGGGAAATATATTGCCATAGTCTTTAGCGTTATAATTTCGTTTAATCAAAGAGAACGTAAGATCTCCTATTATTGAAACACCGGCACACACAAAGCTAACGATAGATAAATTAATATAATTAACATTAGCACTGATCTCACAATTTGGGAAAACAGCCTTATCAAAAATAAGTCCTGTAATAAGCATAAACAAAGTGCAACAGATAACTCCGCCTATAGCGCCCTCCACAGTCTTTTTAGGACTGATGGTAGGGCACAGTTTGTGTTTGCCAAACAACATACCTGCAAATAATGCTCCGCTATCTGCAAGCCATGTAGAGGCAAGCCCCACCACAAAATAATAAACAGTGAGTTTTCTATCATTCATAAATAATGGTATTAATGACGACAAACCGAAAGAAATGATAAGGGTAAAACAAAATGATATACACGCATTAGAAAAATTGACTTTCTGATGAAAAAATATCATACATGCAAACATAAGAATGAAATAAACAAATATAACCTCTGCCAAAAATCCAGACATTATAACGTATGGTATGGAAAGGCCAAATAAAATGCTGGGTATAGAAATATAATACTTTTTCAGCATTCCACCAGTGTGTATTACTTCTGCCACACACATAGCAGATGCAAGTGATAGTACGATGTCTATGATAAATGGAAATTTTGTTCCCAAAAACAGTAGCAATAAAATGGCAGGAATGCCAATAACCGCTGTTAAAAGTCTTGCTTTCATAATATCAGATACCTCCGTATCTTCTGTTTCTCTTTGAGTATTCTATTATAGCCTCGTTAAGATTTTCTTTTGAAAAATCAGGCCACAAAACATTGTCCATGATAACATATTCAGAATATGCTGATTGCCAAAGCAAAAAGTTTGATGTTCGATACTCACCGCTTGGTCTTATTATAAGATCCGGATCAGGCTGATTTGCAGTATATAGATAGTCGGATATCAGCTTTTCGTCAATGTTTGATTTGTCTAGTTTACCGGACTCTATATCTAAGCAGATTTGTTTTACGGCTGTTACTATCTCTGCTCTACCACCGTAATTAACTGCTATATTAAGCACCATGCCATCTCTGTTTGCACTGCCTTCTTCGGTTTGTTTCATTAGATCTTGCAGTTCAGGAGTAAATTTTGATGTATCTCCTATGAAATGTACTTTTATGGTATCATCCTTGAAGTCGTTAATAGCCTCTATCATATACGACTTAAATATTTTCATAAGCGAAAGAACTTCTTCTTGTGGACGCTTCCAATTTTCAGTTGAAAATGCATACACAGTCAAATATTTTATGCCTATGTCACTGCAATATCGTGCAATGGTTTTAAATGTGTTACTACCCACAGAATGGCCTGCTGTGCGAGGAAGTCCGCGTTTTTTTGCCCATCTGCCATTGCCATCCATGATGATTCCTATGTGCTTTGGAAGAATTATATCAGTAGGCAGAGTCGATTTTTCGCTCTTGCCCTTTTTATTGTTAATTATAGGCATATTTTTCTCCTTAAATCAGAAAATTAAAGGCTGAGAGGTGAAATTACTTGCATAAATTCACCTCTTAGCTTTTAATTTTCAGCACAAGCACAGACACACCTTTTTACGATTTGTCTGTGCTTGTAGTTTTTTATGTTTAGATTTCCATTATTTCTTTTTGCTTTTTATCAGCCATAGCCTCGATGTTTTTGATATATTTATCGGTTATATCCTGAATTTTCTTTTCGCCAATCTTCTGGTCATCCTCAGTTATTTCATTATTTTTCTTTAAAGCCTTTAGATCGTCCATGGCATCACGTCGAACGTTTCTTACAGATACTTTAGTTTCTTCTGCCATCTTGCCGATGTCTTTTGCTATTTCCTTACGTCTGTCTTCGGTAAGTGGTGGAAAGTTGAGTCTTATCAGCTTGCCGTCATTTTGAGGGTTGATGCCTACGTCAGATGTCAATATAGCCTTTTCAATAAGCTTTAGTGCTGATGCATCCCAAGGCTGAATGGTAAGTGTTCTGGCCTCTGTTACGCTTACAGCGGCTATCTGATTAATCTGAGTTGGCACACCATAATAGTCAATTGTTACTTTGTCAAGAACGGATGGATTTGCTCTGCCTGCTCTTATTGCTGCAAAGTCATTCTCAAGATAGTTCACTCTTTTTATAATTCTTTGCTCTAATCTGTCTAATACATTTTTCATAAAGTTAAAAACCTCCGTTTATTGTTATACTTAATTATTTAGTTACCAAAGTGCCTATGCTTTCACCGCAGACAGCACGAACGATGTTCTCCGGATCTTCAAGGCTAAACACAAGTATTGGTATATCGTTATCTTGACACATAGATGCTGCAGTACTATCCATTACAGCAAGACCTTTTGAGAGCACTTCTGCAAAGGAAATGTGATCAAATTTGATAGCATCCGGATTCTTTTTAGGATCGCTGTCATAAACACCGTCTACCATTGTGGCTTTCAGGATTATCTCTGCGTCAGTTTCGGCAGCTCTCAGAGCTGCTGCTGTGTCTGTAGAAAAGAATGGATTACCGGTGCCACATCCAAACACTACAACTCGATTTTTTTCATAGTGACGCATTGTGCGTGAGCGAATATATGGCTCTGCAATGCTTCGCATATTTATAGCAGTTTGCACTCTGACGTCAACCCCAAGCTGTTCCAGAGCATCGGCTACACCAAGAGCATTTATAACAGTTGCGAGCATTCCCATATGGTCTGCTCTGGTTCTATCCATTTTGCCACTGCTTCTACCTCTCCAAAAGTTGCCTCCGCCTACAACGATACCAACATCAACGCCCATTTCGTTAAGCTTTTTGATTGGTTCACAAATCCTAACTACTGTATTGAAATCGATACCTTGCTTCTGCTCGCCTGCAAGTGCTTCACCACTTAGTTTTAATAATACTCTTTTATATTTTGGCTGCATATCACAACACACTCCATAAAAACAATTTGTCATTGATAATTTTACCTGATTTTTAAGACAATGTAAAGCTAATTTTTTAATAATTTGTTAAAATTTTTATGGATTTGCTTTTTCTAAATTGTCAATAGCATCATTAAGCTGATTATATGCATATTCCAGTTCATCTATCTGTGCATATTCATCATCATATATGGCTATGGCATCACGATATGCATCTGTAAAGTTTAAAAATGAATCTGCCGTGTAATATCCATCGTCATTGTTATAAAAGCTGTCTTTAAATTTCTCAATATTATCAAGAAGCTTTTTTATTTTTTGTTTTAGTTCCTCAATGCTCTCTAAATCGTCTTCGTTGCCTTCATTTTCAATAAATTCACCGGCATCAAACATATCAATAAGATCGGCTATGTATTTTTGTATGTCTGTTACATCTACAAGGTTTATTTCCAAATCTCCGTTTACATCTGCTGCCGATAGCTGAAGATCATCAAGTTCTATTAAACATGCGATGTACTTTTGCAAACTTGTAACATCAGACATAGTGACGCTTCCATCAAGATCCACATCGCCTACAAATATTTGTTTTTTATCAGTGTCAGTTGATATAGGTGGGTTGCCGTTTCTTTTTATGTAGCAGGCACTTGAACCTGTGCGAAGCTGATATGTGTTTTCATAAATCGAGAATACACAGTAAATATCAACTATATCTCCAGCTTTTATATCCGAAGAATATTCTTCGGCATTGTATATATTTATTGAACCTGTGCTATCACTGATAGATGTATATCCATCAGAGATATGTTCACCAAGCGTAACATTTCTTATAACTATGAGTTCATTTAGATAGTCGTCTGCCTTTGATGAGCGTAATCGCGAAATAGTAACCTCTTGTGCAGGCATTATTTCACATTCTTCTAAAGGCTCAACCTTTTCTATTTCTTTTATCTCACGAAGTCCTTTATAATTAGTGATTTTTCCACTAACTATAACTACCTGACCGTCATCATATTTATCCAGAAGTCCACTATCATCAACTAGCAACAATCCATGAGCTTCTCCATTTATTTCATCTTCGATGATAATATAATTCTTTTCACCGCCGGACTTTGAAGAATACTTATGGGTTATTTGTCCAATTACATCTACTACATCGCCGTCTTGGATACCCATAGCGTCCTCTATGGTAAAAATACCATCAGGTACCATATTTGTCGGAATAGGATCAAGATTATCATTATAATCCTTTATATTCAGTGTGCAGTTAGATGAAAAGTTGCCATCCTCTGAAACAACGGTTATAGTCGTAGTGCCAGGCTTTAATGCGATGATGCGACCTGCCTGTGATATTATGGCAATGCTTTCATCAGCAGATGCCCAACGCACTTTTTTGTTTGTTGTATTTTCAGGAGTAAATTTAACTGTGAGAACTGCTGAGTTTCCCTGCGATAAGGTAAGATAATCTTTGTTAAGCTCAATTTTTCTCGCTTTAATATTCATATCAAAGCTTTCGCCTATCATGAGATGAGATGTAAAAGCCTTTATTCTGAAATTAATGCCGTCATCTTTTGCCACGTTTACCCAATTGTTCATATTAGTGCTAAAAAAGCTTTGGTTAGATATTGCAGTATTTGTAAAGCTTATCCAGCTAAGCGAACTTTCAGTTTTATCGCATGGCAGAATTACTCTTTCTGAGGCATTGTCTTTAAAAAGTCTAACTACTACAGAAAAGCGTTGACCTTTTGTGAGTTGAATACTCTCCGGTAAAGGGATAGTATGTATACCGGCATATTTTTTTGTGCCTTTTAAAGGTGTGGGTAACGCTCTTTTACCAGATAAAGGGTCTGTACGAGATTGCAAATCAGTGTAAATTTCAACAGAATAGTTTACATTCGGATCATATGTCACGAAGGAAACAGCATTAAGGTAATCATTATACTGTGATGTGAAGATATTAGACATATATCCACCGCCGGTAAATCCACCATTGATAGGATCAGTTCCATCAGAATAGTTTGAGGTTGGATTGCTGGTGCCATCATATTGATAATTATAGTCATATTGATTTACAGATGAAAACTCAAGAAAACAAGCATCATCCTCTAAAAGTGACGCATCCTCGTATGATAGCCATATATAACCATAACTACCAAATCCCTCACCCCAACTATTTTTTACCAGCCATGCACCATTATTTTTTGGCTTTGAGAGCGGAAAATTTTCTTTGCTGTAAGAGTCGTTCCATCCTACTATGCACGCCTCGTGGTTGGCAGATTGTGTTTTGCCGGAGGTTGGTATGTAACAATATCCGCTTGTAACGCTGGATAAGTATTCTTCGTCAAAGTAAAAGCCGATCATGGCAGAGCCATATTTTAGTATAAGCTGTTTAATATCGTTTTTGTCTTTTGTAGAAACAAAATAAGCGTTTTTTAGTAATGCTTCATTTATGCCATAAGCTTTTTTATTATCTAAAACGTTGAATCCGGAATATGCATTTTGAAAAGAAAATTCACTGTGCTTTTTCTCATCTACTACACCGGTCCATCTTGCAAGTGAAAGAGCAGAGATATAGTGCATGCCACCGGATGAAAGAAAATCAGTGGATGGAGAAGTGTAATCACCCTCAAGTAGTCCGAGCTTGTCATAAGCATTGTTATTTAAATAGTAAGCCAAATGAAGCTCAGATAAATCAATATCATTGATATCAAAATCATTTAACTTTATCAGGCTTGATTCTGCAGTGCTCATCGCAGAAAAAGCCCAGCAGGTGTTTGTTTCTCCTTGATCTTTTACCGATGTAATAAAGGGTTTATCCTCCAGACGAGGGTCATAATAAGCAGGAATAGTTAAATAGTTCTGACTTTTGCCCACGCTATCCACGGAGAAATCAATATCCATATATCCACTTTCGGATGGCTTGCTTATATCAAATGAATGAACCACTCCGCTTGCACTAGTGCTGTGTGCCGAAGCATTATATGCAGGGATTATAGAAGCACATATAATTGTTGATAGGACTACTATGGAAATCATTCTATGAGAAAACTTTGAAATAGTTTTCATTATACATCATCTCCTATATACTAAACGTCTATAATATCATATCAATTTCTTGGTATAATTTCAAGCAATTTTAATAATTCTTTAACAATCCTGATTTAGTTGATTTTTATAGTAAAACAAAGAGAGTGGATATATATTTGAGAAAAGTTACAAAAACTTGTTGTTTGAAAATATTTGTAAAAAAATGTTTGACATGGCTATATTGTTGTGATATACTATTCTAGCCGCTTATTGTAGGCTTATAAAAAAGCATATCTGCTTGCCTACGGCTCATTATTGTGAGCATAAATAGCGAGTCTTATAAAGAGAGGACAGGTGACTGTCAATGTATGCAATTATCACAACTGGCGGAAAGCAGTACAAAGTTAGTGACGGTGACGTTATTTACGTTGAGAAGCTTGATGCTGAAGACAATGCAACTGTTGAGTTTGACGTTGTTGCTGTAGGAGCAGAAGACGGACTCAAGGTTGGCACCCCATTAGTTAAAGGTGCAAAAGTAACCGGTACTGTTGTAAAGACCGGCAAGGCTAAGAAGATCACTGTAATGACCTACAAGCCAAAGAAAGGCGAAAAGAGAAAAATGGGTCATAGACAGCCTTACACAAAGGTTGAAATCAGCAAGATCAGCCTTTAATTTTCGTATATGATAGATGCGGAAATTTACGTTGATAAATTCGGAAATAACATAGGGTTCTGTATAAGCGGACATTCAGGCTATGCCGAGGCAGGCAGCGACATTGTGTGTGCTGCTGTAAGCTCTGCGGCATATATGACTGCCAATATCATTACTGATATTCACAAGGTTGATGCTGATGTGTCTGTGAATGACGGCTTTATGAAATTGCGAATTTTATCACAGGATGCTGCTTTATGCTCGGTCATTTTATCAGGATTTAAGCAACATCTATGTTCTCTTGAAGAACAGTATCCCGATTATTTAATTGTAAACTATTTGGAGGTGTAAAGTAATGCTTAGAATTAACATTCAACTTTTTGCTCATAAAAAAGGAATGGGCTCTACCAAGAACGGTCGTGACAGTGAGTCAAAGCGTCTTGGTGCAAAGCGTGCCGACGGTCAGTTCGTATTGGCAGGCAACATTCTTGTAAGACAGCGTGGTACACATATTCATCCAGGTGCAAATGTAGGTAAGGGCAAGGATGATACTTTGTTTGCACTTACAGACGGCATCGTTCGTTTCGAGCGTTGGGGTCGTGACCGCAAGCGTGTTTGCGTTTACGCAGAGCAGTAATTTTTTACTGTGATTTGCTTATAAAACTACGGAGGTTTTAATATGGATCTCAAAACTATTTTACAGCTTGTTCTCGGTTCCATTCTGGTTATTTGTTCAATAGCAATTATTATTGTTATTATTCTTCAGGAAGGTCATCAGGCAGGTTTGGGTGCAATCACAGGCGGTGCTGATACATTCTTCTCAAAGAATAAGGCACGTTCTATCGATTCTTTTCTTGCACGCTGGACAAAGGGATTTGCAGCTGTATTTATTTTGATGGTTGTTGCATTGAATGTAATCGACCGCTTTATGGCTTAATTTTATTCTAGCTGACTTTAATAAGTATTATAGGTGCTGTCGCATTAGGATGGCTCCCAAAAGGATCGGGCAACCCGAAAAGGGTTGCCCGATCGCTGTTTTTATAGTATAATCAGGTTGAATTCAAACTTTACAGGAGGTAAGGTTAATATATTAGATAGTTGTGACGCTGTCTTTTTAATCAATTATTTATCTACAAAATAATTTCGTATTTCTTTTTATGCAATATATTATGCGTCTTTTTGATTATATTGTCATTCATTGAACAAGTATAAATTATAGTTGAAAGAATTTATTTTTTAAACTATTTATGTTCTCGTGTAACTGTAAGCTGATAAATGTTTTACAGTAGAAAAAAAGGAGCTTTACACATGAATAAATTTGAATTAGTGTCTTCATACAAGCCTACCGGTGACCAGCCAAGAGCTATAGAAAAGCTTGTAAAAAGCATACAAGAGGGCAACAGAGAGCAAACCCTGCTTGGCATCACAGGCTCAGGCAAAACATTCACTATGGCGAACGTGATAGCACAGCTAAATCGTCCGACGCTGGTGCTTGCACACAACAAAACCCTTGCGGCACAGCTATGCACAGAGTTTAAGAGCTTTTTTCCGAATAACTCTGTAGAATATTTTGTTTCTTATTATGATTATTATCAGCCGGAAGCTTATGTAGCATCTACTGATACTTATATAGAAAAAGACAGCTCTATAAATGATGAGATAGACAAACTGCGTCACTCTGCTACACTTGCACTCTCTGAACGAAACGATGTAATAATTGTAGCGAGTGTTTCGTGTATATATAGCCTTGGTAACCCTATTGACTACAAAAATATGGTTATTTCACTTCGCCCAGGTATGCAAAAATCCCGTGATGAGCTTTTGCACAAGCTTGTGGAACTGCAATATGAAAGAAACGATATCAATTTTATACGAAACAAATTCAGAGTAAGAGGAGATGTGGTTGAAATTTTTCCTGCTGCATCTAAAGATGCTGTAATCAGAGTAGAATTTTTTGGTGACGAGATAGACCGAATTTCTGAGATAAACCCGCTTACCGGTGAATTGCTTTCGGTGCTTAGACATGCAGCTATTTATCCGGCATCTCACTATATCGTTCCACCTGAAAAAATGAGCGACGCTGTAAAGGAAATCAGACGAGAGCTAGACGAAAGAGTCAAATTTTTCGAAAGCACGGGAAAACTTATCGAAGCGCAGAGAATTCGCCAGAGAACAGAATATGATATCGAGATGCTCACAGAGATAGGTTTTTGCACAGGGATAGAGAATTACTCCAGAATTTTGTCAGGAAGGGCGCCAGGTAGCACACCATACACGCTGCTCGACTACTTTCCAAAGGACTATCTGCTATTTGTTGATGAATCTCATGTTACGTTGCCACAGGTTAGAGGAATGTTCGAGGGTGACAGAGCAAGAAAACAGAGTCTTATAGACTATGGGTTTAGGTTGCCAAGTGCGCTGGACAACAGACCTCTTAATTTCGGAGAGTTTTATAATCATATCAACCAGGCTATATTTGTTAGTGCTACACCCGGTGATTTCGAACTAGAAAAAAGTGAAAACGTTGTCGAGCAGGTTATCAGACCAACAGGTTTGTTAGATCCTACTGTTAGTGTTAGACCTGTAGATGGACAGCTGGATGATCTTGTATCTGAAATTAACGTGCGTTCAGCCAGAAACGAGCGAACTCTTGTAACTACGCTTACAAAGAAAATGGCAGAGAATCTCACGGAGTATTTTACTACGCTTGGCATAAAGGTAAGATATATGCACCACGATATAGACACAGTCGAGAGAATGGAAATAATAAGAGATTTACGTCTCGGTCAGTTTGATGTGCTCGTTGGAATCAATCTTCTTAGAGAAGGACTTGATATTCCAGAGGTATCACTGGTTGCGATACTCGATGCGGATAAGGAAGGATTCCTGCGAAGTTCAAGATCGCTAATTCAGACTATGGGACGTGCCGCACGTAACAGCGAAGGCACAGTTATTATGTATGCAGATACAGTTACACCATCTATGGAGACAGCAATAAAAGAAACACTGCGTCGCCGTGATATTCAAATAGAATATAACGAAAAGAATGGAATAATTCCGAAAACTATAATAAAAAATGTGTTAGATATTCCGGAAATATCTACACACGCAAACGATGAACGCATAAAGGGCAAAAAGTTATCGAAGCTTGAGCGAATGAAACTGATAGATGACCTCACTAAAGAGATGAAGGCAGCAGCAAAATTGCTCGAATTTGAGCACGCAGCATATCTCAGAGATAAAATTGCTAAGCTAAGGGCAGAGGACAGCTCACACAAAACTATAGTTTGATATCTAGCTTTTATGAGGTGTTTTTGCATATGTAATGAGAAATTTTCTAGTGTTTTACTATCTAAAATGGGATTTTAATTAGCAATAGACTTTGTTGCTTTTTTTTAAATAGTATGCACAAAAATCTTGACAAAGCGTATTGAAAAGTAATATAATATTATCAATCCTATTAAAAGAGGATGATGCGGATTTTGTTCCGTACACATTTTATTAATTCGACTCTTTAAGGGCCGTTATATTATATAATTTATTTTTTTATTGTTATTTTACTAAGGCTGTGTTGCCTTGCTATATATTTCGCACTTGATATGTGGTGCATTTATGATATATACTTACTAATGCTTTAAAATTGAATAATGTTGTATAACGGCACCTTCGGGTTTGGTTAATTACTAACGAATTTGGAATTAAATTTAAGGAGGTGTCAGAAGGATGGACATAGGATTGGCTATTCTTTTTATTGCTTTGGCAGCCATTGTAAGCGGTGTGTCATGCTTTCTTGCCGGCGTAAGTCACAGAAAAAGACGCGCAGAAGCGGAGATTGGTTCTGCAGAGCAAGAGGCTAAAAGAATTGTGAGCGATGCTGTAAAATCAGCCGAGGCTAAAAAGAAAGAAACAATTCTTGAGGGTAAAGATGAAATTCATCGTTTGCGTAGTGAAGCAGAACATGAGATTTCTGAGAGAAGAAAAGATGTTCAGCGTCAGGAGAGAAGACTCCAGCAAAAGGAAGAAACCCTCGATAAGAAAATGGACAATCTCGAAAAGAAAGATGAAACGCTTGCAAAGAAGATCAAAGAGGCTGAGTCAAAGCTTGAAGAAGCTGAGATGGTGAAAAAAAGTCAGTTTGAGGTTCTTGAAAAAATATCAGGATTTTCGGGTGAACAAGCAAAGGCCTATTTGTTAAAACAGCTTGACCAAGAGCTTGCACATGAAAAGGCAGTCAAAATCAGAGACTTTGAACAGCAGCTTCATGAGGAACAAGAGCGTCGAGCAGCGAACATAATTTCACTTGCCATTCAAAAATGTGCAGCCGAGCAGGTTACAGAAACAGCTGTTTCTGTTGTGCCACTGCCAAGTGACGAGATGAAAGGTAGAATTATCGGTCGTGAGGGTAGAAATATTCGTGCCCTTGAAACTTTAACAGGTGTAGACTTTATCATAGACGATACACCGGAAGCAATCACACTATCATGCTTTGAACCGGTGAGAAGAGAGATTGCTAGAGTCGCATTAGAAAAGCTTATTTCTGATGGACGTATCCATCCAGCCAGAATCGAAGAAATGATTGATAAGGCACGCCGTGAGGTTGAGGCTACAATCAAAGAGGAAGGCGAAAGAGCAGTTATTTCTGCAGGAATTAATGGTATTCACCCAGAGCTTATTAAGCTACTTGGTAGATTACGTTATAGAACCAGTTATGGTCAGAATGTCCTCAATCATTCACTTGAGGTGTCTTATCTTGCCGGAGTTATGGCTACTGAGCTTGGACTTGATCCTACAGTTGCAAAGCGTGCAGGTTTGTTGCACGATATAGGCAAAGCTCTCGACCACGAAATAGAGGGTTCACATATTGAGATAGGCGTGGATATGGCAAAGAAATATAAAGAGCATGATGCTGTTATTCATGCTATTCACGCTCATCATGGCGATATAGAAGCCAAGACCATAGTGGCTTGTCTTGTTCAGGCAGCTGATGCTATCTCAGCAGCAAGACCTGGTGCAAGACGTGAAAATCTTGAAAACTACATTAAGCGTCTGCAAAAGCTTGAAGAAGTTGCATCATCATTCCAAGGTGTTGATCGTTCATTTGCTATTCAAGCCGGTAGAGAGATTCGAATAATGGTAAAACCAGAGGTTATCAATGATGAAAAGATGGTTTCACTTGCAAGAGATATTTGCAAGAAGATAGAAACCGATCTTGAATATCCAGGTCAGGTTAAGGTTACAATTATTCGAGAGAGCAGAGCTATCAACTACGCAAAATAACATATCATTAAATTAGCGACAGTTTTTTACTGTCGCTTTTTTGTATAATGTGCAGTTTAAAAATCTGTAAATATATAGAATGTTTTGTGATGATACCAACCGTGTTTAAAGGATTGATGATAGGGATACCATTTCAATTCAAAATCTACTGGGGTAGCTTGTGTAATTATGACATAGTGGATAATGAAACGTTCTAGGCTATATTTCATTGTAGATGTTTTTTAAAAAAGTATGAATGCGATACTCTGTTTTTCACAATCTTATGCAAAAAATGAGTAGGGGCTAATTTGTAGCTCCTACTCATTTTTTATATCTCTTTTATAAAGTTGTTTCCATCCTGCACAAAGCCCATTGATTTGAGATAGCTCTTGTGGCCCTCATCTTCTGTCTGTGCAATCAGCTTGTTAAAGCCTAGGCTCTTTAGTTTTTTGTATAAGAATTTTCCGACACGACAATCTCGATATTCTGGTGTTGCATAGTCAAGATCAACACGCATGGTTCCATCACCGTTGTTTTTTCCCATAATTAGTCCTGCTGCAGTCAGATTGCAATATACAAAGATAGCTGTGTTAGAATCAGTTTCACCTAATGTAAAGTTTGAAAAATGTTTTTGAATATCTCTGCCGTTGAACATAACAAAGCTTTTCAAAAATTCATTGTCCACTCTGCAATAATGAGCAGAAAAAATTTCTTCACGTTTTTTCATTTTTATTAGGTAATAAATATTAATTGCCACTAAGCCAATGTTTAATATAGCAGTCGGATAAGATTTTATTGCCAGTGCATACACTGCAAAAATCAGTGCACCTATAGTGTTCACCCATCTTAGCTTTACTACAGATGACATGATGAAAGAAACGAATACGATAACGGATGCTAAATAACCTATATATTCCCAAATTTGTTCTATTGTCATAATTAAATACTCCTTTTTATTTGTTAGAATTTTGTTTTTTTATTACTTTCATTCTCGTGAATTCTTCACGATCTTTTTCTTCCAAAGATTCGGTGATACTGCTTATTTGTGACTCGAATTTTGGAATTATAATATTTTGAAGAGCATTTGCTCTTTTTTTTGTGATTTTTTTGCATAGGTAACGAAAGTTTTTTCTGAAAGTCTGTTACCATACATTGTGCGTGCCTTTGCCGAAACAGCATTAGAAGCATGATTAAACATCATTCTTTTGCACCTCTGAGGTCACCTGAAAGCGAGAATATCACATCAAATATAATAGGGTCAGTCCATATATCAATGTTTTTATCTCTGGCATTATCCAAGCGTTGCTCTGCGTCGGATACTTTTTGGAGCGAATTTGTCGTTTTGCGTTCTTCATCTCTACTATACATTTCTTCAAGCTTTTCTAGTTCTCCTTGGGCAGATTCAGATACTCACAGCGTAACTTATCTTTTTTGATATTACGGTGTAGGAAACTTTATCATTCTCTTTTTCTGCTTTGCTCACAATATCTCTGGCTTTATCATCAGCATCAATTATCCTTTTAAAAATGTCATCCAAAAGGTGATCCTCCTTTCACTTGTCTTAAAGAGAACAAATATATATTATGAACTCTTTTCTTTTCAAAGTCAATGATTTGAGAAATTAAAATAGAAAATACTCTTATAAAATTTTTCGTAAATTTTTTATAAAGTTTTTTGAAAAAAGTGTTGACAAATGAAATTTCAAGTGGTATTATATTGAAGCTGTAATTCTAAAGACAGCAGGTGCACCCGCATAAAGGACAAAATAGTCCGCCTGCCGAGGAATACGGATTATATGATTTTGATTATAATTCTGTCTTCCTGCGCGTGTGGGAAGGCATTTTTTTATTCCCGGTGCACTCATCTCACTAATTTACGGAGGTGAATTACATTGCCAAGCAATAAGGTTTTGGAACAAAAGAAAGCTTACGTAGCTGAGCTTTCAGAGAGATTGAAGAGTTCAATCGCAGGTGTTCTCGTTAATTACAGTGGCATCACTGTTGCTGACGACACAAAGCTTCGTAAAGAGCTTCGTGAAGCAGGCGTTCAGTACACTGTTGTAAAGAACACATTGTTGTCCCGTGCTGCTAAAGAGGCTGGTATAGAGGGTCTTGATCCTGTGCTCGAAAACACAACAGCTCTCGCAACTAGCGATACAGATTATGTAGCAGCAGCAAGAATCCTTTGCAAATACGCAGAGGGTAGCAAAACATTTGAGGTTAAGACCGGTTATCTCGATGGAGAGCTTATTTCAATGGATAAGCTCAATCAGCTTGCAAAGCTTCCATCAAGAGAGGTTCTTCTTGCAAATGTACTTGGTGCATTCAACGCACCTATCGCAAGCTTCGCACGTGCCGTACAGGCTATCGTTGATAAGAGCGGCGAGGCAGTAGAGGCAGAGGCTTAATAGTCTGCCAACATATTAAAAAAATATAAAATATTGGAGGTAATTTGTCATGGCATCAGAGAAGGTTATGGCTATCGTAGAAGAATTAAAAACACTTACAGTTCTTGAGCTTTCAGAACTTGTACACGCAGTAGAGGAAGAGTTTGGCGTATCCGCAGCAGCAGCAGTTGCAGTAGCAGCTCCAGCAGCAGGCGGCGCAGCAGCAGAAGAGAAGACAGAGTTCGATGTAATTCTCAAGAACGCTGGCGCAGAGAAGATTAAGGTTATCAAGGTTGTTCGTGAGATCACAGGTCTTGGCCTTAAGGAAGCAAAAGAAGTTGTTGACGGCACACCTAAAACACTTAAGGAAGGCGTTAGCAAGGACGATGCAGAAGCAATCAAAGCAAAGCTTGCTGAGGTTGGTGCTGAAGTAGAGATTAAGTAATTTGATCTTATTACTTGTTTTTAACAATAATTGGGCATATCCGGTCAGATGATTTGGATATGCCCGTTTTTTATATTATTTTTCCATCAGATATTGTGATAATTCTGCCTGCTTGATGAGCGATAGAATCGTCATGAGTGATAATTATGACGGTTTTACCATTTTGATTGAATTTTTTTAGTAGGTTCATAACTTCATTGCCTGATGACGAGTCAAGGTTTCCGGTAGGTTCGTCTGCAAGGATAACTTCAGGGTTGAGTGCAAGAGCACGTGCTATTGCCACACGCTGTTGCTGGCCACCGGATAATTGATTGGGACGATGAAGTGTCCTATGTGATAGTCCTACTGATTCCAATGCACTAGTGGCTTTTTCTCTTCTTTTATTTTTATTCACCTTTTGATAAACCAATGGTAATTCCACGTTTTCAAGTGCTGATAGGGTTGGAATCAGATTAAAACTTTGAAAAATAAATCCTATTTTTCTGCTACGTATCTGAGAAATACTACTCTCTTTCATTTTATTTATATCATTATCTTCAAATAGGTATTTTCCGGATGTTGGTATATCAAGAAATCCTAAGATGTTCATTAAAGTGGATTTTCCCGATCCGGATTTACCTATTATAGATACAAATTCACCTTTATCAATGTTTAAGTTGATATTATCAAGTGCAAATAAATCTTCAGTCCCGGTTCTATATTTCTTTGATACCATTTTTAGTTCCATTAATGACATAACAATAAATTTAGCCTTTCTAAAAACATTTATTTTTACAAAAAATTGCTTCATAATATGTATTTTTTCCGAAAAAGTACAAAATATTGTTTTTAATATAGACAATTTAAAAAAAATATGATATAATCACTCCAGTGTAGATATAGGGAGGCTTAGTATGACAAGCGAGTTTTGGCATGGCCTGAAGAGTGGAACTGATATACGAGGAGTCGCTGTTGACGGTTTAGAGGATATGAAGCTTGATCTCTCTGATGAAGTTGTTGAAAGAGTGATTTCTGC
Source organism: Clostridia bacterium (assembly GCA_029098305.1). Taxonomy (GTDB): domain Bacteria; phylum Bacillota; class Clostridia; order Oscillospirales; family Acutalibacteraceae; genus JAEEHZ01. The sequence continues at coordinate 49,918 of JAQXOB010000045.1, forward strand.
TTTTGTATATTGGCTTTGTGAAGACAAAGGATATTCTGCTGACAAGCTTGTTGTATCAATTGGACGTGATTCACGAATCACCGGTGAGCATATTCTTACACTTTCTGCTAATACAATGAGTAGATATGGCGTTAAAGTGTTCGATTGCGGATTGGCTTCCACACCATCTATGTTTATGACAACGGTTGATGGCGGTTGCGATGCTGCTATTATGGTCACTGCCAGTCATCATCCTTACTATAAAAACGGACTAAAATTCTTTTTGAAGAATATTGGAGGACTTGAAGGCTCAGATATTGCTAAGATTCTGTTGTATGCAGAGTCTGTCGATGCTTGCAAAGCTTCCTCCGGCGGCAGTGTAACTCCTTTAAACTATATGGAGCGTTACTGTGACAGACTTCGTAAATATATATGCAGTGAAGTTGCTGCTGAGGACTATGATTATCCGCTCAAAGGAATGAAAATAGCGGTTGATGCCGGTAATGGTGCCGGTGGATTTTATGCTACCAGCGTCTTAAAACCTTTAGGTGCAGATGTCAGCGGTTCATGTTTTTTAAATCCGGATGGGATGTTTCCTAATCATATCCCAAATCCTGAAAACAAAGATGCTATGCGTGCTATTTCAAAAGCGGTTGTAGATAATAATTGTGATTTGGGTGTCATATTTGATACAGATGTTGATAGAGGTGCTGCAGTAGATTGTTTCGGTAATGAAATTAGCCGTAACCGACTTGTTGCATTAGCCTCAGCTATTGTGTTGGAAAACAATCCCGGTGCTACCATTGTTACAGATTCTATTACATCTGATGGGCTTAATTTCTTTATAGAAACTGTTTTAGGAGGAAAGCATCACAGGTTTAAAAGAGGATATAAAAATGTAATTAATGAGTCACTTAGACTTAATTCTATAGGTATTGATTCACCTCTAGCTATCGAAACTTCCGGCCATGCTGCTATGAAAGAAAATTATTTTCTTGATGACGGCGCTTATCTGTGTACAAAGATAATTATTATGGCGGTTAAACTCAGAAATCAAGGAAAAACCTTGAATGATATCCTAAAGGATCTTCCGGAGCCTGCAGAGGCAGAGGAATATCGCATTAAAATCACAACACCTGATTTTAAAGCATATGGTAACAATGTGATTGATGGCCTTATAAAATATGCGGCTGAAAACAACATAACAGTTGTACCTAACAACTATGAAGGTGTGAGACTATCATTTGATAGAGATAACGGAGACGGCTGGTGTCTTCTCAGACTTAGTGTTCACGACCCAATCATGCCACTCAATATTGAAAGTAATTCAAAGGGTGGAGTTAATGAGATAATTAAGCGCATCAAACCCTATTTATCAGGGTGCGATAAGCTTGATTTTATAAATTTATTTTAATTAAAAAGGGGACAAAAACAATGAAAAAGACATTCAAGAGACTTATTTCTTGTGCAATGGCTACATTGATGGTAGCTTCCATGGCTTCTATCAGTGCCTTTGCAGACGAAGAGCCAGCTTTTAAAGTTGGTGATGCTGTTTACATCAGCTATGGCGCAAAAGATGCTGATGATAATGCTCTTTTAAGAGCATTCTATGGTTTCGATTTTGAAGTTGCTGCTTTTGAAGAAGGCGTTGCTACTGTAACACGTGACTTCGGAAGAGAAGACCTTGAAGCTGTAGGCGTAAATACAGCAAAATACGACGAAGCACTCGACGTAGTTGAAAGCGTATTAGGTGAGGGTGCAAAAGTTACTGTTAGCCTAGATGTTAACGAGGAAGACCTTTCAAATGATTTGAGCGTTGCACACAATCCATATCCAGCAGATGAAGATGCTAAGGATATCGAGGTTGGTTCATTAGTTGCAATCAAATATGATTCAAAAGATGCTAATGATGCAGAAATTGCAAAGTTTAAGAGCTTTATTGACTTCACAGTTGACGAAATCAACGAAGATGTTGCTTCAATAAGCGCAAAGCTTGATGCTAAAGATTTTATGGATAGCGTTAAAGGTTATATCACAGGCGAAGGTGTTGCAGATAATCTTGTAACATTACTTAGCGGTGTATCATCAGATCTTCTTGTTAGAGATTATAAGATGGATGTTAAGCTTGACAGACTTGTATGTCTCGAAGAGAAAGAGCTCACAGATGACGACTGGAGAACATTACAGTCATACGTTCCAGTATCTTTCAACGATACTGATATGCTCGTAGAGTTCGTAGTAGAAGTTTCTGAAGATGAAGAGAAGACAGAGTCTGTAAAAGAGCTTGCTATCTATTACAATCAGGAAGAGCAAGTTGAGTTTGGCAGAGTTGAGCTTCCAGAGGCACTATTAGACGTTGAATATTCAAAAGAGAATATGACAGTTGCAGTTGAAGAAGACGGCACAGTTGTAATGACAGTTCCTTACAAGGATGCTGACGGCAAAGAGTATGCTTATGTATATGTTTTGACAGAGGATAAGTTTGTTCTTGAGTCAGATGGTAAGCTTAGTGCTGGCGATGCAAACGCTGACGGCAAAGTAAACATGGAAGACGTTGTAGACCTCCAGAAGCACATTGCAAACCTCATCACAATCGAGGGTGATGCTTTCGTTGCAGCTGACGTTTACGCTGATGGTCATCTCAGAATGCTCGACGTTACAACACTTCAGAAGTATATTGCAATGCTCATCGACACTCTACCTGTAGAGCCAGTTGAGGAGACTGACACAGATTCAACAACAGATACTGAAGAGGCAGGCACAGATACAGAAGAAGGTACTGACACAGAGGAAGGCACAGACACAGAAGAAGGTACTGACACAGAGCCAGGTACAGATACAGAACCAAGCACAGATTCTGAAGGCGAAGAATAATCTTCACTTTGTAATTATTCAATCGGCGAGTTTATCTCGCCGATTTTTTTGTTCTAAATAGCCATGGACAAAGTCTAAATTGTTGACTATTGTTAATAAAAGTTGTATAATTTTTCTTGTCTTATGACCTAATTTATATAAATCGTGGAGGTTTTAAAAATGAAATCGATTAAAAGATTGTTGTGCGTTGTGCTTTCTATTACAATGTTAGCATCGATGGCAACAGCGATTGCATCTGAATCTGATGCCAAAGCACTATCTCTTGGTGATGTTGATGGTGATACATATATATCAATGAGAGATGTTGTTGAAATACAACGCTATGTGGCTGATCTCACAGACTTATCTGATGATCAAAAAAAGGCTGCTGATGTGGATGAACCATATGAAAATGTAAATATGTTGGATGTTGTTACAATACAAAAATACATAGCCCAGCTTATTTCTGAGTTTCCTGCAGAATCAAGAGAATTTAATGATTCCGAGAATGATATACAGCATGATACAGATATAAGTTCTTCAAGTGATATCATTGATACTTCAACAGATACTTTAGATACATCAAGTGATACTGAATTTGATACTACAGTTGATGTTGTTTCTATAAAAGATGTTCTCTCAGCAAGCGTTGGTGCTAATCTTACCACAAGAGGTCAGGTGTGCTATGTCTATGATGGCAACACTGTAATCATAGAAGAAGTTGAGGAAGATGGCACTGTCAATGGTTTGATGATTTTTGACAAAGAAGGAATCGCAGGCGGTTTCTATGAGTTAAACAGCATTGTTGAAGTTACAGGTACAACAAAGTTATATAATGGAAGCAACGAGTTAACAGATATATCTTCTATAGCTATTATGTCAAAACAGAATAAACCTATAGCTCCTGTTGAGTCAACCGTATCAGAATTGAAGGAGCATATAAATACTGTTGCTGTAATCAAAAACTGTAAGCTAGGTGCATATGATTCCAATAGTTCTAATGTTACTGATGCTACAGGTACAGTTGTATCATACAAGCCAGCTATGTATCCGGATGGTGTAACAGAAGGTTCTGCAGTTGATCTTGTGTGCTTGCCAACAATGTATAAGGATGCAGTTCAAATCCGTGTAGCAGATAAGAGCAACTATATGCCTTTGGGTAGCTTCGTTGATACAGATTCTGAAACAGCATCAGAAACAGATACCTCCACATCAACAGATACAAACACAAGTCCAATCGAAATTACAGGCAACAGAGTTGTTTTTGGAGAGCCAATTACATCTCTTGATAAGATTGTAAATAGACCGGTTGCAATAACAATCAGCAATGAGGCACTAAGTGCAGCCGAACCAAACTCTTCATACGCCGGCGCACTTGATATAAAAACTGTTGAAGGAAAGCTTACAGCAAGCAGTGATTGTGTCTATATAATTGAACATGTAGCAGGTTCATATCTTTTAAAGAGCCATGCTACCGGTAAATATCTCACAAACAATGTTAAGACAGAATCTGTGTTCTCATCTGAGATTACAGAAGCTGCATATATGTCAATTACTTTTGCATCAGATTTATTCGAAATCTCATCAATAAATCAGGAGAGAGAGCTTGCACTCTTTATTGGAGAGAACAAAAATTCTTTCCGTTGGTATGTGTCAACAGCACAGACATCGCTTTCACGTGATGTTAAAATATATCCTATCGTTTCTTCATATAATGAGGAAATAGACACATCCACAGACACCGCAACAGATACAACATCTGATACATCGACAGACACATCCGGTGCAATTAATGCCAATCAAAAAGTTTATCTCACTAATAATGCAACTTCTGTGGACCAGATAATCGGCAAAAAAGTTGTTCTGACTATCAAAAACTGTGCAGTAATCGGCGAGCTATCAGGCAACAATGGAGTCGCAAGAGATATCGAATCAGACGAAGATGGAATGTATGTAGATGGAAAGGCTGTATTTACGGTTGTTTTTGAGAATGATTCTTATTACCTCTATAATGAAGTAAGCAAAAAATATTATGGATATAAGGGCAATAATTCTTATACATCACTGTATAATTCTATTTGTAATGATGCTATGCTAAATATCACATATAATTCAAGCAATTCATCATTTTTAATTTCCAGTGTGGTGAACACTCATGAATTGTCATTTTTCTCTTCTACGGGCAATTCATTTAGATGGTACGAGCCAAATGCGTTCACAGATCGCTCACGTGATGTTGTGATATACCTTGTTGACTAACACACAATACGTTTTAGTAGAGTTACAAAATATTAAAGCTAAGCCAGAGCTAAAACAGCTCATCGGCTTAGCTTTTTTAGTTAGTTTAATATCTTCATAAGAAAAAGCCATCAGCAACAAGCTGATGGCTTAATGTGTAAGATAAAACTTAATTTTTGCAAGATGGAATAAAATACAGGGAAATCATCTTGAGCGTCGATATATCATACCTCTAAAAATGATTTAACGAGGATTTCAAGTAAATCATCACGGTCAATACGACGAATGATATTTCGGGCATTATGATGGGTTGTGATATACGTTGGATCCTCTGACAGTATATATCCTACTATCTGATTGATAGGGTTATATCCTTTTTCTTTAAGGGCCTGATACACTGTGGCAAGTGCTATCTTAACATCATCTTCACTACTACCACCTATACTAAAAACCTGTGTCTTGTCAATCATAATTGCCACCTCCTAAATTTTAAACTCCTAAAATAGTATTATACAAGCTTTTTTATCAGATTTCAAGTAAATATATAAAAATATTTACTATAATAGCAAAATAAGTTGTTTTAACTTTAGCTTCTAAGTTCTGCACCTAAGCTTTCAAGTGCTGCAACAGCTTTTTTCATCACACTTTTTATCTGATCATCGGTCAAAGTAGCATCACTGCTTCTGAGTGTAATATTGAAAGCAACACTTTTTTTGCCGGCTTCAATTTGTTTTCCTTGATAAATGTCAAATAATTTTACTTCTTCCAAGAGCTTGCCTGCAGCCTTGGATATTGCTTTTTCAAGTGAGAGAACAGGCAAATCTTCATCACAAATAACGGCGATATCACGAGAAACAGCAGGGAATTTTGGCAATGGGCTGTATTTGTGTTCACTTGAATAAAGCTCAAACAGCGTGTCGAGATCAAAGTCAAAGCAATATGCAGTACATAGCTCAAAGTTTTTGCAAACAAGCGGATGAATTTCACCAATAGTGCCAATCATAGTACCATCAACACTTATTAAAGCGCTTCTGCCTGGGTGATATGCATAAGCATCTTTTGCTCTTTCAATGTCAAAATCTTTGATGCCAATTGTTCTGAATAGCTCTTCAGCAATGCCTTTTACAGTGAAATAGTCTATATTCTCGCCATACATTCCGCATATAAGCTTGCTGATTTCATCTGGAAGCTGGTTTTCTTCTGTTGGTATATATTCCTTTGCAATTTCAAACAAATATGCTTGCTTGTTTCTGTTGTTATAATTTTTGCTGAGTATGTCTAGCATAGATGGAAGAGCGGTTGTTCTCATTATGCTGGTATCTTCACCCAGAGGATTGCTTATTTTGAGAGAATTTCTCAAAATATGATCCTTAGGCATCATCAGCTTTTCATATTGTTTAGGGCTAATAAATGAATATGTCATTATCTCGCTAAGTCCCATAGCGGTCATGGCATCCATAACCTTATTATTAAACTTCTGACGTTCTGAGTATTTGCCCTTTCCGCCACCATTTACACTGGTGCTTGAAATATTGTTATATCCATAAAATCTTGCAATCTCCTCCGCAATATCGCAGAAGTGCAAAAGATCCGGTCTGAATGTTGGCACGATAATTTTGTCGCCACAAACTTTACATTCAATTTTCTCAAGGATTTCTACCATTTTGTCACGGCTGAGATCTGTAGACAAAAATGCATTTATCTTATCTGCATCAAAATCGATTTCTACTTTATTATCTTTTGAACGATCATCAATGATGATTCCATCGAGTATATCACCTGCATCCAACATTTCTACTAGTTCACATGCTCTCTCCAGAGCAGGTATACATGAGTTTGGATCGAGTCCTTTTTCAAATCTGGAGCTGGCATCTGTTCTCATTCCTTGCTCTTTGGCTGTTACTCTTACGCTGCTTCCTGCAAAGTTAGCACTCTCAAAGACGATAGTGGTAGTATCATCCATAATTCCGCTATATTCTCCACCCATAACACCGGCAATAGCAACAGGTTTTTCAGAATCAGCGATAACTAAATTAGTATTTTTTAGTGTTCGCTCTATACCGTCAAGTGTGGTTATAGTTTCACCATCTTTAGCACAGCGTATTCTGATTTTGTTGTCTTTGATAAAACGTAGGTCAAAAGCGTGCATTGGCTGGCCATACTCCAACATAACATAGTTTGTTATGTCAACTATATTGTTAATTGGACGCACACCCATTGCTCTAAGTCTTTCTCTCATCCAACGTGGTGATGGCTTTACACGCACATTTTTAACAATTCTTGCAGCATATACCTTACAGAGGTCTTCATTTTCAATCTTTACATCTATCATACCATCGCTGCTGCCGTTTCCTGCTTTAACTACAGGTGTGTGGAGCTTTAGCTCTTTACCAAATGTTGCAGCGGCTTCCCTTGCGAGTCCGATTACAGAGAAACAATCAGGGCGGTTAGATGTGATTTCAAATTCCACCTTTAGGTCGTTTAGACCGATAGCATCTCTGATATCATCTCCGGGTTTGCAATCCTCTTGTATTACAAAAACACCATCTTCATCCGCATAAGGAAAATCGTTCTTGGTGATGCCTATCTCTTCGAGTCCGCAGAACATTCCGTAGCTTGCCACGCCTCTTAATTTTCCTTTTGAAATCTTTGTGCCATCAGCAAGTGTAGACTTGTCCTTTGCAACCGGAACGAGGTCGCCCACGTTTACGTTTGTAGCGGCGGTTACTATCTGTATTGGTTCTGCTTCGCCTATATCTACCATGCATACTCTCAGCTTATCAGCATCAGGGTGCTTTTCTATAGAAACAATTTTACAAACAACAACATTGCTAAGTTTTTCGCCCTCTTGCTCATAACATTCTACCTTAGAGCCACTCATTGTCATTGCTTCAGCAAATTCTCTTGGTGAAACCTCACCAATGTCAACAAACTCACGAAGCCATCTCATTGATAAATTCATAATCTATAACCTATGCAATCAAACACAGAATAAAAAATTCTCTGTCTGGCATTGTTCCTTTCTATTCTTTGTATGATTATTTAAACTGCCTTAAAAAACGAACGTCATTTTCATAGAAAAGACGAATATCATCAACGCCATAACGTCTCATTGCAACTCTCTCAAGGCCGAGACCTAGTGCAAAGCCACTATATTCTTCAGGGTCTATTCCGCAGTTCTCGAGCACCTTAGGATGAACCATTCCGCATCCCAAAATCTCTATCCAGCCCTCGTTTTTGCATAGACGACAACCCTTACCATGACAACCAAAGCACTGCACGTCAACCTCTGCAGAAGGCTCTGTGAAAGGGAAGTGGTGTGGACGGAAACGAACTACACTGTCTTCACCATAAAGTCTTTTAACAAATGTTTCCAGTGTGCCTTTAAGATCAGCAAATGTAATGCCTTTATCTACTACAAGACCTTCTATCTGATGGAAAAGAGGAGAGTGGGTCGCATCTAGTGCATCACTTCTATAAACTCTACCCGGAGATAAAATTCTTATAGGTGGTTTCTGCTTTTCCATGATACGCACCTGTACAGGTGAAGTCTGTGTTCTAAGCAAAATATTATCTGTTATATAAAATGTGTCCTGAGTATCTCTTGCAGGGTGATCTTTTGGTATATTGAGAGCTTCAAAGTTGTAGTAATCAGACTCCACCTCAGGACCTTCAACAATTTCAAATCCCATTCCTACGAAAATCTCTTTGATTTCATCTATTACAGTTTCAAGAGGATGTCTGTTTCCCAGTGAGAATTCTTTGCCCGGCAATGTGACATCAATTTTTTCATTTTCAAGACGCTTCAAAAGCTGTGCTTGCTCTAGCTCTGATTTCTTCTCATCAATTTTAGACTCAATATAGCTTCGAATTTCATTTGCCAGCTGACCGATAACAGGGCGTTCCTCAGCAGAGAGCTTACCCATTTGCTTTAATATGGATGTTAGCTCACCCTTTTTTCCGAGAATTTCAACACGCAGTTGCTCTAGCTCTTGAGTGTCCACCAATTCTTTCAATTTATTTTCTGCTTTTTCTCGTATAGCTTCAAGCTGTTGTTTCATATTAATCGTCCTTTCAACCTATGTATAAGAGCGTATGTATTGCGCTTGTATAGATGTTTTTTATCAAAATAGAACATACAAACATCATTATAACATTTTTTTAGCTTTTTTCAATACTATTTTTGCAATTAATTCCATTGTATTCGTACTTTGTATGAAGAAGTTAGGTTGGCATACGTTCTTTGAAAAATTATTATTGTTTTTTCTTATACAAAATGTTGTTAATAGCAATTTTTTATGTCTTAATTGACAAAAAAACCATAATAAGGTTGACAAAATGAAATATTGTAATAAAATATACTTGTTATTTTATGCAATGAGAATTGTTTTATATAGATATATTTGTGGACGGTGAAATTTTTGTTTTCTATTTTTAAAGAACATAGACATTTTGGTAAGCAGATTCTGCTTTTGGCTAAGGACGAGCTACTAAAAACCTACAAAGGTGCTCTTGTTGGACCTCTTTGGGCAGTTATTAAGCCTGCATTTACACTCTTTGTATATTGGTTTGCTTTTTCTGTTGGTCTCAAAAAGACCGGTGACATCGAGGTTTTGATACATGGCAATAATCTTGAGTTTGATAGATTTTTGTTTATGCTTGTTGGATTTATTCCGTGGTTTTTTATACAAGACTCTATTTTGATGGGATCCAAATCTATCAGAGTGAACAGTCAGTTTGTCACAAAAGTTAGCTTTCCGGTTTCTACTATTCCTACATACACAGTGCTTTCAAGACTGTATGTAAGCTTATTCTTGTCGGCAATTATGTATATTTACGTTTTGTTTAATCAAGGCGCAAGCTTATATAATCTGCAATTTTTCTTCTATTGTCCGTTCATGTTTGTCTTCTTCTTAGTTTTTGCATGGTCTACAGCGCCTATGAGTGCTATCAGTCGTGACTTTGAAAACGCTGTTATATCAATAATGGCAGGTGTTTTCTGGTTTTCGGGTATCGTTTACAACAGCTATGATTTGCCTGAACCACTCAAAACCATCATGCTCTTTAATCCTATTAATTTCTTCGTAAATGGATATAGAAATGCATTTTTATATGATAGAATGTTCTTTGAATATAAAACTGAGCTTGTCATTGTTTTGGCAGAGTTTATTGTGCTGCTCTTCTTTGGGCTTTTCAACTATTCCAGACTTCGCAAAAAGCTTCCCGATGTAATGTAATTGATACAATCCAGTAAAGGAAAAATATATATGGAAAATCCTATTATTACGTTTGATAATGTCACTAAGGAATATACACTTTATAAGAACGATCACCAGCGTTTTGTATCCCTTTTTAAAGAAGTAAAAGGTGCTAAAAAGCATTTGGCACTCAAGGATGTTAACCTCAAAATCTATAAGGGTGAGGCCGTTGGTATAATCGGCGCAAATGGCGCAGGAAAGTCTACTCTGCTTAAGATGATAACAGGTGTAACTTTTCCAACAAGTGGTAATGTAACCGTAAACGGAAAGGTAGCTGCTCTGCTGGAGCTTACAGCAGGTTTTTCAGCTCAGATGACCGGTAGAGAAAACATTTATCTTAAAGGCTATATTCTTGGACTTACAGACGAATATATAAAGCAAATTGAAGAGAGAGTAATTGAATTTGCAGAGCTTGGTGACTACATTGATCAGCCGGTGAGAACATATTCCAGCGGTATGAGAATGAGGCTTGGATTTGCAATCAATGTCAATATTGATCCGGACATCCTTGTAATTGACGAGGCACTAAGTGTAGGTGATGCGAGCTTCAAAAAAAAGTGTAAAGAAAAGATTGCCGAAATTATGAAAAAAGGCATAACAGTGCTTTATGTTAGCCATTCAAAGGATGGAATCCAGGAGATTTGTAACAGAGCTATTTATCTTAATAAAGGTTGCGTTATGTATGACGGCGATGTTAGCACAGCTGTTCAGATGTATAACGACCGAAAAAAATAAAAAGGATATTAGGTGAAAGGTATGAATATTGGACTATTAATAGCAGGTGGCGTTGGAGAACGCATGAAAATGAATGTCCCAAAACAGTTTTTAGAGGTTGAGGGAAAACCTGTAATTATGTATACATTAGAAAGCTTTCAACGTTGCAAAGCGATAGATGCTATAGCTGTCGTTTGTCTTAAGGGTTGGGAAGATGACCTTAGAAAATGGGCAGATGAATTTGGAATCACAAAATTAAAGTATATTACCGAGGGTGGCTCCACAGGCATGGAGTCTTTGCACAATGGTATGAATATGCTTCGTGAAAACTGCAACGATGATGATATTATTATAATCCATGATGCAGTTAGACCTCTTGTATCTTGCGATATAATTAACAGAAATATTGAGTCTGTCGAAAAGCATGGAACAGCTATCACATCTCTACCTGCCACAGAAGCCATACTTTTCAGTAGCCCTGAAGAGCATTCAGATGATGGCGCAGAGTCCGGAAAGGTAATCGACAGAGATAATATAATAAAAACTCAGACTCCACAAAGCCTTCGCCTTTCTAAGTTTGTTTGGGCACATGAAGAGGCCATGAAGAGAGGAATCACAAACACTGTTGCTACTTGCACACTCCTTATAGAGCTTGGCGAAAAGGTTCATGTAGTATGGGGTGACGAGATGAACTTCAAAATTACCACAAGTGAGCATATTTCGCTCTTGAAAGCTTATCTTAAGCTTAGAGAAGAAAATGACTCATAAGGCGGTTTCCTATGAATAACTTAGTAAAAAAAGATGTTTTATCTTTAATTGACAGCCAGTCGATAGCCTGGGAGAAACTTGATGGAAAAAGTGTATTAATCACAGGAGCCACAGGCTTTATTGGTTCGTTTATAATTTATACTTTGCTTGAGCGCACAAGGCAGAATAACAGCAAAATTAATATTGTTGCACTTGTGCGAAACAAAGAAAAAGCAATAAAAATGTTTGCAGACTATGCAGACTTTGACATGATAGACTATATTGAGCAGGATGTGTGCACACCGATAGTTTATCGTAAACCTGTGGATTATATAATTCACTGTGCATCAAATGCAGCACCAAAGGAATATTCAGAGTATCCGGTAGAAACTATGAAGACAAATTTCTATGGAACTCTAAATCTTTTAGACTTTGCCAAAGAAAAGCAAGTGTCGGGGGTTCTGTATGTTTCTACTATTGAGGTTTATGGTGCGCTTATCGGTAATGAAAAAATATCAGAGTCTGATTATGGTATAATAGACGCATCAAAGGTGCGTTCATGCTATCCACTCAGCAAAAAAGCTTGTGAAACGTTGTGTTTGAGCTATGCAGATGAGTATGGAGTGCCTGTAAAGATCGGTAGACTAAGTTATATATTTGGTCCTGGAATGAAAGCAGGGGATTCTAAAATAGTTGCCCTGTTTCCAAGATGTATTGCAGAGGGTAAAGACATTGTGCTTAAAAGCAAAGGTGATCAGCTACGCTCATATACCTATGTGTCTGATGCTATAGCAGGACTTCTCAGGGTTCTTATTGATGGTGAATGTGGCGAAGCTTATAACATTGCTTCAAAGCTATGCATAACCACCATAGCTGATATAGCAAAAACACTTGTAGAGCTTTATCCTGAAAAGAAACTGAAAGTTATCTTTGACCTGCCAAGCGAGCAGGAAGTTAAGGGGTTTTCACTCATACAAAACGCTGTATTAAACAGCGAAAAGCTGGAGGCACTGGGATGGTGCCCTAAAACAGACCTAAAAACAGGTTTGAAAAATGTTGTAGAAGAGCAACTTATGTTGATTTCCAAAGGGAAGGAATTTTAAAAAAATGATAGACCAGTATGTCTTTAATGAGATGAATAATATTGCTGTTAATATCAAGGCATTGCCTATGCTTGATAAGTTAGCGTTATATAAGAACGTTGCTATAGTAAGTGACGATTCGCTGTCAGCTTATTATCTTTGTGCCGGCATTGCACTTGTTAAGGGAAAGATGGAAAAAGATGGACTTCCTTTCCCTAATGTTAGCATAGTAATAGAAGATGGTCTTAATAATAAGGAATATCAAAACTATTTGAAGAAAAACATCAGCTCTGCTGAGATTTATAATAATATTGATGAATATATGTCTAAACATAGCTTTAGTGAAAAGTCTATTGTGTTTAGATTTGTAAATTTAAAGGACAAAAAATATGATAACGTAGATTGCCAAACAAAAACATTGCAAAAGCTTGATGATCTAATGCAATTAACATCTGTAAATAGCGATAGTGTTTTTCAGCTTGTTGCAATAATCCCTGATATAGATTCGCTTCCGACTGGCATTTTAGGTGTTTCTGAGCGTGAATACGAGGTTATTTTTTCTGAAAAGGGCGAAAAAAGTCGAGAAAAATATCTTATAAAATTAGAAGATGTTCTTCGCAAATATGCAGAGAAGCTAAGCGTGAATTGCGCTCGTGTAGATAATATTATCGCACCACTGATGTCTGAGATAGACAGCAGTCTGCTTGATGATGTGATAGACGAAGCCAAAACTTCTGATTCTATAACTATACATGAAAATGATTGCAAGGAGTATTTCTCTGCTGTGTATATAACTCAAGCGTGCATGGCGATGCTTCAGATAGCCACGTTTGGACGCAAAGGCAATATATACAATGTCAGCTCATGGCACTTTACCAGATATGATATCAAAAGCACGCTGTATTCTCTGTTATCACACTTGAACCTTGAGCTTAAGTATGAGAAAAACTCTGCAACTATACAGAACACATATCATATACTAAATCCTAAGAAAATATTATTAATTAGTACTCCGGCATTCAACAAAAAACAAAATTTAATCACCTTAAAATCTGCAATTCATATGACAGCACTCGCCAGAATGTGTGATTATGACAACTTCGTCACAGAGCCGATAGATGTATATTATGGCAAGATAGACATTATACGTGAGATGGAGATGCAGACACTTCTTGAGGTTGACCGTATTTGCAGAGAAAATAATATAAAATATTTTCTTGCCGGTGGAACAATGCTTGGTGCTGTTCGACACAGAGGTTTTATTCCATGGGATGATGATGTTGATATTGCGATGCTAGCATCAGAGTATGAAAAGTTTTTAAAGGTTTGCCCGCCAAATCTATCAGTAGAGCACCTGTATCAGACAACATCATTAGAACCTACCAGCTTATATACCCATGACAAAATCAGACTAAAGGGTACATTCTTTTCTACAAAATATTCTGATCAATTTTTGATGGAAAACGGCGTATATATTGATGTATTCATTTATTATAAAACATCTGATAATGCAAAAAAACAAGAGCGTCATATCAGGCAAATTCACATTATGAGGAGACTGCTCGGTATGCGCTGGGTAAATTATCCCAGAAGCAACATTCACTATACTTTATCGAAAATTGCTCTGCCGTTTATGAGACTTTTTTCTATAAAGACCTTCAAAAAATGGTATGAAAAGTTGATTAGTAAATACGAAAAGAAGAATACTAATTCTTTATTAGACTCCACAGGTTTAAATCTCGAAAAAGTAAAGGCATTCCCAAGAGAATGGTTTGACGAGTTTATTGAGGGAGAGTTTGAAGGACACAAGTTCCCAATACCGGCACGTTATGATGACTATCTAAAGCATTGGTATGGCAAAAACTATATGAGCCTTTTGCCAATTTCCGCAAGAACATCTGTGCATAGCGTGGTTAGGATTGATCTTGGTAAGTATATATTGCCAGATGGCAAAAAAATTAAAAATCTTCACAAAGAAGATCTTCGTGGGGAATTGTATGAGAAATATAGTGAGATATAATTTCATATAAAAAGAGAGGTTTTATCATATGCTTGAACAATTAAAAGAACAAGTTTTAAAAGCTAATTTATTGTTGCCGCAATATGGACTTGTCACATTTACATGGGGAAATGTGAGTGGAATAGATAGAAAATCAGGACTTGTAGTGATAAAGCCCAGCGGTGTGGAATATGATGCAATGACCGCTGATGATATGGTTGTAGTTGATTTAGATGGCAATGTGGTTGAAGGAAATCTAAACCCTTCTTCCGATACACCTACTCATATTGAACTTTACAAAGCGTTTGAAAATATAGGTGGAATAATCCATACCCATTCTACATATGCAGTTGCATTTGCACAGGCCGGAAGAGATATTCCTGCCTATGGCACCACTCATGCAGATTATTTTTATGGCGATATACCTTGCACCAGACCTCTCACATCAGATGAGGTTGAGCATGAATATGAAAAAAACACCGGTATTGTAATTGCCCAGAAGTTTGAGAATATTGATTATAAGGCTATGCCTGGTGTGGTTGTAAGTAATCATGGCCCATTTGCATGGGGCAAGAATGCTATTGATGCCGTGCATAACGCTGTTGTAATGGAGCAAGTGGCTAAGATGGCAATTTTGTCTGAGCAGGTCAATCCGAGCATTAAGCCTATTTCTCAATATCTGCTGGATAAACACTATATGAGAAAGCACGGTCCAAACGCTTACTATGGTCAAAAGTGATTTAACTGATTATAATATTATTCTTGATATTAGGTATCTATATATCAAAAATTGTTATGGTACAATTGATGGGTGACAAATAAAAAAGAAAATTCAACTCAAATATGGTATGATGTTAATAACGACAAAAACACATACAAAAAGGAGTTGAACTTTCTATGATAAGTTTAACATCACAAGCACGTTTT
>JAQXOB010000046.1 GCA_029098305.1 Clostridia bacterium
GACCAACCTGTGAATGTATAACCGTTGCGTGTTGGATCAGCTATTTGTTTTGTAGCATTGAAATCCATCTTAAACTGTTGGTTTTCTGTTTCATCATTCCATACACCACCGTTTGGAACAACTGTAAGCTTGTATTCATTAATCGTCCACTGTGCGTAGAGGTTAACTATAGCTCCATTCTCAGATGCAAGGTTTAATACAGACTGTTTATCATCATATTCAGTACCTTTACCCTCTTTATCTGTATTCCATGAAACAAATGTGTAACCTGTCCTTATAAATACATTTTCTGTGAGATTCTGTGCTACGTCATAAATGAATGTCTGATCTGCCATCTCGCCGGATGTTGCACCGTTGCCATTAAAACGTACTATGTAGTTAATTGGCTCCCACTGTGCTTCGAGGTTTATTTTTCCTCCATCTTCAGCTGTAAGCTTTTCTACAAGCTGTTCGTCTGTGTAGGCAGTACCATCTCCATCTACCCAGCCAGTAAATGTGTAACCTGTCTTTGTGAAATCATTCTTTGTGAGATTCTGTGCTACGTCATAGATGAATTCTTGATCTTTCATTTCACCAGATGTTGCACCGTTTCCGTCAAAGTGTACAATGTATTTATGTACTCTCCACTGTGCATAAAGGTTAACTGTAGCGTCATCCTCAGCTGTAAGATTTTTTACAAGCTGTTCATCTGTGTAGCTTTCTCCGGCTTCATCTAACCAGCCAGTAAATGTATAGCCTACCTTAGCAAACTCATTCTTTGAAAGATTTTGTTCTACATCGTAAACAAAATTCTGGTCATCCATCTCGCCAGATGTTGCACCATTACCATCAAAGTGTACTATGTATCCATGTGGATTCCACTGTGCTGTAAGAGTTGCTTTCTCGTAACCCATCGTAAAAGTCTTAGTGTCCTTTACAAATGATGAACCTGTACCAACAAGTGACCATTCTATAAATGTATAACCTATACGAGTTGGATTTGAGATAACTTTTGTTGAATTGTAATTCATTGAGAAAGATTGATTCTCTTCACTATTCTCCCATTTACCGCCATTTGGAATTACAGTTAAATCGTAACCGTTAATCTCCCAAGTTGCAGTAATTGTATCATTTTTGTTTGCCGCTGAACCAAAAACATAAGTGCTATCATCTGTTTCAGATGGGGTAAATGAACCATTCTTATCTCCACCAAATGTCCAGCCTGTGAATGTGTAACCTGTTCTTGTTGGCAACTCCACTGTCAAAGTTGTGTTGTAATCTTGCGTGAAATCCTTTGATTCTGTGTAAGCTGTGCCCGAATGTGTCCAGATACCACCGTTTGGATTTACTGTTACTTTTGATGTGTTGATTGTCCAACCGGCTGTGATGGTATCAGACTTGCCTGCTACTGCTCCAAATGTGTAAGTGCTGTCATCTGTTGTGGATGCTGAGAACTTACCATTCTTATCGCCACCGAATGTCCAGCCTGTAAATGTGTAGCCTGTTCTTGTCGGCAACTCCACTGTCAAGGTTGTGTTGTAATTTTGTGTGAAATCCTTTGATGTTGTGTAAGCTGTGCCTGAATGTGTCCAGCTACCACCATTTGGATTTACTGTTACCTTTGATGTGTTGATTGACCAACCGGCTGTGATTGTATCAGATTTTCCTGCTACTGCACCAAATGTGTAGGTACTATTACCGGTAGTAGATGCTGGGAACTTACCATTCTTATCCCCACCGAATGTCCAGCCTGTGAATGTGTAGCCTGTTCTTGTTGGCAACTCCACTGTCAAGGTTGTGTTGTAATTTTGTGTGAAATCCTTTGATTCTGTGTATTCTGTGCCTGAATGTGTCCAGATACCGCCGTTTGGATTTACTGTAACCTTTGATGCGTTGATTGTCCAACCGGCTGTAATTGTGTCAACTTTTCCTGCTACTGCTCCAAATGTGTAGGTGCTATTACCGGTGGTGGAAGCTGAGAACTTACCATTCTTATTTCCACCAAATGTCCAACCTGTAAATGTATAACCTGTTCTTGTTGGCAACTCCACTGTCAAGGTTGTGTTGTAATTTTGTGTAAAATCCTTTGATTCTGTGTAAGCTGTGCCTGAATGTGTCCAGCTACCTCCGTTTGGATTTACTGTTACTGTAGATTTGTTAGGCGTCCACTGAGCGTAAAGGAAAATTTCGTCATTTGGTAATTTTGCCAAATCTGTTACGCTCTGTCCATTTGTGTATTTTGCGCCTGTGCCATCTGACTTTGTATTCCATGAATCAAATGTATAACCTGTTCTTGAAAAGGCATTTAAACTAAGCGACTGTGCCACGCCAAATGTGAACTTTTGATCAGACATTGTGCCTGTTGCATCTGTTGCATTCTTATCAAATTTAACAAGATAATATTCAGGTGTTATAGGCACATCAAAGACTTTTGTACCACCTGCACGTACTTCAGCAAGTGTAATTGTGAATGTTCTGTTTGATACATTGTTCAGAGAGTAACCGCGAGTATCCTTAATATTACTTACATCTACCCTATATGAACCATACTCTACTGAGCCATAATTTATAGCAACAGTAGGAGTAGTAATGGTTTGTGTGTTTGCGAAAGCATTATCATCCGTTGTTGTCATAGATGTTTTTACAGATGCAGATTTAACTGGTTTATCTATCGCAGAATCATATACACCATTACCATTGTAGTCAAGGAATACACGAACTGTAAGATCCTTTGATGCTATCTCAGATTTATAAGGCTGATTAAATGTATGTGTTTCTGTTTTTGTGCTACCTATATAGCTATCAATACTAACAGTGTTATTTCCAGGATAATTCGGTCTAATATCGTCACGAGCCTTAAATTGTCCGGTTACTCGAATAGTTTCACCCGGTAAAAGAACATTGTTTTCGCCAAGGTTAGCTATAATTTTTCCAGTCGTACTTGTATCAAGCGTGTAATCTTTAACATCTTTCTTAACAGTACCATCAGCATTAAGTATTTCGATAGTCAAGCTACCAGGCACATATGTTGATGGACCGGAAAAAAAGTTAGGGAATGTATCTGTAATTGTAATTTTAGATAACATCGCATTACCTGTTGACTTAATAAGAGTACGGAAGTCAATAGTCTCATCCGCTGTAACTGTGAGTGCTGTTGCTGTTGATGCAACATCTACAAATACTCCGTCCTTCTTATACTGTGATGAGAATACAATATCATATGATGGACTTACATCAAATGCTCTTACGTTTGAAATCTTACATACTTGTGATGTAGATGCATCACCATCAATATTACTTGTATCGCTTATTACATCACCTTTTACTTCTGGATTATTTTTTAAGAAGCAATTAACTGAATTGCTTAAATAATAGTTATTTGAGGCTATTGGTGTAGCCGGCTGCTGACTAGCAGATGCATAGATTGTAAACAACTGGGAACCAGCATAAGCCTTTGAGTTAAGCACAAGTGGTAAAGGCATATATGTTATGTAACTAGAATGAGAAGTGGTTGGGGAAACAGAGCTTCTATCCAAGCGTCTAAGAACACATGGAATTGAAATACGCCATGTCTCCTGATTATTCTCCTCTTTAACTTTAGTAAGAGTAACTACAGTATCAGTAATTACATTGTCACTTCTATTTTCTTCAATTGTATATTTATATACAGTGTCTGACTGACGAGATAATACGTTACTTGATGTATCAAGCTTTACCCCTCTTGGGAATACAACTGTTAATAACGGATTATGCCATTTTGTATTTTCAATAATATTTTTATTATAAGAAGTTATATTAGCCTCTGTGGCACTATTGTCCTTTGCAGAATTAAATACATAAAGATTAGAATTAATTTTCTTTGTCTGGTCACCTGACTGTCCTAATTGTGTAATATCATTGTTGTTTGTAACCTGAACATAAGCACCATAAGCAGGATGTCCTGTTGTATATATCAAATAGTATGCATTTTCCTTACGAAATTTTGCCATACCTGTTGCAGAATTATAATCAGTATTATTATATAATGTATCTTCTTGATCGCCATTATAAATATAACGATAAGATAATTCATAACTAAATTTTGAGCAATCATTATCAACAATTGTAGCTCCTGTAGCTAAATTTTTCTTATTTAATGGCAACCCGAAAGTAAAATTAAAGCAGTTCGAAGAAGTTGAACGCTGATCATATTTTATTGCATAGACTTTGGTACCATTGTCAATATAGTATGGAGTTGACTTTATGCTTTCTATCCATTCATTGGAAGCTAAGACAACATCATTGCTTGCTTCTGTACCGAATGTAATAGAAGAGTTATATGCTACGTCATTTTTTGTAACTGTCTTGCGTGTAGATCCATTAGTAATAACGATGGACAGATCAGCTGGGCAATTTGTACGCCAAATGTTTTTAACAGATTTTATCCTTGCAGGGAATGATGAATCGTTGAACCATGTGACAGATACATCAGGTATATCTAGCATACCATTGCTACGAAGATATCTTATAGATCCAAAAGAAACTTCATCTGATGTATTATTCAGATCGAGAGAATATGAATATGTACTTTCATTCATACCGGCAGAACCGTCAAGATCTTGTATAGGATCTAGTACCGTTAAAGAAATGTTCTTAGTGCTTATCTCGCCTGTGCTACCATACTCTTTTGTGTAAGCTATGATTTTGTTACTTATATTTATTTCCGTAATATCCTTTTGATCTGAAGGTACATTAATAGTACATTCAAAAGGAGTTGAATTTGAAATTGATGTTACAGATGAACCACATATAGGGTTAGAAGTAAGTTCAGTATATGCGTTGATTATCTCTGTGGCGTTAAATTTTCTAGTGATTGTCCATCCGTTTGCAACGCTACCTGTAACAGTATATTTGCTAGCAATTTTTGAATCAAGTGTAATTTGAGCACCCTTGCTTACAGTTATTGTCTGTACGAGAGGATAATCAGTATCAAGCATTGGAATCTGATTATACGAGTCAAAACTGAAATCATCAAAACTAAGCTCAACTCTTTCAGATATTTTTCCGATCTCTAATCCACGATAGATGTGTTTTGGCTTTATTACCTGGGAATTAAAATAATGATAAGAGATTACATTACTATGCCATGAATTCAATGCATATTCCTTTGAGGCTACTACATCTGAACCGCTTGTTACATAGAAATTTTTGAAAAACATAGTATTCTTTTTTACATTTGCAATATGCTTCATTTCAAAATCACAAGTGATATAGATGTTGAGTTCTGACTCCATGTTTTGAGGAGAACTCAAAGGAATACTTATGTACTTTGATGTGCCTTCGGTACCAGCAATTTTTCCGGTTTGTATGGTTGCTGAATTTTCTGCACCATCACCAACTTTATACTTAAAATTCTTAAAATATGGTGTATTGGGGCTGGAATAATAAGAACCGGAAGTGTCGTAGATATAGTCCAGCGGAACTATAAAATTACCGGTAGTTGCAGATGCTGATGCAACTATAGTGGCTTGAATAGTCAATCTATAATCAATCTGGTCTCTACTGGATTTATTTGCACTACCCGTGTAATAACTCTGATCATTGTAAGAGTGATAGGTGGAAGAATAGGAAATATCACCTATTGTAAAAAGATTTGTTGCACCTTTTAGATTCGAAGAATCTCGCGAATCACTTAATTCTGGCAATTCCTCTTCATCATCCATAATGACTAAAGGTGAGCTGACATCATTTGTGCCGAAAATATCTTTAATATTCTCAGCGTTTACCGCAACTATCGAAGATGACACAACTATCATCAATGATAATAATATTGCGATTGCTTTTTTCATTGTACATTCCTCCTGAAAATAATTTTACTCAATAAGTTTAACATATTAGACTTAAGAAATCAATAAAAATAAAGACATACGAGTAAAATTTTACTAATATTTCGATAAAAAAATTGTTAGACACTAAACAATGCAATTATGGTATTACAAACTTGATATTTCTATAAATACAGGTCAATTTTAGAATGTATTTTTACCTTCACTTAAATAAGAAACAACGGTCATGGACGATAAGTCCAAAACCGTTGTTTATCTTTCTTATATTAAATATTTAAAAATCACTTTACGATCTTATCTTCTGCTCTGCCCGCTCTGCCTGGCTTAAGAACTACCTCGCCCTTGCTGATAGCCTTAACCGGACATACCAATGCACATAAATGACAACCAACACATTTATCAGTATCACAATGTGGCTTACGAGTTTCTGAATTCCACTCCATTGCCTGATGAGCGCCATCAAAGCATGAAATATAGCATCTACCACAGCCAATGCACTTATCCTCGTCAATAGCAGGGAACACTTTATAATCACGATCGAGCTCTTCACATGGAATAATGTTCTGGTTTGCAAGTCCAACAAGATCAGAAAGACGATCCACACCTTGTTCATCCATATAATGCATAAGACCATTCTTCATATCTTCAACAATACGATAGCCATACTGCATTATACCGGTTGTTACCTGAAGTGTGCTGGAACCTAAAAGGATAAACTCAGCAGCATCAGACCATGTTTCAATACCGCCTATACCGGAAATTGGTAAGTTTTCGAGACCCTCAGCAGATCTCATCTGCTGAATAAATCTCAATGCAACCGGCTTAACAGCTTTTCCAGAATAACCGGATATAGATGATTTACCATTTATAATTGGAAGACCTACCTTGCGGTCAAGATCAACATTACATATAGACTTAATAGTGTTGATAGCGGATATACCATCTGCGCCACCCTCAAGACAAGCTCTCACGATTGGAACCATATCTGTAATATTTGGTGTCATCTTAGCTAATACCGGAAGATGAGTACCCTTTTTAACAGCGATACAATCTCTTTTGCAAAGCTCAGCGTTTGTGCCAACATCAGAGCCCATTGTGTGAGCTGTCATCTGAGGACATGAAAGGTTCATCTCAATCATATCTGCGCCAGCCTCTGTTACAAGACGTGCCAGTTCTTCCCAGTCTTCATCATTTTCGCCCATTATTGAAGCGATAAGTACTTTTTCAGGAAACTCTGTCTTTAAGCGTTTAATATCTATGAGATTCTGCTCAAGTGACCACTCTGATAGCTGCTCCATGTTTTTAAATCCAACAAAAGGAGTTGCCTCTTTGGTGAGTGCATCAAAACGAGGAGAAACCTCATCAATCTTAAAATGTGTAGGAGGAAGTGTTTTGAACACTATGCCACCCCAACCTGTTTCAAAGGCTTTTTTGCACATTTCATAGTTGTTTCCTACAGGTGAGGATGATAAACAAAATGGATTTTCAAAATGTACTCCAAGAAAATCTATAGATAAATCTTTTTTAATCATAGAGCCTTACCTCCTAAGAAATTGTGAATATCCTGTGCTGCTTCTTTGCCTTTTTTAACTGCCCAAACAACTGTCTTATCACCATGAGCTATATCACCGGCAACAAAAACATTTGAACCATCAACATGATAACCGTCAAAATCTACTTCATTCTTTACTATGTTAAGGCCAAGAGCATTATCAGAAACCTTCTGACCAACTGCAAGGATGATCTTATCAACAGTGATTTTAAGCTCACTATCAATATGACGATGCTTAAATACAACTGTATTGCCATCAAGTTTTTCAGGCACATAACCGTCGATTATTGTTACACCGACAGACTGAGCACCTTCAAGCTCCTTTTTGGATGCAAGGAACTCGCAGAATTCTTCGTATACAACATCTGTTACGTTCTTAACGCCTAATAGTTTTAGTGTGGTAACTACATCCATTGCAACATCACCGCCACCAATAACAAGCACGTTCTGCTCAAGGTCAATTTTACCCATATTTTCTTTTGCACGTGCAAGGAAAGAAACTGCCGTCTCAACTATTGGACTTCCCTCAAACATAGGAAGCATTTTAGCTTCACTTGCACCAATAGCCACAAGCACTGCATCGTATGATGACTTTAATTCGTCCATAGATACATCTTTACCAACTTCCATATTTAGCTTTATGGAAGCACCAAGTTTCTCTATTCTCTTTATTTCATAATCAACTATATAATCAGGCAGTCTGTATTCCGGTATACCATATTTGAGATAGCCTCCTGCCTTGGCTGATTTTTCAAAAATATCAACAGCATATCCCAATGAAAGCAATGATGCAGCTGCCTGTAGACCGGCAGGACCACTGCCTATGATAGCTATCTTCTTGCCGTTAGCCTCACCTTTTTCAAGAATATCCATATCTATGCTTTGCTCAAAATCAGTAACAAAGCGTTGAATACCACCAATATCAATTGGCTTATCTATGCCGCATCTAGAGCAACCTAACTGACAATATTTTTCAGTAGGGCAAACTCTTGCGCAGATTGAACCCAGGGCGTTGTTTTCTCTGATTGTCTCAGCTGCGCCCTTATAATTCATAAATCTCACACTTCTTATAAACTTAGCAGGATCTGTACCTGCCGGACACGCCTTTGAGCATGGTGCATCTAAACAAAGCAAGCAGCGTTGAGCCTCTTCCATCACTGTTATTGCATTGTAGGCTTGTTCAATTTCCTGATCATATTTTTTAATCATTATTAAACTCCCTTCAAGGTTATGTTAATAGCCAATTTGCTACAAAAAACATTATACATATTTCATTTATTTTTTTCAAGTATTTTTAATATTTTTGTTAAAAATTGTTATAATATATTATATTATTCTTCCTCAAGCTCAAGCTCTGATGTGCAATGTGGGCAACGAACAGCTTTAATAGATACTACACTCTTGCAATATGGACACTCTCTGGTGGTTTTAGCTTCAACAACTTCTTTTTTGCCTATACTTGTAAGCTTGTTGATAAACTTAACCATAAGGAAAATAACAAATGCCATAATAATGAAATTAAGAACGGCTGTGATTAATGCACCATAATTGAGAGTAGTTACACCAAGCTCGCTAGCTACTGCAGCACTTGTAACAGCTTCAGCACTAACACCTTCCGGAAGCTTAAGGATTAGGAATTGCTCATTGAAGTTTACCCCGCCGGTCAACAAACCAATGAGAGGCATTATGAGGTCGTTTACCACTGAATTAATGATAGCTTGGAAGGCTGCACCTATAATAACGCCGACTGCAAGATCTACCACATTACCCTTCATGGCAAATTCTTTGAATTCCTTAAAAAACTTTTTCATTTCTTTTTTACCATCCTTTATAAAAAATAATTTTGACAAACATTTCCAAATTTTTATGTTTATCAACAGTATTATTATAATATTTACAAACATTTTTGTCAATAAAACAACAATATCAATTTTATTTTTCCGAAAAAGAATATTACGTATAAAAATATATGTTATAATACTTTCGAAGATATAGATAATTTTGTCTATATTCTCTTATAAATAGAAGGAGGTCATCCATGAACAATAATTATGTTACCGTGGTTGGTGGTATAAATGCCGACATCATCGGCACACCATCACAACGTCCCATCATGCATGACTCTAACCCTGGCAGAAACACCTTGTTTCCAGGAGGAGTTGGAAGAAATATTGCAGAAAACATTGCAAGACTTGGTATCAATGTTAAACTACTCTCTGCTATAGGTAATGATTTCTTTGGTCAGTTTATTGTTGATGCAAGTAGGCACACCAATCTTGATCTTTCAGAAATTATAATTAGCGAGAGTCATGGTACCTCAACATATGTTTGCTTAAACGATGAATGTGGTGATATGCACTATGCAGTGAACGATATGCAGATTATGAATCTCATAACACCTGAATATGTAGCCTCTCACCTAGAGACAATCAACAACGGCAAAGCTTTAGTGCTGGATGCAAACATTCCTATCGAAACTATCAAGTTTATCGGTGAAAATGTAACAGTACCAATAGTAGCAGACACTGTATCTGAAAACAAAGCATCAAAGCTTGTTCCGATAATCGACAAGCTTTACGCTATAAAGGTAAATCTGCTTGAAGCTGAATTGTTGAGCGACACACAAGTAAGCAACTTCTATGATGCAAAAGAAGCTGCATTTAAACTGCAGGATAAGGGCATCAAAAATGTTTATTTGACAATGGGCTCTAACGGCGTAGTTTATTGTGGCGATCTTGAGGCCGGTATTTTGCCTACATTCAAGAGCAATGTAGTTAATTCTACAGGTTGCGGTGATTCATTCACGGCTGCTATGGTATATGGTATTGTAAATAATTTGAGTTCAAAGAGAACTGCTTTGTGTGGTCTTGCATGTGCAGCCATAACAATTGGTTCTACAAAAACAGTAAGCGAGAATATCTCAGAAGAAAATATTAAAAAAATTATAGCGGAGGATGATAATCAATGAACATTAAGGACTATGTAGTTGTATCAAGCGAGGTAGCAAAAGCAATTGAGGAAAATAAACCTGTTGTTGCTTTGGAGTCAACCATAATTTCACATGGTATGCCTTATCCTCAGAATGTTGAAACAGCATTAAATGTTGAAAAAATCATAAGAGATTGCGGTGCAATCCCTGCAACAATTGCTGTTATAGGTGGAAAAATCTGTGTAGGTCTTTCAGAAGAACAGATTGAATATCTTGGCAAAAAGGGATTAGACGTTGCTAAGGCAAGCCGTCGTGACCTTCCTTTCCTTTTGGCACTTGGCGAAGATGGTGCTACCACTGTAGCAACAACCATGATTGGAGCTAAAGCTGCCGGCATCAAGGTTTTTGCAACCGGTGGAGTAGGCGGTGTGCATAGAGGTGCAGAAAAAACAATGGATATAAGCGCTGACCTTGAAGAGCTTGCGATGACAGATGTAATGGTTGTTTGCGCCGGATGCAAATCTATACTCGATTTAGGTCTCACTCTTGAGTATCTTGAGACAAAGGGTGTGCCTGTGGTAGGCTATAAGACATCTGAATTACCTGCTTTCTACACAATTCACAGTGGTTTCTCCGTAGATAGAAGACTCGACACTGCTGAAGACATTGCAAAGATATTCAAAGCAAAAGAGGCTTGCGGATTAAAGGGTGGTATGCTCGTAAGCAATCCTATCCCTGAAGAATACTCTATGGATGAGGAGCTTATCAGCAAGACTATCGAATCAGCTGTTAAAGAAGCAGAAGAAAAGGGAGTTAAGGGCAAAAACATCACCCCATTCTTGCTTGACAAAGTTCAGAAGCTCACAGAGGGTAAGAGCCTTGAAGCTAATATTCAGCTTGTTTATAACAACGCTAGACTTGCTAGTGAAGTAGCAAAGAAATACTGTGAAGTATAATTTTTAACAATTAATTATTAAAGGCGACAAGATGTAGATTTCTCATCTTGTCGCCTTACTTATTTGTAGGTTAGTCTTCTTCAATATATGTGAAGAAGATATATTTAGGAGTTGTAGTGTAAACACCCTCGCTTGCTCCACTCTGTTTATAGAAACAATATCCTTCAAATTCTTTTCTTTGAACATTGTAGGCTGTTACACCATCAGGAACAGATTTTATTACATCATGCTGGAGTATTTTTCCGTTAACAGTGATATAAACAGCATGCACCGCTACACTGCAACCTGTATATTTTATCTTTTTGTTGGTGATTATAGCTTGGTTTGCCTTGATCTTATATCCACCCTGACCATTGCCTGGTTCCTGCTGACCATCAAAGCTAAATATTGCCTCGGGAATACATCTCTCTGCTAAATCACCTATATGGAAGTCTATCTGCCATAATCCACCACCTATATGAGTCATTGGTGTACCCGGCCATGAATCACTAAATATAAACTCACCATCATTTCCGTAGAGATAAGCATTTATATTGCTTCTATTATTTTTATCTTTATAATAAAGCGTAATATCCCTTGGTGCTATACTCTTGAAATAGTAATTTACATTAATTACATCATCTGTTATTATGCCGGAGCTATTTTCAGGATATCTTGAAAAGTCAAGCTCATATCGTTCAATAAATGGCAATGTTCTAACAACATACCTCTTGCCTTTTCTATCACGAATAGTTCTGCTTTCCGCAAGCTCACGAGTACCATCCTCGTTGAAGTATTTTACAATTACTTTGCCAACACCTTCATTGCATGGTTCATAATAGTATGACACATCCGTAGGAGTTTCTTTGAATACACCGTTTTGCTTGCCTAGAACAGCCTTACAATCATAGTCTACTGTAAGCGATTTGCTGGCAGATGTTCTATATTTATAACCAATGGCACCTGTAAAGCTCTCAAAATCGAGTAGTTTACCTGTTGTTTTATCTATATGCTTAATATTAATTCTGCCGAGTCTAGGCTTTATCTGAGTTGCCTCAAAGCTTTCACGATCTACTAGAATCATACATGATGATGGCGGAAGCTGGGCTACACCGTTATTAATTACGCCAAGACTAGTCACTCCTGCATACTTATTATTTGCAATTATAGTCCACTCGTTAGGCAGTCCATCTTGTGTGAGATATACATTTTTAGATTCATTAGGATCGCTATTAAAGATAACAGCAACTGTATTCCATGAATTTTCAGGATCTATATCATTTTTGATAACATAGCATATTACCCTGCCATCATAAGTGTTAATAAACTTTATACCCATCGCAGATGTGCTTGTGTTATCAGTAAACGGAGCAAAATTGTTTCTGATTTCTATCAAACCGGCATAATAATCGTGTATATCTCTATATTTTTTGAAATTGTTCCAATTTATAGCGTTAATATCAACCGGTAGATTATAGCTATTATGCTCACCCTGCTTGTTACGGGCAAACTCCTCCCCTGCCTGATATAGTATCATACCTTGCGATGTGGTGATTATTGCGCCTGAGAGCTTATTCATCTCTACTATGGCTTCGTCACGGATATCATATTTGCAGTCGTTGCCCTTCACAGAAACCATAAGCTTATCCCACAATGTATAGTTATCATGGCACGAGCAATAAGTGAGGGTTTGGCTAGGAGACTTAGCCCATCCCCAACCATAGCCTGCGCTTTTTGCGGTTATACCTGATTTTACAGCATCAGGATGACCATAACCCTGTGCAAAACCTCGGTTAAATTTATCAAATGTATTTCCCTTAACAGCATCACGTATGCCATCATTAAATGTGGCTATACGGTTGCTAAGTGCTCCGATGTTATTTTTGCTGGCCATTAGTGTGCCGGGCTCCACAGCCGTGAACATATCCCAAGCTTCACCGTACATTATTATTTTTTTGCCATTTGGAAGATTATCAAGAGCCATTCTAATGGAATTCATAGTGTTCACATCATGTAAACCCATGAGATCAAATCTGACACCATCAAGGTGATACTCGCTAACCCAATACAACACAGAATCAATCATATATTTCCTAAACATATACCTTTCAGATGCTGTCTCATTGCCACAACCTGAGCCATTGCTATAACATCCATATTGATCTTTTCTATAATAGTAACCTGGAACAGTAAGATTTAAAG
>JAQXOB010000047.1 GCA_029098305.1 Clostridia bacterium
ATTTATACTGAGCAGAACTGCACCAAAAGCGTCCAATCCAAAACAGGTGATGAAGCTGGATAATCCAAATATTGTACCAAGCAACAAGCCTATCTTTGGACCAAGAATTATCGAACCAATAGCAACAGGAAGCACAAGAAATGTGAGCTTGAGTGGTCCTATCGGAATATAACCTATACCTGTAAATGTCATTATCATAATAAGTGCTGCAAGCAACGAAGTTATTACCAATGTTTGTGTTCTGCCAAATTGGTTAGCACTTTTCTTTACTGTCTTTGTCATTTTTTATCCTCCTGTTTTTTTGTATTTAGCTCGTATATTATTTTCAAGCCTTTAAGTATAAGGGTATTGTCGAGTATAATATCACGCTTGCAATTTGGAATTACCATAGATGATAATCCACCCGTAGCAACCACTGTGCATTTATCCCCTAATTCCTCATCAATTCGCTCACACATAGCATCTATCATTGCAGCGGTACCTAATACAGAGCCTGATCTCATACAATCCTGTGTGTTTTTGCCTATTACGCTTTGAGGTGTATCAAAGCTAACAGATGGCAAAAGAGACGAGCGATGAGTGAGTGCCTCCAACGACAGAGACATTCCTGGCATAATACTACCTCCACACATAGCTTTAGAGCTATTGATAACAGTGAACGTAGTAGCTGTGCCAAGACTTACTATAATGAGCGGTGCACTATAAAGTGCACATCCTGCCACGCATCCTGCTGCCAAATCAGACCCCAAGCCTTTGGGCTCGTCAATTTCCACCTTAACCCCCAACTCTATATCAGGCGACACCTCAAGCGGCAGCTGCTTAGTCAAAACATAAATTGCCTTTCTCACTGTATAAGATATCGAAGGCACCACACAACTAACTATAGAGCCCTTTATCATATCAACATCTATTTTGTATATTTCAAAAATTCTGCTGAATATGACAGCGTACTCATCTGTTGTTTTACCTCTGTCGGTGGCTATGCGTGATTGAAATACAAGTTCTTCATTATTAAATATACCAAGCTTGATATTTGTATTACCAATGTCAACAACCAAAAGCATAATGTAAAACCTCCTTTCAGAATTTGCCAAATGATTATATCAAAATCAAATAAGTTTTGCAATAAAATCAAATAAAAATCATTATGCACCTTGTAATTTTTAACTTATGAGGCTCAAACTAAATAACCATAATAATAAACTTTTAATCATCAACACAGATTATGTTTATTTTATTAAAATTGCGACAAATATTAAAATAGATTAAATAGTTTATGATAAAACAAACGAATTTTTCTGTACAAAATTTTTATGAAAATAATGGAAAAATACACTTTCTTTTTTCTAAAATAGAAAATAGAAGCTAACAGCTTGTGCTAATATTATGGATGAAATATTATTGATCATTTAGGAGGTAAAAGATGAACTCAGCAGATAAAAAATCACTCAAAAAACTAGCTTGCCAAGTGAGACTTGGCATAATAGATGCTGTATATTCAGCAAAGTCAGGTCACCCAGGCGGCTCTCTCTCCGCAGCAGACATCTACACTTATTTGTATTTTAAGGAAATGAATATAGATCCTTCTAACCCTAAGGATGAAAACAGAGACAGATTTGTTCTTTCAAAAGGTCACACCTGTCCGGGTCTCTACTCAGCACTTTCACTTAGAGGATATTTTCCTCGTGAAGAGCTTACAAAGCTTCGCAAGGTGGGTGCAATGCTACAAGGCCATCCTGACATGAAGGGTACACCTGGCGTAGATATGAGCAGTGGCTCATTGGGTCAAGGCATATCAGCTGCTTGCGGTATGGCTATGGCAGGTAAGATGGATGGCAAGTCTTATCGTGTATACACCCTACTTGGCGATGGCGAATGTGAAGAAGGTCAGGTTTGGGAGGCTTGTATGTTTGCCGCACATCAAAAACTCGACAACCTTTGTGTAATCGTAGATTGCAACGGTTTGCAGATTGATGGCCCTGTAGAAGAAGTAGGAGGCATTGAGCCACTTGATAAGAAGCTTGAAGCTTTTGGTTTTGAAGTAATTAAGATCAATGGTCATTGCTTTGACGAAATAGAAGCTGCATTTGAAAAGGCAAGAAGCACATCCGGCAAGCCTACAGCTATCATAGCAAAGACCACAAAGGGCAGATACGTTTCTTATATGGAAAATCAGGTAGGCTGGCACGGTTCAGCTCCAAATGAAGAGCAATACAACATTGCTATCAAAGAGCTTAACGATATGCTTGCAAAAATAGAGGAGGATGAGTGATATGGCAGAAATGGTAAAAAAGGCAACAAGAGAAAGCTTTGGTGAAGCAGTTACTTTGGCTGCCGAATCAAATTCTGATATAATTGTTCTTGATGCAGACCTCGCAGCTGCAACAAAGACAAGTATATTTAAGAAAAAATATCCTGAAAGATTCATAGATTGCGGAATCGCAGAGTCCAACATGGTTGGTGTTTCTGCAGGACTTGCAACCTGTGGCAAGATTCCTTTCTGTGCTACATTTGCAATGTTTGCAGCAGGTCGTGCATTCGAGCAAATACGCAATAGCGTGGCATATCCGCATCTCAATGTTAAAATCGTAGGTTCACACGCAGGTATTTCTGTAGGTGAAGATGGCGCTACACACCAGTGTTGCGAAGATATCGGTCTTATGCGCACAGTTCCTAATATGGTAATCATCAATCCTGCTGATCACTATGAGATGATAGAAGCTGTAAAGGCAGCAGCAGAAATCAAAGAGCCTGTTTATCTGCGTTTGGGCAGATTGGCAGTAGAGAGCTTTAACGATCCTGATGCCGGCTATAAGTTTGAGCTTGGCAAGGGTATCACACTTCACGAAGGCAACGATATCACTGTAGTAGCTACAGGACTTTGCGTAAGCGAAGCACTCAAGGCTTGCAAGTCGCTCGAAGCTGAAGGCGTGAATGTTCGTCTTATCAACATCCACACAATCAAACCTCTCGATAAAGACATCATCATAAAAGCAGCTAAAGAAACAGGCAGAATAATCACTGTAGAAGAGCATAACGTAATCGGTGGTCTAGGCGATGCTGTTTGCTCAGTATTGGCAGAAAATCACCCTGTACCGGTTAGAAAAATCGGTGTAGAAGACAGATTTGGTTATTCAGGCCCTGCAAAAGAGCTTCTTGAAATTTTTGGTCTGTGTGAAGACAACATCAAGAAGGTTATCAAAGAAGAGCTTAATAAATAATAATTTAAACTAAAATATATGGAGCTGTTGCATTAAGACTAATATGCACAAACAAACGAGGTTGTTATCAAAATCGGCTCCCTCTGACGAGGGAGCTGTCGAGTGAAACGAGACTGAGGGAGAGAAAAAAATACTTTTTGCAGAAATTTTATCTATTCTCTCCCTCCGTCAAAACTTCGTTTTGCCACCTCCCTCGTCAGAGGGAGGCGCAAATTGTGCAGATTGCCTCTATTGCAACAGCCCTATTATTTTATAAAAAAGGTGAATGAAGCAAATGAAAAAAATATTGATATTACTATGTATTATAGCTGTTATAAGTACATTTGCAGGATGTAGCGGAAAAGAGTCAGACACATCTGGTTCTGTTTCATCCGGTGAAGCCCAGAATATTGTTGATAGTGAAGAAAAGCAGACAGTTTCTAAGGTTGAGAGCATGATAGATTTTGAGTCTACCGACAAAGAAAGCACATATGCAGACTATTCTGAAACGAACGAAAAATTTGACAAAGACGGAAATGTTACGTTGTCTAATATATATGATCCAAGTGGTGAACTGATAGGTTATCGAAAGTATGGCTATGATTCTGAATCAAATGTGACAGATATGAAGACATACACAACAGATGACGAGCTAAAAAGCACTCTGCACTATGATTATGATGAGAATAAAATAACTATATCAGTTCTAGATAAAGATAACAAACTGGTCTTAAAGCTAATTTCAGAAAGCAGTGAAGAGGCTGAAACAATCGGTTATTACGATAGTGACGACTCACTTATGTTTACACAGAAGTTTACCTCAGATGTAACTGATGTTAAGGGATATGACCCAGAAGGCAATGAGCTTGACGATGACGAATATAAAAAGCTACTGGAAGATACTCAGAACATATTGAATTCTTATATGTTCTAATTGCTAAACAAAGGTGTGATCGTACTGCCTAGAGGTCACACCTTTGTTTCATATAATAACAAATAATATCACATAAAATATACCTTTAATAATTGACAAATCCAGACAAAAATGATACTTTACTATGGAACTTATATAGAAAAGGAATGGCATAACAAAAAATGGACATAAAAGAAGCCTCCCTAAAAAGCCACAACGAATGGAAAGGAAAAATAGAGGTAGTATCAAGAGTTGATTTAACTAACTTCGATGAGCTTGCATTGGCATATACTCCGGGAGTGGCACAGCCCTGTCTGGAAATCCAAAAAGATATTACTAAAAGCTATACTCTTACTCGCAGAAGCAATTTGGTAGCTGTAATTACAGATGGCACAGCGGTGCTCGGATTGGGTGACATCGGACCAGAGGCAAGTATGCCTGTGATGGAAGGCAAATGCGCTCTTTTTAAGACCTTTGCAGATATAGATGCATTTCCTATTTGCATAAATTCTAAAGATGTGGATGAGATAGTAGACACTATCTATCGTATTTCAGGAAGCTTCGGTGGTATTAATCTAGAGGACATCTCTGCACCGAGATGTTTTGAGATAGAAAAACGTCTGCGAGAAAAATGTAATATTCCTGTATTTCATGATGATCAGCATGGCACAGCCATTGTAGTGCTGGCAGCACTAATAAATTCATTAAAACTAGTGAAAAAGAAAATAAATGAGGTTAAAATAGTCATTTGTGGTGCCGGTGCCGCAGGCATAGCTGTTACAAGACACCTGCTCGCATCAGGTGCAACCGACATTACATTATTGGATAGCAAGGGAATTATCTGTGAGGATGACCCTAATCTCAACCATGTACAAAAAGAAATTTCACATCTAACAAACCGAACGAAACTAAAGGGTGGTCTTGCAGATGCTGTGGTGGACGCTGATGTTTTTATAGGAGTTTCTGCACCGAATATTTTGACAAAAGAAATGGTACAAACTATGAACAAAGATGCTATCGTCTTTGCCATGGCAAACCCTGTGCCGGAAATTATGCCTGATATCGCCAAGCAAGGTGGAGCAAGGATCGTAGGTACAGGCAGAAGTGATTTTAAAAACCAAATCAACAACGTGCTTGCTTTTCCGGGAGTATTTAGAGGTGCTCTTGACAATTATATAACAACTATTACACGTGAAATGATGCTTTCGGCATCTTATGCTATTGCCAATCTTATCTCTGATGATATTCTGGATGAAGAGCATATCTTGCCGGATGTCTTTGACAAAAGGGTTGTGGGTGCAATCGCAGATGCTATGAAAGGTTGTATCATATAACCATAACTTTCCTTATATAAATAAGGAAAGTTTTTATATCAATCTATTGACATTATTCCTTATTTTGTTTAAAATAATAGTAATAAATCTAAGCACCATATGCGTAGCTTAAGATTATTATATTTTATTTTTATGGAGGTAATTACAATGAGAATTTCCAAACTCACAACCAAGGCAATTTCTTGTCTTCTTGTTGCCCTTATGCTTGTAGGCACTATGGCAATTTCACCTGTTGCTTTCGCTTACGACGATAGTAACATTGTTGCTAACGGCCTCAAAATAGACACTGACTCAGATTCAGATACTGATACAGATGTAAAGAAGCCTGTAGTAATTGGCACAAAGATAGGCAAAGGTTCCACAGTACTTATTAAAAAGGACTCTATCGACTTTGAAACCAAAGAGGATATCAACAACTTCTGGACTCTATTTGAATTCACCGTAAAAGAAGTAAACGAGGTTGACCGTACAGCTGAAATTGAATTTATCATTGATGGTGCTAATATTCAAAAGTATGGTCTTACATCAAAAAATATCATCTCTATCTTGAAAGAATTAGGCGTTGATACGAGCGAATTTGATACTTTACTCACTATTGGCGGTGCGGTTCTTGACGCTGCTTTAATGGTTATTAAAATTCCTGTTAAGCGTACCGTAGCTCTTGGCGATCTCGATCTTGTAAAAGGCGGTATAAACTCTACCAGAGAAGAGCGTAGATACATAGGTAGAACTGCACACATCAATGCAGATGCTGTAGATGCAGATGGCGAACCTATAAAGAGCATTTGGTGTGTAATGAACTTTACTATTACAACTGTTATTGGCAGAACAGCCCATCTTCAGGTAAGACTTACACCTGAATACCTCGAATCAATGGGTCTCACAAAAGAAGCTTTCGGAAACATGATTGGCGTAAACACCAGTAATGCCTTCTTCAACATAGCTTATGATTCTATTATGAAAGCCGGCTACACAAAGAACTTTGATGTTGACCTCGATTACCTCACTGTAGAAGGTATTGAACCTGTTACAGATACAGACACAGAGACAGAAACAGACACAGAAACTGAAACAGACACAGAGACTGAAACAGATTCTGAAGAAGAACTCCCAATGTATGGCGATGTAGACTGCAACGAGCGTATCAATATGCAAGACGTTACAACATTGCAGAAAATCATAGCAAACCTAACAACTCACAGAGCTTATGGTCCTCTTTCAATCGAAAACTCTGACTGCAACCACGACCGCAGAATCAACATGGAAGATGTTACACTTCTTCAGAAATACATTGCTGATTTAGTTTCATCACTTGGATGATAGCTAGTTTAATCTAATTGTTTTTAAAGCCTTGTCACTATGAGTGGCAAGGCTTTTTCCTATTATATTTTAGTTATTTTGTCCTCAGCTATTGTATTTTTATTGATTTTATATTATACTAATTGATGTATTTACAGATAAAGGCGATTATCGGTTTTTTCGCTTTTATGGTTTTCGTTTTAAGGGAGAACAAGTTTTACTACTATGGCTAAGAAATTAAAGGTTATCCGTTTTGGTGGAATGTATGGCACAAAAAAGAAGAAAAAAACAGCGGCAATAATCATATTGTCAGCTGTTATTTGTGTTACCACTGCCACTTTGGGCGCGCTTTATCCGTTTTATGGTGATTCACTCTGGAAGCTACTGCCCATAAAAGAAACTTCTTCAGCACCATCACAAATTGATATAAGCTCTGATGACAGTGAGAATAATGATAACGCATCTTCACAATCAACGGATGATAACGAAACAGACACCTCGTCTGCTATTCCGGAACTTTCATACAGCAGTGATGCAGAAGGAGCCTTTGCAGATGAAACGCAAAAGGTATATGTGTTTGACAAAGTGGCATATGAAGTCTTTTATGGTGACAACACCGGCGCCGATGCCTATGCAGACACCATAAACAATCTTACAGTAAAACTAAAAAAATTACTTGGTGATGAAACAAAATTTTATGACCTTGTAATTCCCACACGTTCAGAGTTTACCCTGCCGGACCAACAAAAAATCAAAGCCGGCACCTACTCACAAAGAATAAATATCAACAGAATAGCTGAAAAACTTTCTGACGATATCAAATGCATAAATGTAATTGATACACTTATGCAACATCGTGATGAGTACACATATTTTAACACAGACTCTGTGTGGACCTCTCTTGGAGCATATTATGGATATGAACATCTCATGCAAAGCATGGGACTAGAGCCTGTGGCACTTGACGAGCTCAAAAAAGGTGTCAACCGTGTAGAAGGAGATTATATTGGTCTCACAGGCAACAGCACCAGTGAAAACTCAGCGTTATATTCTCAGATAAAGAGTAACGCTGACACCGTAGAATATTATGACATTCCAGGTGAATACACTGTAAAAATCATTGCCAATGACGGCAGTGCAACTGTGGCTGATTTGTATTATCCATCTCCAACATCCACATATGCATATGCTGTGTTCCTTTTTGGTGGCGAATCACCGGTGATGACAATATCTGCTGATAACCCTACAGAATCCGGCAGAAATTTGCTCGTCATAAAAGACAGCAGTGCAAATCCATTTGTGCCATATCTCACCTGCAACTTCAACAAAGTAACTGTTGTAGACTACAGATATTTTGATGGCACTCTCGAAAACCTTTTAAAAGATGAAAAACCTGATGATGTGCTTTTCCTGAATGGAATTATGGACGCTAACACTGCCATCAGGAACAGCAGTATGAGCGCCCTGCTAAATTAGGGTGATAAAGGATGATAGGTTTTAGAGCAAATGTGGAGTTATATGGAATCTCCACAGATTCTGGCGTACACATGGCCAAACTAAAAAACAAAATTGCCGATTTTGATACCGGCATTGTGCTGATTAGAAACAAGTCAGATAAGAAAAATATAAATGTCATAGTCATAGCATTGGCTTATGACAGCAGCAACAACGTTAAAAGGTTAATCATGGCTCCTGATTATGATGCTATATACTATGAGCCGGAAATAAGAAAACGCCTTGCTTCATTAAAGGGCTTTACATTCAGCAGACTAATGTGTCTATATGAAAAATCCTGCGGTGCAGTTGTATTTAACAGAATACACAAGGTGCCAAAGGTGCTTCTCGTAAAAAACAAAAACGGCAGATATTGGAGCTTTCCAAAAGGCCATGTAGAATATGGCGAAACCGAGCTGGAAACTGCAAAACGTGAGATAAAAGAAGAAACAGGACTTATCGTAAGCAGTGTAGACGGATTTAGAGAGGTTACCACATATTCGCCATTTGGAAAAATCAGAAAAAGAGTAGTTTTCTTCTTAGCAGAAGCTTTCACAGAGAGAGTGATACTCCAAGAGGAAGAAATAGACTATTCCACATGGGTCAGCTTTAAGGAAGCAAGAAATATGTGTTGCTATGATAATGATAAAAAGCTTCTCACAAAGGCGGAGCATATTGTAAAGCGTATGTAATTGAGATTTATACTTATGAAAGGGAAAGATGCATTTTTTTACAGACTGCATCGTTATATGTAATATTATGTCTGAAGAAATTGAAAGAAAAAAACGAGTTTTTAGTGCGGTGCAACCAAGCGGAGGACTTACTCTGGGCAATTATCTTGGAGCATTGAAAAACTGGGTGAAAATGCAGGATGAGTTTGAGTGTATATATGCTCTGGCTGATCTGCACACAATAACTGTAAGGCAAGAGCCGGCAAAGATGCGTGCTAATATTATGGAGGCTTATGCGCTTTTTTTGGCATGTGGTGTTGACCCTGAAAAAAGTCCGTTCTTTATTCAGAGCCATGTGCATACACACGCAGAGCTCGCATGGCTTTTAAATTGCTACACACAGTTTGGCGAGCTGGGCAGAATGACACAGTTTAAAGATAAGTCAGCCAAGCACGCTGACAACATAAACGCAGGTCTTTTTACATATCCATCATTGATGGCAGCCGATATTCTGCTCTATCAGGCAGATATGGTTCCTGTGGGAGCAGACCAAAAGCAGCATCTTGAGCTTACAAGAGATATTGCACAGAGGTTCAATGGAATTTATGGCAACGTGTTTAAAATTCCGGAGGCTTATATTCCTAAGGCAGGCGCAAGGGTAATGTCTTTGCAAGAGCCAACCAGCAAGATGAGCAAATCAGACACAAATGTTAACGGATGCATATATGTGTTAGACTCACCTGATGTTATTATAAAGAAATTCAAGCGCGCTGTTACAGATAGCGATGCCTGTGTGCGTTATGCCGATGGCAAAGACGGCATCAATAATCTTATGTCTATATACAGCTCTGTAACAGGAAAGTCATTTGACGAGATTGAGCGTGAGTTCGATGGCAAGGGCTATGGCGACTTTAAGCTTGCAGTAGGAGAAACTGTGGTTGAAGAGCTACGTCCTATACAAGAAAACTTCAAAAAACTTTCCGCCGACAAAGCTTATTTGCAGCAGTGCTATGCCAATGGTGCAGAGCTTGCACTCAGAATTTCTAAAAGAACTCTCGACAAAGCTATGAAGAAGATAGGCTTTGTTCTTAAATAAATATGTATAATTAAAAGTCTATCTATTATATTTGTAGGTGGATACGGGTCATTTTTTGAAATTTAACAGCAAAAAAATGGCTCGATTTTTTCATTCTAACAAAGTAAAGTTACCCAAAGATATAAAATCTAAAAACTTTATAATTCCTTTTACATAGTTAATTATTTGTTTAATATCGTTGCGAGGTGTGCATGATGCAAAAGTTAAAAATTATATTATTTAGCATCCTTATATGTGCATTGTTTTTATCTGCTTGCTCTATAAAGGTTGATGACGATGCTTCGTCGGAACACTTGATGAGCAGAGAATATGTTGCAGAGTGGTGCAAAACATCTAATTTTGGTTGGAGCAGTGACTCTATTCCTTATATAGCTTTAAACTATTTATACAACGATGAAGAATTGAAAGAAAAATATGGAGAAACTTTTGTAGCGGATGATATTGGAGGAACTGCAGATTGGGATTTTAGATTATTTGATTTTTATAGTGGCAAAGCCACATATGTAGTCACCATCAAAGATGATAGATGGATTGTAGAATTATCTAAAGAATTTAGCAACAAATGGGAAATCACTAATTGTTATTATGACGAATAGTAAAATGATATATCAGTATTATCTAGTATTACGAGAACAATAAACTGATAGGTATGAGCAGAGACGATGGAGAGGTTGTAAGCAAATACACCTGCATTAAAAAATTACAGAGTAACACAATATATTTGGTAAAAGGATACATATTTAAAATAACTCGGTAGAGAGAGGATTAGTGTAATTATGATAAAGAAAATTTCGATGATAGTTGTTATAATAACATTGTTTTCAGGCTGTACAGATATGCTCCATAATCATTTTGTTACAGATAATGAAAATGATCTTAAAATGCTTGATGCCATACAGTATTCAAATTATGAAGCGTGCAAAGAAGCAATAAGCAGTGGTGCAAATATAGATCTTCTTTCGGGAAATATATGTGATAGAGTTGACAATCTCATAGAGGAGAAAAACCCATTTATAATTACGTGCTTTTATCGCCAAACAAAAATATCTAAATTACTCATAGACATGGGTGCGTCGCCTGTTGCCTATGACGCAGAAGGATATCCATTAATTTGCTACACTATAAGAATGTGCGATATAGATTTATGTCAGTTTTTACTTGATAATGGAGCTGACATAAATCAAAAGAGTGATAACGGTGTATTGCCTATAGAATGTTGTTTCCTCAATGATATTGTGCGTTCAGAAGAGCTTACACAGGATTACGCTGTTGAAAAAATGTTTGATTTTTTAGTTGCTAATGGTGCAATTGTAAATGAAGCCGTTCTTAACACTGCTATAAAAACAAACATTGAAACCGGCAATCATTATAAACTGATTAAAAAAATAGCTTCAATGCTGTCAGATGAGCAAATCCGGTCTATTGAGTCAAAGTTACTGTCATCTCTTTTGACCTCAGACTGGGAAACTGCTAATAAACTTATTCAAGATTCAAATAGCCTTAGCGATCAGGATATTGTTTATATTGCGGCATTCGGTAACACCGAGCAAATGCGTACATTAGGTGAATTAAACAACATAAAAGATGCAAAAGAAAACTCTTTAATGTCCATTGCTGCCACTACAGATAATTATGAAATGGTTTCATATTTGCTTAAAACCTTGACTTTAAGTGAATTTGAAGGCTATCACTCGTTAATGTCAGCGGTTCAGAATAATAGTTTTGACACAGTAAAAGTATTAATTGACAGTCATATTGATGTTTCATCATATAGACAGCCGAAACTATCTTATGGTGTGCTGTCTTTTGCGTGTATTAATAATTCCGAAATAGCAAAATATTTGTTAAAGACAGAATTGTTTCAAGATGAATTGCAAGAAGCACTTATTCTGTCATCTAGGTGGGAAAAAACCAATATGATAGAAACATTATTCGAATATAAGGCAGATATTAATATGGATGTCGGCGGAAATACACCACTTATAGAGGCTATCTTCTCAGGAGCAAAAGATAGCGTGAAAGTTCTCATAGAGCTTGGTGCTTCTACAAACGAGGAAAGCCCAATGGGTACACCTCTTGGCGAAGCTTGCTATTGTGGTGAATATGAAATTGTTAAAATATTGATTGATAGTGGAAGCGACATAAATAAATGTGATGACTTAAATCAAACGCCGATGTACTACGCAACATATAGCGGGTCATTGGATATAGTAAAATATCTTATCGAAAAAGGATATAGGGTAACATCAGAAGATGTGGATAATGCAATAATGTTTCCATCTGATAACATAACAGAATATCTTCGATCTAGCCTTGATGAAACAGCAGTAACAAATACTGCTGAGTAAACGAGGACAACAAATATAAATAAAAAACTTAGAAATTCTTACAATATACGTATGTCATTTCTAGAGCTGAGGAGGTAAATGCATGATAGATTTATTTAAATCTTATAATTTCGGTTGGTTTTGTTTTGGTTTGATAATGCTCATTGCGAATCTTACCCTGCTCATACTTAAAAATCATCTTATCAAGAAAAACAGTGTAGATAAGACCAATAAACTTGGTATACATAAAATTAAATTTCCGATTATCAACATAGTATTTTTCGCAACTATATGTATTTCAAATATACTTGATTATTTCTTTTGCACTAACTTATTTATTGCTGATATAACTTTGTGGTTTTGTGGTTTTCTTGTGTTTTTGTTTATACGAATATTCTGTAAACGTTTTTTACTACCGGGTAACAAACATAGTAAATAACCATTCAAAAGCATTACCGAGTAATATAGGTAATCCTAATCCCCTTAAAAACAAAAGTTATTGCTATGATAACGAAACTCGCTTGTATTATCTAGATAACAGATATTATGATCCAAAGACGTATAAGTTTGTTGATGAGAATAACCTGTTAATTGCAAATTTGGTATGGATGTGCAAACAATAATCAAATGCTCAGTTAGATTTTCACACTAAAAAAATGACAAACGTATTATCTTTACCAAAATAAAATCTATTTCTTCCAAATGATTGAAATTTGCAAAAAAAACATCTATAATATAACTACAAGATAAATTGTTGTAGGATAATTTATCTTGTAGTTTTGATTTATTTAGGAGGTACTTAAATGAAAAAGATTATTAGTTCAATAATAGCAATATCATTGCTTGCTAATGTTGCTACGGTAGGTGCATTTGCAAACGAAGGTTTGCAGAAAAGCACACCTGCAAATTCTTATGTTAAAAATGTAGACAAAGCAGATTCAGAACAAGATGATGAGCCGATATCAGAAAAAAACGATATAATTTATGGTGACTTAAACGGAGATAAAAAGGTTAATTTACAAGATGTTGTTGAGTTGCAAAAATATATTGCGGAGCTTGTAAAGCTTAGCGAAGACGCTCTAAAAGCATCAGATGTGAATCTCGATAGTAAATTAAATCTTGAAGATGTTACCACTATGCAAAGATATATCGCAGAGCTTATACCTCAGCTTCCGTATAACAACGGAAGTTCTTCTACAACAGACACAGAAGATACTTCATCTGATGCTGAAAATACAGATACAGAAGATACATTATCTGATAAAGTAAATACAGATACAGAAGATACTTCATCTGATACTGAAATTACAGATACTGAAAATACAGACACAGAAGATACTTCAGACGATGAAGTTGATTATAAGCTAAATTCTACACGCCGTTTATTAAGAACGCTAATAGAGACAATACAATCTGAAATAAATGATGAAATAGGCTATTATTACACAGAAGAATCCTATAAGTCATTTAAAGAATATTATGATAAAGTGAAGGATTATTGCGATTCATATGATAAAGATGAGTATAAAGATTATGACATTAATCAATTGCTTTCACTCTATGCACAGTTAAAATTATTATATGATGATTTAGAGCT
Organism: Clostridia bacterium; assembly: GCA_029098305.1. GTDB lineage: Bacteria > Bacillota > Clostridia > Oscillospirales > Acutalibacteraceae > JAEEHZ01. Next base: position 13,932 of record JAQXOB010000047.1, read on the forward strand.
TACAAAATTAGGTGAGCTTAGAAGATTGTTAGATGAAATCTATGTTTCTCAGGTATTAAACAATCCTTATTGTGAGTACATATCACTACCAATGTATACCGAAGAAGCAATTAAAAATTTAAGTACCCGCTGGAACAAAGCAATGAGTGATTATGGTGCTTTTCAAGACGGTAACTATGACGAAGATAAGGTCAACAAGGTTATAGAAGATCTGGAAGATGCTTATTATAATATGGAATATACTCCTCCGGCAGAGCTGTCTATGATGTTGTCAGATTTGGCAAATGAAACTGAGTGGGGTCACAAATATACAGATGATTCTTTTAAGGTATTTTCTGATACTTACAAAAAAGCTATGGATTTGATAAGCGATGATTCAAGAATTGTCCCAAGAGAAGAATATGACGCTATGTGGGAAGAATTATCAGAGGCTTACTATGATCTTGAGCCTAGTGCAAAAGGTAGAATTTCTGATATTTATGGAATGTTCATATACGGAGAAGATGATTTTTGCCATAGTTTCTATACAGAAGAGTCATTAGCGGTGTTAGAAAAATTGTGTTTATTTTATAAAGACAATATGAATAAACTAACAGATGAACAGCTTGAAGAATTGGCTGATTCCATGGAGGAAGCATATTACAGCCTTGAACCATCAACATTCTCAACAGCATTTGATATGGTTGATTATGGCAGATATACGCTAGATGAGCAGGATTACTATACAATAGAATCATTAGCTGCGTTTAAAACAGCATATTATGCATTGTATGATTTTATAGTAAATCCAGGCAAATACTCAGATGAAGAAGTAGAAATTTTAATTAGCGATCTTGACGAATGTTTAGGAAATCTTGAAGAAACACCATTTGGTTTAATCGATACGTATTCTTCATATTTGCTTGCCTTTAAAGATCTTAACGAAGAAGAAATAGACATGTATACAAAGGATTACATAGAAAAGGTAAACACTCTTACTGAAAAAATTGAAGCATACCTTGATGATCCTAGTAGTGTAAGCAAAGAAGATGAGAAAAAGCTTGCAGATGCTCTAGTAGAACTTATAGACAATGAGGAATATTCACCATACGGTAATCTTTACAATGTACTCTCATATGTTGAAGGGTATATTCTTGACGAAAGTGAATCTAGTATTTACACAGAAGAATCATATAAAAAGCTATGCGACTTATTTGAAGAAGCAAGCGGTATGATTTCAGATTATAAAAACTATACAGACGAACAGCTCACAGAAATGGAAGAAAAATTGCTCGAAGCTGTTGATAATCTTGAAGTTACACCAATAGGCAACTTGATGCAGCTTTGTTTTGCAGGCAATATGCTGATTGGTATGAACGCAATTGAGCCCATTTGTGTAGAAGAATCTATGGAAAAGCTTATTGAGGTTCTTGAAGAAGCAGAAGAGTATCTAAACGGTGAATCCGAAATTACAGATGAAAAAACATCTGAGTTTGTAGAAAAAATAGAAGCTGCCATAAATGAAGTTGAATTTACAATGGAGTATGCACTTGCCATTGCACAAGAGTTTATTGATTCTGTTGAAGAGCATTATGAAATAATGAAAGAAAGCGACTCTACAGAGTGGGTAGAAGCTTTTGATAAGCTAAAGGCTTTGCTTGAAGATCCTGAAAACACCACAAGCAGAGAGATTATTGAGCTTGTAGATATTCTATATAACCTTACACAAGAATCAGGAATACTCGAAAATCTCACCGATTATACACCGGACAAAGCAATCGTTGAATTAAACAAATTAGATTTGTAAGCTATTTGATCTATACAAGGTAAACAGTAAAAACAAACTCTCCTATGCGATAATTCTTCGTATAGGAGAGTTTTTGACTAACAAAAAGACTTAAAGATGTTTTATGCATCTTTAAGTCTTTTTTATTGTTAAGTTAATAATATTACATATTCTCTACGATTTCCTTTGTATCTCTTGCGATAACAAGTTCTTCGTTAGTAGGAATAACAAATACTCTGATCTTAGAATCAGGAGTAGATATCTCGTCACACTTACCTCTGATAGCTGCTTCGTTTTTAGCATCGTCTATCTTCACGCCGAAGCATGATAAATATTCGCAGATTGCCTTTCTGTGTGAAGCCTGATTTTCGCCTAGTCCTGCTGTGAACACCATAACATCGCATCCACCCAAAGCTACATAATATCCGCCGATAAACTTGGAAATCTGATATCGGAGCATTTCATGAGCAAGCTTTGCTCTCTCGTTGCCTTCTGCAGCAGCCTTTGTAACATCTCTATCATCACTGCCAACGCCTGAGATACCGAGCAAGCCTGATTGTTTGTTGAGCAACTGGCTCATCTCACTTGGAGAAATGTTGTCTAGCTCTGCCATGTATGTAACAACAGATGGATCAAGAGTTCCTGAACGGCTACCCATCATAAATCCATCAAGAGGAGTGAGGCCCATGCTTGTGTCGATAACCTTGCCATCCTTAATAGCTGTGATAGAGGAACCATTACCCAAGTGACAGCTGATCATCTTTAGATCCTTAAGATCCTTACCCATAAATTCTGCACACTTAGAGCTAACATATCTGTGTGATGTACCGTGGAAGCCATATCTACGAATCTTGTTCTCCTCATAATATTTGTAAGGAATTGCATACATATAAGCCTTTGGTGGCATTGTAGAATGGAAAGCTGTGTCGAAAACAACAACCTCCGGAATATCTTTGCCAAATGCCTCTTGACAAGCATTAATAGCCTGAAGATGACCCTTATTGTGAAGTGGTGCAAGCGGAATGAGAGATGCTATACCCTCTTTTACCTTTTCGTCTACAAGCACAGACTTGCTAAAGATAGCTCCACCCTGCACGATTCTGTGGCCTACAGCAGAAATCTCGTCAAGGCTCTCTATAACACCAACCTCTTTATCAAGAAGTGCTGCCTTAACCTGATTAAATGCAGCTGTGTGGTCCGGCATATCTACATTTATTTCTTTAACACGGCCATCAGCTGTCTTGTGACCAAAAAGTCCATCTATACCAATTCTTTCGCAGTTTCCCTTTGCAAGAACAGACTCATCTTCCATATTTATCAACTGATACTTAAGTGAAGAGCTGCCTGCGTTAATAACTAAAATTTTCATATCATTCGCATATCGAAAAATAATTCCGACACACAATCCTCCTTATCCAATTTATTTTTGCGTATTGCGTATTTTTCACACATAATATATAATAGTACAATACAGAGAAAATTTCAACTGTTTTTTCTACTAATAATCAACTTGAGGTGCAAAAGAAGATGAAATCAGCCGCTGTTATATGTGAATTTAACCCCTTGCATAAAGGGCATAAATTTTTGATAGACTCGATGCGCCAAAATGGCATAACTCATATCGTGGGGATAATGAGTGGCAACTTTGTGCAAAGGGGCGACTGTGCTGTGATGAATAAATTTCGCAGGGCAGAATGTGCCATACGAAACGGAGTAGATATGGTGGTGGAGTTACCGGTGATGAGGGTGCTATCATCAGCAGAAGGCTTTGCAGATGGTGGAGTAGCACTTGCCGGTGCATTAGGCTGTGACGAGCTGTGGTTTGGTAGCGAGAGTAATGATATAGGTGTGCTGAGAAAACTGATTGAAATCCAAAACGATAAAAATGTAAAAAAATATATGGAACAAGAGTTAAAAAAAGGAGTTTCCACTGCAAAAGCCCTTGGCAACTCTATAGCGTTCCTTTATGGCGAAAAGCTTAGTAACATACTAATGTCGCCTAATAACATATTGGGTATAGAATATCTCAAAGCGTTAGACAGACAAAAATCAAGAGTGGTTCCAAAAACAATAAAACGCATAGCTGTGCAACACGACAGCATGATTATATCAAACGGCTTTGCAAGTGCCAGCTGTATCAGAAGCAATATCGAAAACGACAATCTCAAATCATGTGCCGGGTTTATGGATGCATATAGCTATGGAATTCTAAGCAATGAGATCGAAAAAAAATATGCACCTGCAAATATAAAAAATGGTGAGAGAGCCATCCTTGCTGTGTTACGCAACATGACGAGAGAGGATTTTGCAATGATTGCAGATGTAAACGAAGGCTTGGAAAACAGAATTTTCGAGGCTGTGCAAAACCTCTGCACCTTAGAAGAAATCACATCATATATCAAGAGCAAAAGATACACATTGGCTAGAGTACGCAGAATAATAATGTGCTCATATCTCGGCATAACAAAAACATTGCAGAAAAAACCTATCTCATATATCAGGCCTTTATGCTTTAATAATCAAGGAACAAGGTTTTTGTCAAGGAACACAAAATTGCCTATAATCACCTCCACCACAAGATCTGAGAATATTCTATCTGATGATGCCTCCGAGCTTCTAAAGCTAGAGATAAAGGCATCAGAATTATGGGGACTACTCACACCGAATATTTATCCCTGTATGAGCGATCGACGCAATTTTTTAAAGAAATAAAAACACAGATTGTTAACAAAAAATGTTAAATTTGTATTGAAACTCCAACAAATTAATGTTATAATAGTTATATAATTTTGTAGATTAATCACAAGGAGAGATTTATAATGAAATATTCTTTTTCACCTGCAAAAATTTTATTACCAAAGGGCAATTATGAGAAATGGGCTGTTATAGCTTGTGATCAATACACCTCTGAGCAAAAATACTGGGATGAGGTAGAAAACATTGTTGGTGATGCACCATCTACATTACGCATCACACTGCCTGAGATTTATCTTGAAGGTGAAATAGAAGAACGCATTAAAAACATAAACAAAACCATGATTGACTACATAAACAGCGGTGTTCTCGAAGAACATGACAACGCACTGATGTATGTAGAGAGAGCATCATCTAATGGTAAAATACGCCATGGCATCGTAGGCATTATTGATCTTGAAGATTATGACTATCACAAAGGTAGCCATGCGCTTATACGTGCCACAGAGCAAACTGTTATAGAAAGAATTCCTCCACGTGTAAAGATTAGAAAAGATGCAGTGCTTGAGCTTCCTCATGTTATGCTCCTTATTGATGATCCTAAGCTTAGTGTAATTGAGCCATTAAAAGATAAAAAATCTGATTTTGTAAAAGCATATGATTTTGATCTAATGCAGGGTGGCGGTCACATTGAGGGATACCTCACAGACGAAGCCACACAAAAGCAGATCGGCGAAGCTCTTAATGCATTGGTAGCAGATAAAGAAGATAAGCTTATGTTTGCTGTAGGCGATGGCAATCATTCTTTGGCAACTGCAAAAGAATGCTACAACCTCAATAAATCACCTGAAGCAAGATATGCGCTTGTTGAGGTAGTGAATATTCACGATGCATCTATCGAGTTTGAGCCTATATACCGTGTATTGTTCAACGTAGATTGTGAAAAAGTAATAGCAGATATAAAAGAAGCTCTTGGCGATGGATATTCCGGTGCAGATGCTCAAATAATAGATTATGTATCAAAGTCAATCAATGGCAAAATGAGCGTGAAACCTTCATCAAAGCTCCCTGTAGGCACGCTTCAGGCTTTCCTCGATGATTATCTCAAGTCACATCCGGAAATCAAGATAGACTATATTCATGGTGAAGACAGCGTGGCAGAGCTATGCAAACAAGATAACACTATTGGTTTTATCTTCAAAGGTATGCAGAAGGATGAGCTTTTCGATGCAATCAAGGCAGACGGCTCATTACCGAGAAAAACATTTTCTATGGGCCATGCTTACGACAAGAGATATTATATCGAGTGTCGCAAGATAAAATAAGGAAGTGAAATAAATGGATCCTAAAATTTTAAGAACGATAAATTATGGAATATATGCAGTAGGTGTTAAAGGCGATAACTATCCATCCGCCTGCATAGTGAACACTGTATCACAAATAACAGCCTCTCCCCTGATGATCTCTTTAAGTGTGAATCGTGATAATTACACTAACGAGATGATAAAAAAACACGGTATCTTTTCTGTTTCTGTGCTATCCGAAAACACCTCAGGCACAGTGGTTGGAGCATTGGGCTTCACATCAGGCAGAGAAACTGACAAACTAAAAAATATAGGCTACAAGGTTCTCCGTGAGGGTGTACCTGTGCTTAGAGAAAACATATGTTGCTGGTTTTTGTGCAAGGTTGTCAGTAGCGTAGAAGCACACACTCACACCGTTTTTATAGCCGAGGTAATCGCAGGCAGCGATGAATACAAAGGCACGCCAATGACATACAGCTACTATCATCACGTTATTAAAGGTCGTGCTCCTGCAAATGCTCCTACCTTCCTCATCCAAAAGGAAGACACTTTTTCCCTTGCAGAAAAATACACATGCAAAATATGCGGATATGTTTATAGCAATTCTAACAAACCTTTTGACCAGCTTAACGAAGACTGGAACTGCCCTGTGTGTCGTGCATCAAAAGATGCTTTTGTGAAAAACTAGTATAATATTATATACGTAAATAGAAAGGCGATATGAAATCCATTTGGAAATCATTTCGCCTTTTGTTTTGTCTTATTAAGTTACTTTTGATTGTCATTGTTTTCAGCAGGCTTCTGAAGTCTTTTTCTTTTCTCAATAGTTTTTGTCATTTTTATTATGGTGTAGATCACACCTGCAGAAACTATTATAGCTAAAATACTTCTGATTATATCCATCACAATATTGTCAGGCCATATTCCCGAAACAATGTAGTTCACCATAGACCACACGCCTTCTAAGTAAAAAGCACCGCCTAAAAATCCGGTAGGAAACATTCTTCTAATATTTGGCTTGAGCAAAAAGAAACCTGCCACAAAGCACAAAAGAACTTCGATAACTACTAATACAAAATTCATAAAATCGCCTCCAATAGAACTTTTTGGTTCAATCTTGTATTATCATAAATAAATTTTACAGATAAGTCAACATAAAACTGCAAATATTTCAATTAACCTTATTTACGATTTTACCTTCAATAAAGCCCTTGATATTGTTGTAAACTATATTTATCAGGCGTTCTCTTGTTTCTATAGGAGCCCAAGCTACATGAGGAGTAAATATTATATTTTTAGCGTTTTTAAGTGGACAATCACTTGCCATAGGCTCTTTTTGAAGAACATCCACAGCCGCACCGGCAATCGCACCGCTATTAAGAGCATCCGCAAGTGCTTGTTCGTTAACAGTGCCACCACGTGATGTATTTATAAAAATGCAGTTGCTTTTGCACTTTTCAAACGCCTGCTTGTTAAACACCTCTTTGGTGTCATCAGTAAGTGGGCAATGCACGGTAATAAAATCTGAGCGAGTAAGAAGCTCGTCAAATTCCACATATTCAACATCGTTATCTTTTATAGTTCTTGTTGTTGCAATCACGTTCATTCCAAATGCTTTGGCAATGCGTGCAACTCTTCTGCCGATGCTTCCAAATCCAAAAATACCTATTGTTTTACCTTCAAGTTCTTGCATAGAGTTATCTAATATGCAAAATATATCACTGTTTTCCCATTTTCCATCTTTCACACGCTTGTCAAATGATGCCACATTATTTGTATAATAAAGTATATAAGCAAATACTTGTTGTGCAACACTCGATGTGGAATATTCGCCAGCATTACACACTGTTATACCTCTTTCACTTGCTGCTTTGATATCAATATTATTGTAGCCTGTTGCCAGCAAGGTGATTAGCTTTAGATTTGGCATTTTGCTGATTGTATCGGCAGTGATGACCGTTTTGTTGCATACGAGTATATCAGCATCAGTAGCATGACTCGCCACAAGGCTTGAATCAAGATTGTCAAACATAACAACCTCGCCAAAATCTTTAAATCTGTCTAATAGGGTGCAATCACCTGATGTTACTGTTTTTGTATCTGTAAAAACAATTTTTATTCTATTCATAGTTATTCTTTTCCTTTCATAACGATTATAAATGTTATTATTGTATTGTTGTATTGCACAAAAAAACCTGCATTAGCCTAAAAAAATGTTTAAATAAACAATTTTTCTGTCACAGGTTTGACATTAACGGCGTTTGGTTATATAATAGCCGTGCTGTTGATTAATAAACAAGTATCAAATTGAAAGAAGGTTCTAAAAAATGCCAAAAGCAAAAAAGACAGACTCTACAGTAGCTAATGAAGTAGCAGTAGCAACTACCGCAAAAAAAACTACAAGAAAGCCATCAGCCAAGGTTGAATTGTTTATCGAGCACAATGGTATTCAGGCTTCAACAGATGTTATTGCAAAGAAAATTAAGGCTGCATATGCCGAAAAAGAAGGTGCAACTGTTGTTAAAACATTAAAAATTTATGTAAAGCCAGAAGAGAACACAGCATATTATGTTGTTAATGGTGAAGAAGAGTGCAAACTCGAAGGAATATTCTGATAATATTCTTATTCAAATAGCTTATATATCTCTTTAGAGTTATCGCCGAAGTTTTTCGGCGATTTTTCTTTTTCGCTTATATTACAAATCCACATTCATAACAATATAAATTATTTAAAATATAAGGATTTTTGGAAAACATATTACCAAATATTATTTCTAAGCTATGACTATTATTCACATATGATATATTACGCTATTTTGCTCGTTTAGTCAATGCTTTTCTGTCTTATACAGCCACTAACAATACCAACATCTTTCGTGTAAAAAACGCTTTACAATGCTGATAGCTTGTGATAGAATATGTATGTGTTATATTAAACATATTATTTTATGGAGGTATAATTTTATGAAAAAAATATTAGCAGCCTTGGGAGCATGTACATTAATTTTTACCACTATGGCAACATCTTATGCTCTCGATCCTATCGTTAGTCCTGTTGCTCCGGTGTATTCTGACTCTGATTCAGCAACAGACTCAGACACACATACAAATACATCACCTAACGCACCAATAACAGGTGACATTACACCTGTGCTTCTGCTTCTTGCAGGTGGCTCTGCTGTGTGTGCATTGGTTAGCAGAAAAAAAGCTGACAAATAACACATTTTTTTAATCAAAAGGTTTATTTTCCTGAAGGGATGTAATTTTAATGAATAATAAAAAAATTAAATCGCTTGTCGTTAAGCGTATTTTAAGCATAGCTTTAACGGCAAGCTTGGTTGCTTTGAGCTCTTTTGGGTTTTCCGGATGCAAATCTAATAAATCCACAGATTTTGTGAGCGATGTAAACACTGTTTCCCTTGATCCTATTGTTGATACAAGCGATGTTGATTCTGATGATACAGTGGTACTTGTAGAAAACCCTATAAACTTCGAAGATCTCCAGTCAAAGAACAGTGACCTTTATGCATGGATATATATTCCAAACACTTCTGTTGATTATCCTATAGCACAAAGTGCACCTGATGTAGATGATTCTTTTTATCTCCATCATGGCATCGATAAGAGTTACTTCTTTGCAGGCACTATCTATACAGAAAAGGCAAACAGCAAAGATTTTACCGATAGAAACACTTTGCTTTATGGTCACAATATGCTAGATGGCTCTATGTTTACAACTATACACAAGTTTGAGGACGAAAAGTTCTTTAACGATAATGAATATATCTACATATACACACCAGGCCATATATTAACTTATAGAATCTTTGCAGCATATGAGTCTGACGATAGGCATATCCTCAATTCATATGATTTTTCAAAAGATGATGTCTGGGAAGAATATGTAAAGCAGGTGTCTAAGCCTGAATCAATATACACTTGCAACTATCGTGATGTTGGCTTGTCCACAGACAACACAATCATCACACTAAGCACCTGCACAAGCTACAGATCAAACAACAGATACCTTGTGCAAGCATATCTCTATAAAGACACACCCACAAAGTAATTTTTCCAAAGTTACTTGAAAGGAAGTGGAAACAATGGGTAATAACAGTAAAAAAGCGAAAAAACAAGCAAACAAAACAAACGCCAGAGTTTCAGTGGTTGTAGCATGCATATTGATAGCGTGTTGTGTTGGTTTTTTTGGATATAACGGAGTAAAAAGCAAACAAACAGAGGATCTTATCAGCAGCGTAAAGAACACCTCTTTAGCTCCTTTGGATGATATAAACTCCTCTAATAACAGTGATGTAAGCGTAACACTTCAAACCCCTATTAACTTTGAAGATTTGCAAGAAAAAAACAGTGATTTATACTCTTGGGTATATGTTCCAAACACATCTGTAGATTATCCGGTAGCACAGAGTGCCGATGATGGCTTTTATCTGCACCGTGGCACCGACAAAAGCTACTATTTTGCAGGCACTATCTACACAGAGAGCACATACAACAGCACCGACTACAACGATAGAAACACTGTGCTATATGGTCACAATATGCTTGACGGCTCTATGTTTGCAACATTGCATAAGTTTGAGGGTGAGGAATTTTTCAACGAGAACGAATATTTTTACATTTACACTCCAGACCGTATCCTCACATACAGAATATTTGCTGCATATGAAGTGGATGATAGACATATTCTAAAAACTCATGATTTTTCAGATGATAGCGTATGGTCTGAATATCTTAATGAGATATCTAATCCTCAATCTGATTATACATGCAACTCGCGTGACGTAGAGTTATCCTTGGATAGCAAAATTGTAACTTTGAGCACCTGCACAAACTTCAGAGCCAATGACAGATATATTGTCCAGGGGGTGCTTATTGATGAACAAACTACAGTTTAATGATTTAAACAAAACCACAGATAATTTAAAGAAAACCACGGACAACGACGATCCTATACCACATTCTGAAAGGAAAGTAGTCAAAGTCAGGGTAGTAAAAAGAGTGACAAATTCTGAACCATCGCAAAGTCAAGCACGAATTGCAAAAGCAATGCAATCACCGTCAGATTCACAAGACAAAGAAAATTATGAAGGATATCTTTTTGAATCTTCATATCAAAACAACCACGAAAGTAAATCTAAACGCAGTGAAAAAAAATCTGATTCGACTACACTGATAAGAGGTGATGTTCAAGGTGCAATACTTGAAGAAGCCGCACAGAGCGCCTCTAGTGACTATGATGATTATATATATTATAAAGAGCGCTATGACCTATCGAAACGTGGCAAGCACAAACACAGACACAATGATAAAAATGATGATAAAAACGGCAAAGTAAAACACAAGCTTCTTAGGTCTGTTTTGATTATAATGTTGTCTTTGATAGTACTGGTTGTAGGTTGCTTTTTTTCACTAAGACAAATTGGTAAGGATGCTTTGTTAAAACAAAGTGAAAAAATAGAAACTCCTGATCTTGGCGGAGAGGTAATCTCTGAAAACAATGGTCATATTATTAAATACAATGGTCACACCTATGAATATAACGAAAATATTACGAACATACTATTTATTGGAGTCGATAAAACCGAATTGGGTGCTATTGACGGCGTTGTCGGAAAAGGAGGACAAGCCGATGCAATATATCTTGCAGCCCTAGATATTGAAGATGGAAGTATCATTACCTTTGCTATACCGCGTGAAACAATGGCAGATATAGCTGTCTATTCAAGCTCCGGCTCATATTTGGGCATAGAAAACAAACAAATATGTCTGTCATATGCATATGGAGATGGAAAAATAGAGAGCTGTAATAATCTTATAAGCTCACTTGAAAAACAATTTTTCGGAATAGAGATACAATCTTTTTTTGCCATGGACCTCATGGGCATCAACGCCATGAACGACAATATCGGAGGCGTGGATGTTACACTGGACTATGATACCGTTATTAAAGGTCGTGAATTTAAGGCAGGAGTTCCTGTTCACCTTGCGGGCAGTATGGCAGAAGCCTTTGTGAGAACAAGAAGTCTAACAGAGGTCGATGCAAATATCAAACGTATGGAGAGACAAAAAATTTATCTAAATGCGTACATTGATAAAGCTATTAAAATGACAAAAGAAGATATAAAAACTCCTTTGAATATTTACAATGCTGCAAGCGATTATTCTATAACAAGTATAGATGCGGCATCAGTAACATATCTTGCCACACGCCTTATAGACAAAAATATTACTTTTCCAAATATTATGCGTCTGCCAGGCGAGGTAAAAATGGGAAAAGAATACGCAGAGTTCTATGTAGATGAGCAAGAATTCTACGAAATGTTTCTCGAAACATATTACAACCAAATTAATTGATTTATACCAACTATGTGGTCGATTATTGTTGTAAAATTATCAAGTGTTTTGCTTGACTTATTTTAAAAATACGTGTACAATAATGACATATTAAGCATTGAAAGGATTAACTAAAACTATGATGAATGATTTAGAAATGGATTTTATCAGCTTGCTTGACGATGACGGCACTGAATATCAATTTGAAATTCTTGATGTAATAAACGAAGACGGAAGAAAGTTCTATGCACTAAGCCCTGTTATCGATGACGAAAACCAAGTTATCGAAGATAGTGGTGAGTATTACATCATGGAGGAAATCATCGAAGAAGGCGATGACTCTCCTATGTTGGTTGATCTTGAGGACGAAAAGCTTCTTGACCACCTCGCAGAGATTTTCGAGGCTCATTTCGACGAAATGTTTGAATACGACGAGGACGAGTCTGAGGAATAATTTTGTTCACTTTCTGCCCGATTCGCTTATTGCATTGATATAACCCTACAACTTATTTATAGGGAGCCGGACTCCTGAGATTGTGTGCAGACCTCCCGATTTTTCGGAAGAAGGGAGCCTGAGGTCAAGGGGAGGCACCCACCTGTCGATTAGTAGGCAGGTTGTAAAAAATGCGCTACGGTCGGGCGGAATAAACATACTTTCCAAAACAAAAAGCCTTACACAGCGCTCGGAAATATCCGGGCGTTTTTCTATAAATTATATAAATGGGATGATAAAAATGAACAAATTAAGAAAAATCATTGCAATAGCTCTTGTTGCATCTGTGTTAGGAACAGCCGGTGTGTCTGCATCTGCTACTTCTATTGAAGCAGGCGAAACATCACACGCTGTAGTAAGCATTAAGAACAGTGATGCAGAAGTCAAGACAAAAACTATTGCTACAGAAAGCAACGAAATTATCATAAGTGAAGACTCCATAACAATCGATGGCGAAAAAGACGAGAAATCTTATGATATGTACATATTAAAAGGTGATTATAGCTCAGACCTAAAGATTGTTATTGATAGCGAAACAAAGCGAGATATAAACATTCAGCTTGAAGAATTTACTTTAGATAAAACAAACGAAGAAGCTTTGATTTCATCAGATGCAACATGTAACATCAATTTAGTTCTTGCTGGTATCGGAAGTACAATCAAATCATCAGCAGAAAAAGCAACAGCTTTAATCTCTGCTCCAAATGCTTCACTTAACATTCAGCCAGATGTATATAGAGGTCACAATTCTATCCTCAGTGTAATCTCCACATCAGAAGCAATAGACGAAGACACCTCTGTAGGATGTCTTGCTGTTAAAAAACTGACATTTGTAGCAGGTGCAAAGGTAAATTTCGAAAGCAAAGCCAACTCTGCTATAATATCTGATGCAGTCACTGTTAACCCAGATGTAGAAATTCGTCTTAATGTAGCCTGCAGCAGAAAGATTATTACAAACGATTATAAACAGCAGGGTGGTGGTGTTTTCTTTGGTCATGAAAATACCGGCTCTCTCATCTATCTCACATATATTAAAGAAACAAATAGTTTTGCAAACTTTAGAGTCATAGATGGTCATCTTGAAGGTAGTACAGATGGCTACTGTGTTGAAGGTGACGTTATAAACCAGGCATCAATTATCGGCGGAACAATACGCTTAGAGTCTAGCTCAAAACCGGTATTTTATGCAAGAAGAAAGTTTCAGGATTTCTTCATTAATGGCGGAATTGTTGAACTTTTAACGTCTGCCGCTCACACAGTAGAATGTAACACAACTGAATTTATCAAATTCAGCAATTCACACGCAGTTATACTTAACGACGGTAACACACACATAACTTGCACAGAGTATCCATTCGCAAAAAAGACCCCGAACGGTCACTTTGAGAAAGTTGATCCATACAATCTACTAGGTCAAAAAGTATATCAGCACCACATTGATCTTGAGAGCATTAGACTTAGCTTACGATATTTTAATCTCGTTGAAGTGCTCAAAAACAATGATTACAACCTAGGACATGTTCTATATAATGACGTGCTTGTAAGCACCAAAGATAAATTTGATCTTGGTGGTGAAGGTCCTTATATCTGGCTTAGTGAGCCACAAAAGGGCGACAATGGTGCACTTATATTCACTAATATTGGATTGACCTTTAAACATGTTGGAGCGTTTTCTGATTATATAGAAAATATAGATACGGTTCCTGCTGAGATGGCATATGACAACTCATCATTGTTTGTGTTTTTTGATAAGAGAAACGGTATAAATGGAACTGATAGCGTAACACAAATTACCGACTACAAACTTCCTGCTAAAATCGATGTACCTGAAAAAGATGAAATATACGATGATAAATTCTTAGGCTACTATGATTCCACCGATTGGACAAAGAAGTATTATGATGAAAACGGCAATCTTGTAGCTGATGCAGATATCAGAGAAAATACATTCTTAGTTGCACAGTGGCAAACTGATGTTAAGGTTGAGGCTGAGCGTATGGATGTTCACTTTGTTCTCAATGGTGGCACGTGCGACTTCCACAGCAACTTTATGGATAATGACTTTAACTCTACCATACCGCTTAAAGAAGACTTTGTAATTCCTGATGCTGTAAAAGAAGGCAAAACATTCCTTGGATGGTATCTTTCACCTGATGGCAGTGGCGAGAGAATCTTAAATTCTGCTATGCTGATCGACCTACTCGGCACAGAGAATGTTACATTGTATGCTATTTGGGAAGGAGAAACCTACACTAAAGCAATGTATGGTGACGCCAACTGCGATGGTTTCGTAAATATGGAAGATGTAACTACGATTCAAAAGGTTATTGCAGAACTTATCACTCCTGAAAAGGCTGGAGATAATTATGCAATTAATTCAGATGTTACACATGACGAAAAAACAACAATGGAAGACGTTGTTCTTATCCAGAGATATCTGGCTAAGCTTGTGGATAGCCTCGATTGATAATCAAAATATCTAAAAAAACATAATGAAAGGAATTGATTACTATGTTTAAAAAATTTGGAATTGTTATTTTTTCTGTTTTGATCGCAACTTCACTGCTTGCAGGATGTGGTGATAAAGACGATAAGAAGGTAAACAGCAATACATCCTCCGACACAACAAGTGCAGTAAGTTCCAACAGTTCAAATCCTGATGTAAACACAGATGTTATCGAAATCGGTGGTGGTGATGACAAGGTTCTCACACCTGATATTGTCATTACACCGGGAATAGAAGACAGCACCGAATCAAAATCTGATGCTCCTTCTTCGGGAGATTCCGGAAATTCTAGCACATCATCAAAAAGCACCTCTTCCACAAGCTCAAAGGGTTCTGATAGCTCATCAAGCAAAGCTTCATCAAGTGCCGAGTCCGATTCAGAGTACTATGATGATTGGGAAGGCGACAATGTTATAGATTTCTCTGAGCTTTTAGGATAATCGAATTGAGGTACACACAGTGAGCATATATAAAATAGCGGATTTGTATATTGATATCGATCCAAAATATGAATATACTAAAGAAAGATTGAAAGACTATATCTCTGATGACAATGTCGCACCGGATTTTTCGGTGCGACTCACCAGAGATTTGATTTTGCAGGAAGTTTCTTATGCTCCCGGACTTCCGGAACCATGCTATGAAAGCACAGCAATCTATAGGCAGATTTGTCTTAAAGTACTTGAAAAATACAATGGATTCTTTTTTCATTGCTCTGCCCTCTCGGTAGACAATCAGGCATATCTGTTCACAGCACAAAGTGGCACAGGCAAATCTACACATACACGTATTTGGCGTGAGGTTTTTGGTGATAAGGTGGTTATGATCAACGATGACAAGCCACTACTTCGCCTTATAGACGGAAAATTTTATGTATATGGCACTCCATGGGATGGCAAACACGCCATTAGTAACAACATAAAGGTGCCTCTAAAGGCTATCTGCTTTTTGCATCGTGGCGAAGAAAATAAAATCTCTAAGGTGGTTGGAATAGACCATCTTCACAATATTCTCAATCAGACTATTATGCCAAAGAGTTCTACTTCTATGATAAATCTGCTTGATATTTTGGAAAAAATGCTCACCGATATACCTACCTATGAATTATACTGTAACATTTCGCAGGAAGCTGCAAGGGTTTCATATATGGGTATGATTGAATAAACGAAAGGACTGATAAAAGTGATAAAGTCTAAAGAAGGACTTCTCGTAAGAAAATTTGGAGACAAATATGTAATTGTAGCTATTGACGATATGGCAGATGAATTTCATAGTCTTATTACATTGAATGATACAGGTCTTTTTATTTGGAAGCTTATCGAGAAAGGTACCGATGCTGACAAAATTCTAGAGAATATTTTGTCTACATATGATATTGATGAGGAGACAGCAAAAGCTGATATACAAAACTTTATTGAAAGTGCAAGAAAAGCAGGTATATTAAATGAGTGATCTGCCATGCATAAAAGATATAATCGAACGTGACGGTGAGTATATAGGAACACCACATGGTGATAGTATGTACCCTTTGTTGCATAATAAACGTGACACTATACACGTTGTGAAGAAGACAGACAAGCTAAAAAAACATGATGTAGCATTATACATACGAAAAAATGGACAATATGTGCTTCATCGCATAATGAAAATTGAAAATAACAGCTACACAATGTGTGGCGATAGCCAATATGTTTTGGAGAGAGGTATACAAGAAGATCAAATTATCGGAGTTTTAAAGAGCTTTTATAGAAACGATAAATATTGCGACACAAATAAAATACGTTACAAAATTTACGTTTTTATGTGGTGTCTATCTCCAAAAATCAGAAGATTCCTTATGCGTTTTGTTGCATACGCAGAGAACAAAAAGAACAAGATTAAAACTAAAGGAAAAGCCTGACAATGAAGAAATGTGACTATTGTGGTAATCAAATATCATATAGCGAACAATACTGCTGTGATGAATGCAGCGAGAAAGCATTAAAATATTATCACTTTGAAAGAAAATTTAAAAATATTTTTGGCTTTTTCAATATCATCTGCGTTATATCCGTTATGGCTGCTTGTTTTTTAGCTCTGCTCTTATCTGCTAAAATTGGTTATATAATATCAGGATCAGCTCTCACCCTTTTGGGAGCGACCGTGGTTGCTTTTCCAATGCCTACTCTAAATCAAATAAAAAAACAAAAAATTCAAAAAGCGGTGATTTCTACCAGAATTATTGGTGGGATTATTTCCTTTTCAGGTATTTGTTTGTTAATTGTAGGCTTGTTTGTCGTATAAATGAATAATTAATCTCCTTTTTGTCAATGATAAGATTGAAAAAACAAAAAGGAGGTTTTTTTATGCTTGATAAATTAGCACTTACATTATTGATCATCGGTGGTATCAACTGGGGATCAGTAGGTATATTTCAATTTGATCTTGTAGCATGGATATGCGGTGGTCAAACAGGCATTGTAAGCAGAATAATCTACACTCTTGTTGGATTGGCTGCTATCTGGTGTATTTCTCTTCTATTTAGAGATACAAGCGATGAACATGTCGATCGACTTGAAACAGGAAGTACAATGTAAACTATTTGCAATTAATTTTTTCCAATAATTAAAAGAACGCTCTGTGATAAAATATGTGTCGCAGAGTGTTCCTTTTTTCAGTGAATATTCTTTGTCTTCATTTCATATGCTGTTAAGGCACATTAATAAAAATGGTTTTGTAGCAAATTTTAAGGAAAAAATATGTAATATATTATCAATATACATTAAGATTTTCACCTAAATTAAGAATAATTTTATTAACAATTCCGTATTTTTGAAAAAATATTATTTTTTCTTTACATGGCAATTTTATTGGTGTATTATATATCTGTTATATTGTGAAATTGAGAGGCGATATGCTTGAAAAAAGTACGTGGCAACACTTTACCAAAGGAAAAGCAATCCGGTGATAAGGATAAAAATGATATTAATTCCAACCCCAAGCTGGGTAAAAAAAAGATAATAATATTAAGTATTTGTTCGGTAATTGCAATAATAATAGCTATACTTCTGATAACATTTACACAATTGCAAAACAATCCATATGTTGATGGCAAAACAAACTCTACAAGTTCTGAAGTAGACTTTTATAGTGAGCTTAGTAAGACTGATCTTTCCAAAATCAATATAACCGATAAGTCAAAAAGCTTTGTTAAAGGAATTAAAATTTCCGGTTATGACTTGAGCAGTAAGACATACAACGAGGTTTATTCACATTTTGAAGCTAATATAAAAGACTTTGTGGAAGATATTGCATACATAATCGACTGTGAGGGCACAAAGAAAACCCTTACAAAAGAGGATTTTGTCTTTAATGCCGATTATGCTTCTGTAGTAGATAAAGCATATGCTATCAGCACACTTGCCAGAAGTCTGCAAATAACTCAGCTTCCAAAAGACACAGATTTGGAGCTGAAATATGAGATGGAAGAAGAATCTATCTCTATGGCAATTGATAAAGTCGCTGAGCTTGTCGACGATGAAGCAACAGGCGTGGAGCTTGTTTCTTTTGATCCTTCTGCATCCGAAGGCAAACAATTCGTGTTTAAGGACAACGGCGGAGGAAAAGCCCTCGATAGGGAAGATGCTATAGCGAAGCTTACAAAGCTTATAAAATCCGGAGAGAAGGAAGGCACAGTATCGTGCGTAAAATCTGTTCCCGAAGGCGGACTTATAGCCAATGACCTCAATCAGAAGATGAAGCTTATATCTACCTTTAGCACAACATCAACTAATAATTCTAACGCAAACCATAATATGGAACTTGCATTATCTTCTGTAAACGGAACTCTTTTAAACCCTGGTGATACATTCTCTTTTAATGCTTGTACAGGTGATAGTAACCTCACATCATTAGGTTATCTACCTGCAGGTGTAATAATGAACGGAAGAAGTGCTGTTGGTATTGGCGGTGGTATATGCCAAGCTTCCACAACTATTTATAATGCCGGTCTGCGTGCAGGCCTTACAATAGTCGAGAGATATGCTCACGCATGGCCTTCAACATATGCACAGCAGGGTCTTGATGCTACAATCGACTATCCTAATCTTGACCTAAAAATGAAGAACAATAGCAGTTACCCTGTATATATAAACTGTTATATGTCAGGTGTTACTCTCACTTGCAATATGTATAGTGTACCATCCACTGAATGGGATGAAATCACCTGTGATTCTTGGACCTCCGGTTATGGCGCCGGAGGTAGCTGGACAGTAGCCGCTTCAAGAACATTTTGGTTAAATGGCAAAGAAGTGAAGACCGAGGCACTGAAATCCTCCAGCTACTGTTATCCATCATCCTCGTCAGAGGATGACGATGAAAGCTCATCATCAAAATCCTCTTCTAAGAAATCATCCAGCTCAAAACCAAATTCCAGCTCGGAAAGCAGTTCTGATTTAACATCTTCTGCCACATCATCGGTAGATGTGCCCGTAAGCTCAGTGCCTGATAGTGATACATCTTCTATCGTTGATATCACCAGCGATCCTATCTCATTTGAGAGCGATGTGCCAATCACATCATCAGAAGAGCCAATTACAAACAGTAGCAGGCCTACAGGAAACAGTTCAGATACAAACTCAGACATAAATTCAGATACTAGTTCAAACACCAGTTCAAGTAATACAAGCGCTGATGCACCATAAAGCAGTAAAAACATTCATACCCACGTAGGATCAATTTCCTGCGTGGGTATTTGTTAGTTGTTTTCTATTTTTGATTGAGATTCTGAGTAAAACTCCTTTGTTTCGCTATTTCTTATCACTGTAGATTGATGTTCGCTTAGCAATTTTGTCAGTGAATATAGGTTTATCCATATTTCATTGTTTCCCTCTTTTTGACTTTCATCAAAAATGAGTTGCACGCCAAAATGCAGATGACTGCTCTCTATGCCGTTTGTATTTTCGGTAGAGCTATAGCCCGTTCTTCCTACATAACCTATCACATCACCTGCATTAACTTTTTTCCCTTCAAATAAATCACAGTGATATGGTCTGTTTTGACGCAAATGAGCATAGTAATAGTATCTTTTGCTGTCATTGCTCCTTATTCCAACTCTCCATCCTCCATACTGGTTCCATCCCAACACCTCTACAACACCTGATTCTATGGCAATAACAGGAGTGCCGGTGAGTGCCATAAGATCATGTCCCAAATGCTGTCTCTTATAACCATATGTTCGTGATGCACCAAAATCGTCATAATCACTATAATAGAATCCCGATGCAATAGGCGAATAAACCTTTAGTCCATATGTACCATCTTCTTTTTCACCTAAATACTCAGCTAATACTGACGAATATACCTCCCGATAGTATCTATAATATTTCATAGAGCGTGTTATATCGCTCATTTTTTCGCCTTTGTTTAGTGAATCTATTACTTTATCAAGGTCGCCGGAGCGATATTTAGAAAAATCACCTCCATATTTTGCACCCAAATATGCCAAAAGATCTATCCAGTTTATTTTAATTTCTTGATCATGCGATTCTATATCATATTTCATGGTATCTTTTAGTGCATTGTAGGTTATGTTAAATTCTGCATACTTTATATAGTCTTTGTTATCATTTGTGGTAAGCCCAAGCATAGCAAATATGGTGCCTACAAAAAGGAACGTACAAAAAGCTGAGATTACTCTTCTTTTCAATGTTCTATCACCTCTTCCCTTTTGAATATATGGAGTTAGCGATGTAAAATATTCCACAAAAATGATGACAACCCTATTTTTTTATGATATAATATTTTGATAAAAGGTAATTATACTTTTACTAAGAAGGTTAAAAAAATGTTAATTAATCCACTTGTTTTGCTTATCACAACTGCCTTTATTGTGCTAATAATAATGTATTGCATTGTGAAAAAACCAGATTTTCCATTGCTCACGTTATCGTCTATGCTAATGTTTGGTTCATATGTTTTTTTTGCATATTCAATCAATAGTTTAATGTATTCTAAAGACTATGTGTTAAGCGATAATTCTGCATACACAATTATAAAAATCATTACTACTGTTTATGATTTTTCTTATACAAAGTTGGAATCAGCCTTTTCTCAATATATGATTATTATGATGATACTTGCTGTATTGAGCATTATTTCAATTTGTATTGACATCAATAGAATATTCTTTAAAAACAAATAATTAAGGGACAAAATAAATGAAAATTATAAATAAAATTACTTCATTGGGCTCGCCAACTTCTATCGCCTTAGGTTTTTTTGATGGCGTTCATCTGGGACATCAAAAGGTGATAACCTCTGCAATAAACTATGCAAAAGAAAATGATTTGAAGTCGGTTGTCCTGACGTTTGACAAAAGTCCATCTATATTTTTAAATCTGCCTGAAAAAGAGCTTATCACTGAAAATCAGGAAAAATGTGAACTTTTTGAACAGCTTGGCATTGATGCCACCTATCTGTTACCATTTGAGGAGCTGATTGATCTTTCTCCCGAAGATTTTGTAAAAAAGATTTTGATAAAAACTCTAAACGTAAAGCATATCTTTTGCGGATTTAACTATCGTTTTGGAAAAGATGGCAAAGGCACCTGCGAAGACCTTGCAAGAATCTGCGATGAAAGTGGAATAGGTCTCACAATCGTATCACCGGTGTCGTATGATGGCGAGATAATAAGTTCATCTCGAATCAGAGTATCGCTCGAAAAAGGCGATATCATATCAGCCAATGCAATGCTTGGCCATCCCGCAGCAATAGATGCCAGAGTTAATACAGGCAGAAAACTAGGAAAACATCTCGGCTTTCCCACTGTAAATCAAAATATGTCAAAAAGTCATGTTTTGCCACTATTTGGCGTTTATGCTTCGGTTTTAGTTTACAAAGACAAAAAATATCCTGCAATTACAAACATCGGTATCAAGCCGACTGTGGGCGCAGATAGTCCGGTAGCAGAGACATGGGCATTTGATGCTGATTTGGGTAGCCTTTACAACAAACGAGTGCTTGTTCAGCTAATAGACTTTGTGCGAATGGAGAAGAAATTTTCTAACCTAGACGAACTTAAAGATAATGTTTTAAGCGACACAGAAAAAGTCAAAAAAATGTTTAAAGAAAAATATTATCAATATATAGAGGATTAAAATTATGACTATAAAAAACAGAGATAAAGAAACAGTAAAATGGATTATGGCGGTCAGTAAAAAGTTTCTGCCGCATATGGTTATTCTAACTATAATCACTATGATTTCCTCTTGTTTTGGCGCAATATTTGCATTGTTATCAAAAAACTTTATAAACGCCGCTACAGCAAGAGACAAAAACGAGATGATTATGACATTTATAGAAATTGTGTCATTGGTACTGATACTTCTTTTGATAAGGATAGTAATAATGTACCTTCGTGATTACATATCATCTCGACTTGAAATAACGTATAAAACCTATATGTTTGATAAGATTATAAGAAAAAAATATGCATTAATTTCACCTTATCATAGTGGTGATCTTTTAAACAGAATAACAAGTGACATTAGTGTTGCGTCCGGAACTGTGGCCACCTTTATACCATCGGTTGGCGCATTAATAACGCAAATGGTGTCTGCTTTAATCGTTATCTATTCTATAGATTCCACATTTGCTATTGTTTTTGTTGTAGGTGGTATATTAGTATTCTTTTTAAGCAGAATATTCAAAAATTATTCTAAAAAGCTTTATAAACAAGGACAAGAAACAGAGGGTAAAACACGCTCTTTTATACAAGAAGCAATAGAAAATATGCTTGTAATAAAAGTTTTTGCAGGCGAAGATAAGATAACTAAGAAAGCTGGAGATTTTCAAGAAGAAAACTATAAAATAAAAGTTAAACGTCGCTATCTGGGAATATTCAGAAGGATCAGCATGAATCTTTTGATGCAAGGTGGATTTATCTATGCACTCACATGGGGTGTAATCGGAATATATAATGGCATGGACTATGGTACAGTGATTGCACTCACACAGCTTGTGGGTCAGGTTCAAACGCCTTTCTCTGGTCTTTCTTCTTTGGTGTCAAGCTGGTTTAATCTGTCAGCATCTGTAGAAAGAATACTCGATATATGCAACCTAAGTGAAGAAAACATAGATGGCAAGCTGATGACTAAAGAGGACGTAACAAAAATCTATAACGATCTTGATAGAATTGAATTTAAAAATATCTCTTTCAAATACGATAGAAACAGTATATTTGAAAATGCCAATCTCACAATCAACAAAGGCGATTTTGTTACAATAATGGGAATATCAGGAATTGGTAAAAGCACCTTGATGAAGTTGCTCTTAGGAGTTTATGATAGCGAAGGTGAAATTAAATTTAAGCTAAAAAACAAAGACTTAGATGCAAACTACTACACAAGACCTCTCTTCTCATATGTGCCTCAGGGCAATATGCTGTTATCAGGTACGATAAGAGAAAATATTGTTTTCACAAGTGAAAATATCACCGAAGATGATATTAACGAAGCTGTACGTCTTAGTTGCGCAGACGACTTTATCAAAGACTTTCCTCAAGGTCTTGATACCGTAATCGGTGAAAAAGGCACCGGACTCTCTGAAGGTCAAACCCAGCGAATTGCAATCGCACGTGCGCTTGTCACCAAGGCACCGATAATCCTTCTTGACGAAGCCACATCAGCACTAGATGAATACACAGAGGATAAGCTTCTCAAAAACCTGAAAAATCTCAACAACATGACTTGTATAATAATAAGCCACAAGAGAGCCGCGCTAGACATCTGCAATAGACACATAGCCATAGAAGATAAGAAAATTGTTGAGGTCGAGGATAAATGAATCTTTATGAAGAAGTAAAAGGATATCTTACTGATATATTGCCAATTAGAGATAAAATTCACTCTAATCCGGAATTAAGCTTTGAAGAACATAATACTACAAAAACAATTAAAGATTTTCTCTTAAATCTCGGTATTGAAGTAATAGATATCGGCATCAAAACCGGTGTAGTGGGTGTGTTACGTTGTAAAAGCAAGAATTCTAAAACCGTTGCTCTGCGTGCTGATATAGATGCTATTGCCACAGATAACGGTGCTATGCATTTATGTGGACATGACTATCATACTTCTGCACTTTTGTGTTGTGCTAAATACGCATCACAGAATATTGACAGATTAAAAAATAATGCTATATTCATCTTTCAGCCGGCAGAAGAAACCACCACTGGTGCTAAATATCTCATAAACAATGGTCTTTGGGATAAGTTTCCATTTGCACCTGATATGATATTCGGCATACATAATCGTCCGGAGATGGCAGATGGTACTGTGCGAGTGCAAAGCGGGCCATTGATGTCATCTAAAAGCGATTTTACAATCACGGTGAAGGGAAAGACCGGTCATAGCGGTTCGCCACATCAGTGTATAGACCCTATCACTGCCAGCGCAAGCATAGTGCAGGCAGTGCAAACTATAATTAGTAGAAATACTGATCCTTTTCAGCCATGTGTATGTGCCATATGCTCAATACACGGTGGCTCTCCTGCAAACTTTGCTCCTGAAAGCGTAACAATGACCGGAAGCATACGCTCGCTTGACAGGGATGCTCATATTAATTGTGAAAGAAGACTTAGGGAAATTGTAATCAATACTTGCAACGCTTATGCTTGCACTTGCGATATTGATATAGTATCACTTGTGCCGGTGCTAAATAACACAGAATTGATGACAGAAAAGGCTTTGAAAATAGCTCAAAACGCTGTATCAGATGATAAAATTGTGACCACTACCCCATGCATGGGCAGTGAAGATTTTTCAGTATATGGCGAGCATATTCCGTATTATTTTTATTGGATAGGCAGTGGTAAGGCAGGATGTGATAATGCACCTTGGCATAGTGCTGACTTTTCAATTGGAGAAGAATTTTTGCCCACGGCTTCTTCTATATTTGTGAGCGCCTTGATGACAGAGCTTAATTAATAAAAAATTTTTGGTGATCGTATGAAAATATTTACTGTAAATGACTATGTAAAACAAAAGTACGGCAAAAAAATGTATAAGCTTGCGCTTAGTTGTTCAACCACCTGCCCGAACAGAGATGGAACTATCGGCACAGGTGGTTGTATTTTTTGCCCAAACGGTGCATCTGATGGCTTTGCACAGCCTGCAGATATGCCTATATCTGAGCAAATTGAAAAAGCTAAAGCCTTAGTGGAATCAAAAAATAAAGGCGGTGGATATATTGCTTATTTCCAGACCTTTACCAGCACTCATGCACCGATATCGCATTTACGCAAAGTCTTCTTTGAGACCATAAACAGAAACGATATAGACATACTTTCAATAGCCACACGTCCTGATTGTCTAGGTGATGATGTGTTATCTCTGATAGCTGAACTGAACAAAATCAAGCCTGTGTGGGTGGAGCTTGGACTTCAAACTATCCACAAAAAGACCGCAGACTACATAAGGCGTGGATATGAGCTTGATGTATATAACCATGCAATTAAGAAATTAAAAGACATTGGTGTGCATACAATA
The DNA here is from genome assembly GCA_029098305.1 of Clostridia bacterium. GTDB lineage: Bacteria > Bacillota > Clostridia > Oscillospirales > Acutalibacteraceae > JAEEHZ01. Next base: position 39,571 of record JAQXOB010000047.1, read on the forward strand.
GTTCATCTTATAATCGGACTTCCCGGCGAGAGTGAGCAGGATATGATATCTTCTGCCAAATATGTAGCTCAAAGTGGCGCTGATGGAATCAAGCTTCAGCTTTTGCACATACTAAGAGGATGCGATCTGGAAAACGAATATAACAACGGCAAAGTGCACGTGCTTGGACTTGAAGAATACACCAATATTCTATGTAAATGCATTGCTGTATTGCCCGAAGATATTGTTATACATCGTCTTACAGGCGATGGCGCCAAATCTCAACTGATAGCTCCACTCTGGAGTGGCGATAAAAAGCGTGTAATGAATTATGTAAACAGAGCGATAGCTGAATATAATCCTTAATACACTTAAAATCCTTACACAACAACATAAAAGCGAGTATTTGCAATCAATTAAATGCAAATACTCGCTTTCTATTTATTGTTTTTTTATGTACATATTAAAATGTACCTTTTGGCAAAAAACTATTTGCTTTTTCTCTATCCTTACTTCCTTTTGAAAAAAGGAAGCAAGGAATAGAAAGTAATCATGGATAGTTTCCACCGTTTATTGGGCCATTAGTTGCAGGGAAGGTCTTGTCGTCAATGACTTCGTCATTTAAGATAGCATTTATATATCTCTCCAAATACTCACTCTGAGCTACTGCGCTGGAGTTGTGGGTGAGAATATAGTCTGCCACGTTCTTGAGGTTAGCTTTGTAGCCATATCCACAAGCCTTAGAACCTGTTTCTGTTACGTAATGATAACGCTCTATGCCACTAGCATCAGTGTAATTAACGTATGTTCTAGCAGCAAAGTCTGTGGAATAATCCGGAACCGCGATGTTATTGATAACGGTTGAGAATACGTTGTAATTTGTACCTGCATAAAGCTTGTTTACAGCAGGTGACTTAATAACTTCATATTTGCCGTTAGCATCCGGAACGCATCTTTCTGCCACAAGACCGCCATTCTCTGCTACATCTGCGTATGCAAGCAAATGACCATAGGTTACTGTTGTTGACGATACAGATTGAAGCTCGTTTACAAGTGACTTGTTTATTCTTGATACAAATCTTAAGCCTGTACCACCATATGTAGGTGAATATACAGCTCTGATCTGAACGCCCATAAGTTCAAGTCCGCTAAGCTCTTTGTTTACATCTCCAAAACGAACAATGGTATCGTTTGGCTCCTGTGTTACTGTGTTTATCTTAGCCCAACCGGCATAAAGAACTGTATCTGAGCCTAAAACATCATTGATCTTGTAAGCATTATTCTTATCATTGCTCTGAGCTGCGCTTGCTGACTTGTACCAACCTGTAAATACATATCCATCTTTTTGTGGATAGATTGGTTTATCGCCACTGTCTTTAAACACTGATGAATTAAGTGTAATGTTATCAGCAGAGTTGCACTCTATATCACTCAAGACAACAGTATTATGTGTCAATGAATCAACATAAGAAATGCTAGACCCATCAGGATTTTTAAATGAAACAGTGAATACATCTTCTTCCCATACTGCATAAAGAGTTACTGTTCCGTTGTTAGTAGCTGTGAGATTTGATACAGACTGTTTATCTGTGTAAACAACTTTTGTTGCTGTGCTTGCTGTATCCCATCCTGCGAATGTATAACCAGTCTTTGTAAATGCGTTGGCTGGGAGTACCTTATATACACCATATGTAAAGCTTTCGTCGCTCATAGTGCCTGAGCCACCATTTGCATCAAACTTTACTGTATAAGTGTTAGCTGTCCAGATTGCATACAAGGTATGTGCATTTTCATTTGTAACGCTTGTTGAAGATGTTACTGCTGTGCCATCTGTCTTTGCTGTTGACCAGTTCTTAAATGTATATCCTGTGCGTGTTGGTGTTGGAAGTGTGCCGTAGGTTGAACCATAAGTAACAGCCTTGCTCTGTGCCTCACATGAGCCACCGTTTGCATCAAATGAAACTATGATATAACCTTTGGCCATCCACACAGCATAGAGAGTTACTGTTCCATTGTTAGTAGCTGTGAGATTTGATACAGACTGTTTATCTGTGTAAACAACTTTTGTCGCTGTGCTTGCTGTATCCCATCCTGCGAATGTATATCCAGTCTTTGTAAATGCGTTGGCTGGGAGTACCTTATATACACCATATGTAAAGCTTTCATCGCTCATAGTGCCTGAGCCACCATTTGCATCAAACTTTACTGTGTAGGTATTTGGTGTCCACACTGCATATAGATTTACAGTTGTACCATTTGTGTCTGTAAGGTTAGATACAGACTGCTTATCTGTGTAAACAACATTTGTTGCTGTGCTTGCTGTATCCCAGCCTGCGAATGTATAACCAGTCTTAGTAAATGCATTTTGTGTGAGTGCTTTAGACTCGCCATATGTAAAGCTCTGATTATTCATGGTGCCTGAGCCACCATTTTCGTTAAACTTCACTGTATAAGTATGTGCGGTCCAAATTGCATACAATGTATGTGCATTTGCATTTGTTACGATTGTAGTTGATGTCACTGTTGTGCCATTTGTTTTTGCTGTTGACCAGTTATTAAATGTATATCCTGTGCGTGTTGGTGTAGGAAGTATGCCATAGGTTGAACCATAAGTAACAGCCTTACTCTGGGCCTCACATGAGCCACCATTTGCATCAAATGTTACAATTATATTGTTTTTAGCTGTCCACACTGCATATAGGTTTACAGTTGCTCCGTTTGTATTTGTAAGATTAGATACAGACTGCTTATCTGTGTAGACAACCTTTGTTGCTGTGCTTGCTGTATCCCATCCCGCAAAATTATAACCAGTCTTAGTAAATGCATTTTGTGTAAGTGCTTTAGACTCGCCATATGTAAAGCTCTGATTATTCATGGTGCCTGAGCCACCATTTGCATCAAACTTTACTGTATAAGTGATTGGTGTCCAATGGGCATATACGGTAAGATTATTAGCATATATCCATTTCTTGTCTGCATTGAAGTAACCTGTGTTTGGTACGCAATAATAATCGGCATCATAAACCTTTGTTCCGCCTGATGTTGCTGTATACCAACCTGCAAAGGTGTAACCATTTCTTGATGGCTTTAAATCACCATTATTAAGAGAATAATAGTTTGTTGTGTTGTATGTCATGGTTACTGATCTTATTGTACTATAATTACCACCATTCGGATCAAGTGTAAGGGTGTAAGTTTTTGGTGTCCAATGGGCATATACCTTCAAATCATTATCATATATCCATTTATTCTCTGAATTGAAGTAAGCTGTGTTTGGCACGCAAATATAATCTTCGCCATAAACTTTTGTTCCTTGTGATGCTACTGCCGTTGTATACCAGCCTGCAAAAGTGTAACCATTGCGTGATGGCTTATAATCAGCACCTTGAAGAGAATGATACCCTGATGAATTGTATGTCATGGTTACTGATGTTGTTTTACTATAGATACCGCCATTTGGATCAAGTGTGAGTGTGTAAGTTTTTGCTGTCCAAATTGCATACAATGTATGTGCACTTGCATTTGCCACAATTGTTGAAGATGTTACTGCTGTGCCGTTTGTTTTTGCTGTTGACCAGTTCTTGAATGTATAACCTGTACGTGTTGGTGTAGGAAGTGTGCCATAGGTTGAGCCATAAGTTACAGACTTACTTGTAGTTTCACATGAGCCACCATTTGCATCAAATGTTACAGTTATGTCGCTTTTTGCTTCCCACTTAGCTTGCAAGGTTGCATCCTCAAATACATCTTCACAAAGGTCAGCTTCAAGGCTTCCGTCGGATTTTATAAATCTCTCTGTAGAATGTCCACCATGAACATCTGTGGTGTTATGATAGCCCTTGAAGGTATAACCATCCCTTGTAGGAACTGTTATACTTGTAATCTCCTTGGTGCAATCTTTGTCACTATAATACTTGTTTGTACCATAGCTATACCATATATCGCTGGTGCCATTTGAACCGCTATTTTGATCAAGTGTGATATGAATTGTCTTTGGTGTCCAATGGGCATATGCTGTAGCATCGTTACCACAGCCTACGTCGTTAGCAAGACCTCGGAATCCACCACCAAAGTTGGTTCCGCCTGACCAGGTAAGTTTTTTATCACTATCTGTATTATCTGCCTCTTTGAAATATCCCTCAAATGTATAGCCTTTCTTGGTTGGCGGTGTTATTTGAAGCTCTTTACCTTCATAACGTGGATATGGTGTAGTACATTCTTCGTCCTGATACCATTCTGCATCAATTTCATATAGAGCGTTCCACTTGATGTAAACAACATCGTCACCATCTGTACCGCCTTGCTTATCAAGAGTAATCTTAGAAACTCCTTTACCCCATCGTGCGTACAATACATTGGCAGGTGCACTGGAATATACTGTGCCTGATGTCACCTTTTCTCCGCCATCCGGTCTGGTATACCAGCCTTTAAAAATGTATCCTTCACGAACAGGATCTTCCGGCAAGCTATAATTAGATGAGTAGCCTGCCTTTCTTGGAGCAGGTGTGTATACTTCGGAAGAAGAGTCTGTTCTCTCTATTTTAACCTTAAACTGAAGGTTATTATAAACATCTGTGCCGTTCTTCCATGACCAAATTGTAAGGTGATCCACAGCTTTTGCCTGATCAGCAGAGAGCTTAAATGTTTTAGAAACACTGGTTCCATAATAATCCATTGATGTGCGGTTGTTAGTAGCATTTGAAATCATTTCCTGATTAGAATTATGCAACTCGAAAGCTATGCAGCCGTTACCGCTTGTCTTAGAACCGCCTACAGTGGTTACAGTTAGAGTATAAGTACCTTTGCCAAGGTTCAATGGAATCTTCTTTATATCGCCACCTGTGCCTGTTACTGTACCATTGAGTGTGTGCACCTCAGTTGTAGCATTGTAAGAATATTGTACTCCTGCTACAGTCGCAGAGGTTGTATCAGGCACATACTCGTTTATACCAATATCATCATAGTTTACATCGAAGAGAACATTATAAGTTCTGCTTGCATTAAAGTTTTTAACGGTTTGTGCTATTGGTTTCTCCTTAAAGCCATGGGCTTCATCCATATACATACCATAATTGCCATCATAAGAAGGGTCGTACAGCTTATAGATAAAGAGCACCTGCAAATATGGCAATTCCTTTGCATCTTCAAGCTCCCATGCCATCTGCTGTGCAGCGCTGTTTAATTGTGCCTGTGTTGGGTCGGTATTTACTGCTGAATCTTCAAATCCTGTTTCAGTCATAAACAAAGGCTTGCCATCGTCGCCGTGTCTTTGTGCCACTGCATAGATAGCGTTATTCATGTTTATCCAACCTCTATCTGATGAAGAGGAGATTTTGTGAGCATGACTTGCAGAGTATGGGTGCCAGTTGAGAACCTGGAAATAATCATCTGAATTCATGCTCTTTGTTCTTGCACCAAATGGATGTGCTCCTGATTCGATAGCGCTATACACTGCTTCAAGCATATAATCTGATCTAGGAATATATACTGACGAGTTATCGAATTTTAATCCGGGAACACCATTTGCATCTTGACCACTCTTGGCATCATAAACAGAACACATAGATGGCAAAAGTATCTTTGCTTCTGAATTCACCTTGCGGGCTGCATCTGTAAAGTAGTAGCAAAGGTCAGCAAAAATATGGCCTTTTTCCTCAGTTGTATAGGTCTTTTCTTTATTGTATACTTCTTCTGACCAGCCTGGTTTAACGCAGTTTGAGTCTGCATCAAATTCATTAAATGGTTCTACATAGTCGATCTCCGGGAATTCCTCCAGAATCATTCCTATTCCGGCTGAGTTAATCTCAAGCCAGAGCTTGTAGTTTTCAGGGTCTGCCTTATAATCCGGAACTTCCTTCCAGTGTGTATATACATAACCATTAGGGTGGAGCAGTGCATCAAGTGTCAAGAGATATTCTTTTACGTTTGTATCGTCTTTAAAATAATTATTCAATACTCCCCTGATTATATCTTTTCCGCCCTCTTTCCATACAACAGTATTGTCAGGACGAACAGTGAGTACTGTACCAAGACCAAAGCCATTTCTGAACACTTCTATATTAAGCTCTTTAGTATGCTTGATATGATTTGTCGAGTTCAAATGAGGCCATTTGTCAGTTCCGGCTCCAGATAAATCAGTAGCCTGATCAGAAATACCAATTGTGTAGTTTCCGTCTATTCTATCATATCCCTCTTCCACGTTTTCAATGCTTATAGTGTTACCGCTAATAGAAAGCACCTTATACATTGTGTGGCCTATATAGAAGGTTTCGCCTACTTTGACATAGGTATTAGTAGCTCTGTCAGTAACATTTCTAAATGTAAAAGCTGTAAAGTTGTGCGACCCACTAACTGTGAGTGTGCAAGGATCGCCCACTGTAAATGTAGCACCGGTAAATGTTTGTGTAGATTTGGTGTAGGTGATATCTGCTACCTGTGCATATTTTGAATGACTTGATGTCATACAGCTGTATGCAGATGTGGCACACACTTCGGAATAAATCACACGTGTTTCATTATTTTCATCTTTATAAGCTATATACCCCACCGCCATATATGTTGTGGCTAAATCGGAATCGTCTACATTAATGGTTGCAGTGTATTTTGAATCACGAGAGGTACGCACAATCTTTTGAGCATTTGGGTCTAGTGAATCTAATCTTAAGTTAGATTCATCACTGTAAAGATCCTTGCTTGGCAGGATGAGTGTACCCATCTCTGTTATGCTGTCGCCAAGAGTAGTGTATATGTATGGGTCTACAGTAAAACTAAAGTCTATGGCAACTTGTGAGCCGGTGTGAAGCTTCATTTCATTTTTGTAGATATATTCATCATGTGCTTCATACAAAGGTGCATTATGCAAGTTTTTACCTACAAGACCATTTGCATGATATACCATATATGCCGGTGAAACCTTAACGTCATTATATCCTATATAGCCACCGCTTGTCTGGTAAAAGTCGGTATAGAAAGGCTCAAACATATATTCGTCGTTAATCTTTACATAAACACAGTCTTTGCCGGCGTTGGGTCCTGCAACTACACGTATTCTAGCCATCTCTACCTTAGAATATTTATCTGAAGCCAATCTGGAGCCTGTCTTGTGCATTTCACTCCTACGGGAAGACTCTACTTCCCAGCCAAAGTGAGAGCTATCATCTTTAAACCATAGTGCAAAGCCTGAGCTCCAGTAAGAATCAAAGGCTATTCTGAATCCGGATTGATCACCATCATTTAGTCTGGTGTAGAAAGTGTATATTACAGAGTAGTATTTACTTGTGCCATCATATGAGTATGAATTTTCGCTCACATAGTTAAGGTCATGATGTGAGATGCGATCTATATCTTTTGTAAATCCATTATCGGAATATAAACCATTTTCAAAGCTACCTGTGTTAGAATAAAGACGGTTTGATGGGAAGGTAACACTTGCATCAGCAGCATTTGCCATATATCCGTTTTCTACATCAAACAAATCTGTATAGAACGAATCTTTCAGCACATCGTTCATCTTGAGATATACATAATACTTGCCGGCATTTGGACCTGATTCTACATAGAGACGTCCCATTTCTACTAGAGTAGTAGTCGTAACTGCTTCAAGCTTGTTGCCATTGTTATCTTCATTTTGATAGCAGAAATAGGTGGCATCTTTTTGGAACCATACACCAAAAGGATGTCTCCATGTGTGGTCAAACGTCAACTGATATGACATATCGGCTGTCGGCACCACAAGATACTTGAATTTTACAGAATATGTAGGCGAAGTGCACTCATATGTTGTATTTTGCCTGTTTCCACTATTAGGTGCAAATTTTAGATCAGTTATAGTGATCTCATCCACCTTATCTGTGAAGACATCTTCTGCTGCGCTTGCGCTTATCGTGGTTGGAACAATCACAGATGTGACTATCATAACCATTGATAATAGCAACGAAAGCATTTTTTTCATAGTAATACCCCCTGTGTAATTACAGCTGTTTCAAACATAAACCTGAAACACCTTATAATACAATTTATTATACAATATATTATATTATATACTGTATGGTATAGTCAAGCTTAAAACCGTAATTGAACCAATATTTAAACAAAAAACAGCCCCAAGGCTTTTTATCACCTTGGGGCTGTTCATTATGAAAGATATTTATGAAAAATCTTATCTCAACGCACTAAATGCTCTGAAAGCGTTATCAACGTCTACTACAGTATCTGTATCACTCTCTGTTATTTCAGAATCTGTATCACCGGATGCTGCCATAACGTCTTGTGCGAGAAGCATTTCATCTATCAATTCCGGAGTATTATATAATTTTTTCATTGTAAAAATACCTCCTTAAAATCAAGCTATTTTAGCAAGTTTATCGTAAGCATTGCTAACTGCTGACCAAGCATTATCGAAGCTTGTGCGGCAACCGCCTGCGAACTTACTGTCTGAATATGTGTGGTATCCACGACGTCCAAATCCGTTAGCGTCTGTGTAATCAACATATGCTCTTGCCTCTACAAGGTCACCCTTGTATGCTGCATCTGCGCCATCATACTTAATAACGAGTGTAGACAAGCGATAATCGCCAAACATTCTGTGGTTCTGATCGCCTTCTTTTGTACAATCAATATCTACAGCGCCGGTTGTCTTCTTGTTAAGCTTTGTAAGATTTGCTATATCGGTCTTAGCATATGCTGTGTAACCATAAGATACGCTCTTGCCCTTCAAGCTCTGGAGCTCTTCGAGCATACCATTGCGATATACTGTTACGAAACGAAGTGCGTCTTGATCTGTGTTGCTCATATCTGGCTGATACTTATCTGCAACTTCTTTGCTTCTGATCTGAACACCCTCGAGGCTAAAGCCCTTGAGTGATGATCCACCATAGCTGTTCTTATCTTTACCGTCCTTAGTAACTGTACCTACTGGTACCCACGCAGCATAGAGATTGAGGTTGCCATCTGCATCGTCATAATCGGCGATTGTGATGGTCTCTGGGAATGCTGTACCGTTTGTTGTGCCTACAGTAAGGTCTGTAGTGTACCATCCGGCAAACAGATATCCGCTTCTAACCGGTAGGCCATCCTCAACATTTGCGCCTGCCTCTGCAGATGTGATCGGTGCTTCTGTAAGAGTATGGGTTGTAGCACCATCATATATTATTGACTCTTGCAATAATGTTGAACCGTCGTAATAACGAATGTAAGAAGCTTCTTCCTGGTTAGCACTAAGAATTGGTGTTTCTACTTCGTTTACTACTTCATTGCCTCTAGCCATATCCATTACTCTAGCAATGCTGTTACCCTCTAATGATGTAGGATATGTTTCACTTGCTCCACGTGGTCCGCCTGATTCAGGGTTAGCCACAAGCTGAAGTGGAATTGTAATGTAATAAGGAGTAGATGCCTTTAGCTTTGATACATCCCATGTAATTACGTTATCTTTTATAGTAACTACAGAATCACCATATTCACCACCACTAGCTGTAGTAGCTGATGTGGTAAAACGAGCTGTATCAATGCTTATTGAAATTTCGTTAGGATGTGCTGCTGAATAGAATGCACTTGTGAATGCATCTAGGAGTTTGCTTTCATCGTTAGCACTATATACCATATCTGGGGTTGTGCTGATAGCATCAAGTTGTTCTCTACCATCACTACCTAGATTTCCCAAATAAACACTTGAGATAGGACAACCGAGTGCCTTTATAGCAGTAGCCTCTGCTCCACCATATATACCATTACTGTCCTTATTACCAAGGTTTGGATATCCATCTGAGAAGAAAAGAAGCATTGCATCTCTTGATTTATCTTTTCTGTCTCTAATAAAGTTGCGTGCCTGTTCTAAGCCTGCTGAGTAATCTGTGTTTCCTTCTGCTATTTGAGCGTTAAGATATATCAAAATCTTTTGTAAATCATCTGTAAAATCAAGGCTTGATTCTAAATCATCACCAAATGTTGTAAATGCCACACGGCTACCCTTGATCTGTGTTAGAACAGAGGCTGACATTTTTTCGACAATATCAATCATTGTAGTAAATTTACTACCTGTCATACTACCACTTACATCAAGTACAAATACTACATCTTTTGGCTCGTATAGCGCATAGGAATAATCTACACGAATCTCAGCTGTAGTTTTGGATTCATCCATCCACCTAGCTGATTGCTTAATCCATGTATTGGAGTATTCTCCGTTTAACTTACCAATTTTAGTATCTTCGTAACCTTCTACGACATTGTTGTCACCTTCGTAGTAGAATGATGAATCTTTAAAGACTTCGTCAAAAGCTACATCATCTGCCCAAATCGCATAAAGCTTATCTGTTACTTCAAAATTAAGAATATCAGAGTTAAAAATTCCATATAGAGTATTATTTGTTGACCAACCAATAAATTCGTCATTATCCCTAGTCGGTGTTGGTAATGATGCAATAGGAGTACCTACGGTTTTTGTAATAGTTGTAGATGTACCCGCCGGTAATGTTCCACCATTCACATCAAGAGTTATATCATATGTAGCTCCAAATTCCATAAAACGTGATAAGGTGTTTGTTTCGCTACAATAATCATATGCTTTTGATGGTTTTGGTGCTACTACAATAGTATAATCTGGAACAGCTGTTGCTCCCATACTTGTATTATCACCATAAATATAAACTGATTTTAAGTGACTGCAATCTTTAAATGCGGAATCTGATATAGTTGTTACACTTTCTGGAATATCAATTGATGTTAATGTATTGCAGTATCCAAATGCTCCACTTCCAATGGTTGTTACACTGTCTGGAATATCAACTGATGATAACATAGTACATCTTTCAAATGCTCTGCTTTCAATGGTTGTTACAGTGTCTGGAATATCAATTGATGTTAATGAGCAAGCTTCTAAAAATGCAGAAGCAGGTATAGTTGTTACACCGTCTTCGATATCAATCGATGATAATGCGGTACAGTATGCAAATGCAGCAACGCCCAGGCTTGTGACACTGCTCGGAATATTAACTGATGTCAATGCAGTACAGAATGCAAATGCATTATTTCCAATGCTTGTCACACTAGATGGAATTTCTACTGATGTTAACGAATGACAACCGTAAAATGCTGTATTTCCTATGCTTTTTACACCATCTGGAATAACAAGTGGTGTTAATGATCTACATGAATGAAATGCACCATTTCCAATAGTTGTTACACTGTCTGGAATATTAATTGTTTTTAATAATTCACATGAACGAAATGCATTATCGCTTATAATTGTTACACCGTCTTCGATATCAACCGATGATAATGCAGCACAGTATATAAATGCTCTGCTTCCAATGGTTGTTACACTACCTGGAATATCAACTGATGCTAGTGATGAGCAATCTTCAAATGCACTACTTCCTATAGATGTAACGCTATCCGGTATCTTTACTTTTTCTAGGTTTATACAGCGCTTAAATGCATCGTTAGAAATATTTGTAACGCCATTATCTATTACCACAGATTTGATATCATTAATATGATAACTAAGCCATGGTTGTATTGAAATGCTACTCATATCTCCTTTGCCATAGATATAAAGTGTACCATCATCGGTAATATACCAATTGAGATTGTTACCATTTGCTCCTGTTTCGCCGGAATCTACTACTGTCTTTTCCCATACTGCATATATAACTGTGTCATATTTGGTATCAAGGTCATAAACACTTGTAAACTCTGCATCACTCTGTGAATATCCATACTTACTTGTAGACCAACCCAAGAAATTTTGTTCACTGAGTGTAGGTGTTAGGCTTGAGAGTGAAATATCTTCGCCATATGTTTTGGTCATAGACTTCACTGTCTCATTATCTGCAAACTTACCACCGTTAGCATCAAAAGATACTGTGTGATTTACAGGTGTTAGTGGAACAAAGGTGATTCCTTTTGATTTGCAATATTCCTCTGCAAAAGTATCATAATAACCATAAACTCTAAGTTCTTTAGGGCATTTTATGAAAGCATCATCTCCGATAGATGTAACATTCTCACGCATAATTACTTTTTTCAAGCTAGCACAATTTTTAAATGCTTGATCGCCTATAGATGTAACGCCCTCTGGTATCTCTATTGAGGTTAAGCCTTTACAATTGATAAATTGTTGAGTTTTTATAGCTTTCATAGAGCTTGGCAATCTAACAGATATTAATCCTGTTGCACCTTCGAATAGGTAGTTACCCATAGATGTAACAGTATCCGGTATTTCTAGTGATATCTCTCCGCTGCAATAAGAAAATGCACCATAATCTATAGATGTAACACTATCGGGTATTTCTATTGATAGTTTTCCGCTGAAATAAGCAAATGCCTGACTACCTATAGATGTAACACTATCTGGAATGCTAACTGAAGTTAAATTAGTACACTTGTAAAATGCTTTGTTGCCTATGCTGGTTATTCCATTTTCTATTTCTATTGATGTGATAGAACTTTTGTAAGAATACCATGGTGCATATTCACTAAAATCGGTCATATCGCCTGAGCCTGTGATAACAAGCTTTCCTTCTTCGGTAATATACCAAGTGATAGCACCATTTTCCAAGGTACCGGAAACTATAGCACCAAATTGATTCTTAAATGTAATGTTATTAGCATTACAATAGCTCTCTGCCACTGAATTTGTTTCTCCAGATACTACAAGATCAGCTGAACAATTCTTGAAAGCATCGGTTCCAATGCTAGTAACACTAGCTGGGATTGTTGCTGATGTCAGATTGCTACAGCCATAGAAAGCACTTCTTCCAATGCTAGTTACAGTAGCTGGGATTGTTACTGAAGCCAAACTAGAGCAACTTTGGAAGCTGTAATCAGGAATTTTTGTAACAGCTGGGCCAAATGTTAAAGACTTTAAGGCACTAATGCCATTGAAGTAATTAGTATTAGTCATCTCACAGTTAATAGTAAGTTCTTCCAATCCATAACAAGAAGAAAATGCTCCACTGTTAAGGTTAGTAACACTAGCCGGAATTGTTAATGAAGGCAAATTAGGACAAGTTGAAAATGCTCCATAACCAATGCTAGTTACACCCTCTGGGATTGTTAACGAAGTCAGATTAATACAAGATCCAAAAGTTCCATCATTAATACTAGTCACGCCGGATGGAATTGCTACTGATTCTAAACTACGACAGCCATTAAAAGCATACTGTCCAATGCTAGTAAGCTTAGATGGGAGTGTTGCTGTTGATAGATTTGAACAACCATAAAAAACATAACTTCCAATGCTAGTCAGAGTAGATGGGAATGTTACTAAAGTCAAGTTAGAGCAATTTTGGAAGCAATAATCAGAGATTGTTGTAACACCCTCGCCAAATGTAACAGACTTCAAGCTATTACGATTACAGAAATAAGCAGTACCAGGGAGATTACAGTTTATATTAAGATTTTCCAGTCCATTGCAATTATTAAATGAATTAAAACTAATAGAAGTAGCAGTTTTTGGGATAGTTAGTGTTTTAATATTTGAACAACCATCAAATGCATAATCTGCAACATCTGTGATACCTTCCAAATATACAACTGATGTGATATCATACATATAATCGCGCCAGTTACCCAAGTCGCCACTGGAAGAACCTTTACCACTTAAAACAAATGTTCCATCCTCGTATAATGTCCATCTAAGGTTGCCGTTATAATCACCTGAAGCTTTAACCTCACTGGTAGAACTCTCAAATGTAATACCCTTGCTGTTACAATAACTCTCTGCATATGAACCTGGTTCTCCAGATATCACGAGATCGCTTGAGCAATATGAAAAAGCATTGCTTGCAATGCTAGTTACACTAGATGGAATCTCAACTGATGTGAGATTGCTACAACCATAGAAAGCACCGTCCCCAATAGTGGTTACACCATCAGAAATCACTACTGATGTAAGTTTATCACTATAATAGAAAGCATCCTCTCCAATAGATTTTACACTACTTGGAATTACTACTGATGTAACATTAGTATACTCAAATGCATAACCACGAATTGTTTCAACAGTATCAGGAATAGTTCCTGTTGACTGCACTGTGGCTTTTATCAGCTCTTTTCCATCTGCTGTAAGTAACAAGTTATCTTCTAATACAAAGGAAGTGTTTTGTGGGGATATTGTAATGGATGTAAGTTTTGCACCACCGGCAAGTTTATCCCCTATGCTCTGTAAACCACTACCAATAGTTAATGAAGTTAAAGAGTTACAACCGGAGAAGTTGTTAGTACCAATAGATGTAACACTATCCGGGATTACAAAAGACTCTAAGCTACTACAACCACCAAAGTTATTATCACCAATAGTTTTTATATTATTTCCAAGTGTTACAGTTTTCAAACTGGTGCATCCACCAAACATAGCATTTGGCAATGCAGTAAGACCGTCACCTATTACAAAGGAAACCAATTTTTGACAGCCACCAAACAAACTGTCTGATAATGTTGTAACACCGTTACCCATGTCAACAGACACTAAACCAGTACATCCACCAAATGCACCACTACCAACCGTAGTAACAGTATCTGCAATAGTTAATGTTTCGATATTTGAACATCCACCAAATGCCTGTGCTGCAATATCTGTGATACCGTCCTCAAATACAAGTGATGTGATATTGCCCATGTATTTACGCCAGGTTGCTTTATCGCCACTGGTGGTACCTGATGTTGCATTGGGTCCTTTTTTTACAATGAAACTTCCATCGTCATAATATTCCCATATGACACCAGTATCGTTATAGTCGCCACTCTCAACTAAAGTTGCACCTCTGGCTTCCAAGTCTTTGACACCATTGCCAAAAACGTCTTTGATACCCTCAGCATTAACTGCTATTGCACTAGATAATGCCAGCATTGCTACTAAGAGTATGCTGATAATTTTTTTCATAAAAAATTACCTTCCCTTCTAAAATTCTTTAAATTTTAAGGATATTTGCCAATTAATAAAAGCTTAAAAAAAACTGCCCTCCTTTACATTAGACAACCATGTCACTAGATAAAATACCTTTTTATCTAATAATCACAGTACTATTAGCATTATTATACATAATGATTTATAAAATAGCAATATTATCATATTTTTATTTGTTTTTTCTATACATTTTACAAAAAAACGTGCTTTTAATAGCTTTATTTTTGTGCGGTTTTGCTAATTATTAACCAAAACGCTTTCATGCAAAACATAAAAAAACAGCCCCAAGGCTTTTTATCACCTTGGGGCTGTTCATTATGAAAGATACTTATGAAAAATCTTATCTCAACGCACTAAATGCTCTGAAAGCGTTATCAACGTCTACTACAGTATCTGTATCACTATCTGTTGTATCAGAACTTACATCGCCAGATGCTGCCATAACGTCTTGTGCGAGAAGCATTTCATCTATCAATTCGGGAGTATTATATAATTTTTTCATTGTAAAAATACCTCCTTAAAATCAAGCTATTTTAGCAAGTGCGTCGTAAGCATTGCTAACTGCTTTCATAGTAGCATTGAAGCTTGTGCGGCAGCCGCCTGCGAACTTGCTGTCTGAATATGTGTGGTATCCACGACGTCCAAATCCGTTAGCGTCTGTGTAATCAACATATGCTCTTGCCTCTACAAGTGAATCCATGTATGCAGAATCTGCGCCATCATACTTGATAACGAGTGTAGATAAGCGATAATCGCCAAACATTCTGTGGTTATGATCGCCTTCCTTTGTACAATCTACATCTTTAGCGCCACTTGTCTTATCATCAAGGCTTGTGAGAGATGATATATTATCCTGAGCATATGCTCTATAACCATAAGATACGCTCTCGCCGTGCAAGCCCTGAAGCTCTTCGAGCATACCGTTGCGATATACTGTTACGAAACGAAGTGCATCTTTATCAGTATTGCGGTCGCCATTCTGATACTTATCTGCTACTTCTTTGCTTCTGATCTGAACACCCTCGAGGCTAAAGCCCTTAAGTGTTGTATCTCCATAGTTGTTCTTATCTTTACCGTCCTTAGTAACTGTGCCTGTTCTTACAAAGCCTGAATAGAGGAATACAACATTTTCATATGTTGTACCATCGATATCTGTGCTAGCTAATACATTACATGTTGAGAGATCAATCTCTTTACCAAATGCCTGAGTTGGATCTACATGGTGATTTGAGTAGCTATACTGTGATGCTTCCTTAGTCTTGAACCATCCTGCAAACAATAAATTATTATCATTATGGGATGGAACACCGTCTTTAACAAGGCCGGCATTTTGACCGTAAACATGTGTGATTGGTGCAGATGTGAGTGTAAGAGGACTCTCTACATTCTCATCGATCTGATAGAACAACTCACCAGAATTGTTCTGGTTATTTGCATAAATTACTGTGTAGGTTAGATCTTCTTCTTCGATTGCTTTTGAAGCATCAACAAAGATACCTGTTGCTACAACATCCTTTGCTGGCATTGTAAACTTACCATCTTTTACATATACATCATCGCTGATGTAACCGTCAAAGATATGTGTTGAAGGCACACCTGTGATTTCAGGAAGTGTAACTTCTTCGCCTGCTGCGTATACAAATGTCTTTGTAGTTAAGTTCATGCTTGCAGGAGCGTTTCTGTAGTTTACAGTTACTGTGTAATAAACCGGAGTATCGCCTGATGTTTGGCCATCTGTTGCGAGTTTTACCCAGTTACCACGAACTACTGTATCCTTTGTGAGTGCTGGAGTTGTTGCGCCAGCCTCATATACTGTGCCGTCAATTGTCCAGCCCTGGAAGTAGTAACCTTCCACTGCTTCTGGATATGTTGCGATAGTTGTTGTGTTGTTGTATGCAACTGTAGTTGCTGTTGGCTCTGTTCCTACCTTTGCTGAAGGAACATCTCCTGTAAACTCATAAGATACAACTACTTCTGTTGGAGTTGGTACTTCGTTTGCAGAATATGTACCAATTGCACGGAGGTTCTGATTTGGCATTGCGAATGTTGAACCAGCCTCTGCACCACGTGCACCTCTTGGTGCTTCAATGCTGTCAAATACTTGACCATCTTCGCCATAGAAAGTCCAACCTTCGAAACGATAACCGTCTACTGGTGTATGGTTTTCTACTGTTACAGTAGCATCAACATCATAAGAAGCTGCTGCTGGTGCAACTACACCAGATGGTACTGTACCAACATACTGATAAGAAACGTTCTTAGGAAGGTTATCCTGATCTGCGTTCTTATCTACGTAATGATATGTTACATTACTTACCTTAACAACGTTCTGCTCCTGAATTGTTGCAGAGTTGTAGAAATCTCTGTGAAGAAGGCCATCAGGTAGAGTATCTACTGTACACTGGAATGTGATTATCATATAACCATGAGAATCGAGACCTACAATCTTAACAACGATTGCGCCCTCAGAATCAATGCTATAATCCTTGCCGTCTTGCTTAACTATTTCGCCATGTGCCTTTGTGGTATTTTCAGGGTTTTCAGGATCATAATTTCCGAAAACTACTGCTTCTTGTGATACCTGAATAGAGTCTTCAATAAGTGTGAGGCCTTCTGGCAACTCATCTCTAATTGTAACTACACCATGTTTAAAGTCGCTCTCTAATGAAGGAGCTCTTGGGCCCTTAATTTTAATTGTGTAGTCAATTGTAGCGCCCTCGTTTACTTGACCATACTCGATGGTCTCGCCTTCTCCACGGTCCACATCAAGAGTAGTAACTACTGCTGCATCTTTGCTATCATTAACTACTACATCAAGGTCAGCTGGTGTGTTAACAAGAGCTGTGCCGTGTGATGGTGTGTATGCAGGTGCCTCTGAAGCTAAACCCTTATAATAACTACTAAAGTTAGTTAAAAGATAATCAGGTCCATAAATGTTCTTTAAAGCAGTACATCCAGAGAAATAATTAGAGAAGCCTCCAGTGAAAACTGAAGAGGAATTTGGTGCTATAACTGTAGTAAGTGATGTACATTTATAGAACGGACTTGCACCAATTTTATCTGATACCATAGACAGATCTATATATTCAAGTCCGGATTCAGAGAATCCATATTGTTCTATTTTGGTTGTAACTGGTGGCAACTCAATATATTTTAATGCCTTACATTTTCCAAACATCGAATATGTTACGTAGAATGGATTTGAGTCTGTCTTACCCATTTCTATATTAACTTCTGACAAATTTGTACAACCTACAAATAATTCACTTGCTACAGTAAGGGTTGTAACTGTTTCAGGAATAGTAATACTTGTAAGACTTGTACAATTTGCAAAAACCCTATTCCAAGGTGTTGTTACACTGGCTGGAATTGTAAATGATTCCAATGAGCTACAATTTTCAAACAATGATTGACCAAGTGTTGAAAATGTACTATTACTTCCAACACCACATGTCTTCAATGAACTACAATTATAGAAAACACTGGCTCCAAGAGAGGTTATTTTTGCCTCACTCTCATTAAATGATACAAGGTTTTTGTTATTATAAAACGCTTCATCTGCTATTGATAATGTATTACTGGAAACTATAGCAGTGCTAAGATTACAATTTTTAAATGCTTTAGCCTCAATAGTAGTTAAGCTCGGAGCATTTAAAGTTGCTAACTTCGAACAACTTTCAAATGCTGATATTCTAACTCTTGTACAATTTGGAAGTATTGCTGAAGTTAAACTTGTACATGATCTAAATGCAGAAATTTCAACAGATGTAACTTTATCTGCATTTGGAATTGAGGTCAATGATGAGCAAAAAGTAAACCAATAATCACCTATATAACCTACATCCTCATTAAATGTTACAGAGGTCAATGAAGTACACTCTGCAAACAAACCTTTATTCAAGGATGAGGTTACTCCTGTAATATTCGAAAGATCCATAGTTTCGAGAGAAGAACATCCAGCGAAAGGCACATAGTATTTAGAAGAATTTGGTTTCCACATTTTGGTTAATGAAGCAGGAAGCTCACATGATTTAAGATATCTAAGACCCTTAAAAACTTTTGTGGTATATGATATTGGTATAGATCCTTTACCACAATATAGAGCAAAACTGCTTCCATAAATGGTTTGTCCTTCTGGAAGAACCTCAACTTCTGATAAATCGAGATGCTCCACATAATCTATCTCGTTAGTCCTGAACAAGCACATATCAATTTCTTGAATTTTTCCAAAGAACTGAATTGTTGTAAGTTGTGCAAGATCAATTGTTCCTGCAGTATGCAAGTTCTTTAATGTGTTTACCTCAGAATCAGCAAATGTAGCCCAAGTGTCAGTCACTCTGTTTCTTATATATAGAGTATCGCTACCTTCCAATTTATAGTCAAACTTAGTATCGCCAATTGGAAGCCAACCTGATGCTAGAGGATTAGTTGCCTTTGCTTCTAACTCTACATTAGGTACTGTGCAGAAGTAAGACTTGAATTCTAGATCCACTGGTGGCATTTTAAATGTTTGTCCTGGATATTCAGGGAAATAATCGCTTCTAGTACAATCCCAACGTCTGAAAATAACATCGTCTGAAGGATTATCCTCTGCAATGTCAAGCAAAGTTACTGTTTCACCTGGCATATAGCCCTTGCTATCAACCGGTGCTTCTCCGCATCCTGCGTCAACTGTATATGTAACATTGTATCTATATCTGTCTAATACAGGAGAGTCTACTCCAAGTGAACCGCCTGTATAAGAGAGAACAGCTTTTCCGTTGTTTGTTGGGAAATCACCCTCAGTTGAATCACTATGTGCAAAGGTTAACTCTGCAGAAAACATTTCTGAACCTGTCAAATCGCCTATAGTCCATTTTAATGTATTTCCAGACTCTGATACGTAACCTGAAGTTACTGACACATTAGAAATATTTGTAACATAGAAATCAGAGGATACTATGTCTGTAAGTACAACATTATTGAGGCAAGAATCAGGATCGTACTCAACCATAAGAGCACGAAGCTTTTCTGCGAATCCCTCTACAGAATCAAGTAAAGAAATTTTATCTACTACTGCTCTAAAATCAGCAGAGAAAGCAGATCCTAGCATATACTGTAAGCCGTATACCTTACCGCCCATTGCGTTAATTGCAGATTTAACGCTCTTTGCTGTTGCAGTACCTGCTGTTGGGAGACCATCACTGATAAATGCTACACGAATAGCATTAGTTGTATTAGTACGTGCATCAATAAGCTTCTTTGCTTCCATAAAGCCGGCACCATAGTTGGTGAGACCGTCAACTGACATTGCATCAACGGAAGCATTAAATGCAGCCAAATCATTTGTGAAATCACAAAGAGAACTTGCAGTAGAACCAAACTGTACAAGAGCAACTCTTGAACCATTATTACGATTGATAATATCTTGAGCTGTTGCTTTGATACCAGCTTTTTCCTGTGCAAGACGATCGCCTTCCATTGAGTCTGAAATATCGGCTATAAAAACAACATCAACCGGTAAATCAAGTACTGTAGGAGAAGCGTTCTTTGGAGCTATGTAAAAATCTACTCTTGCTTTTGTACGCTCCAAGTTTAACCATTCTGCATATTCTTCAATGCGTACAACATCGTTTTCGGTGTCTTTTCGATCAGCGGTTCCTCCTCTTTCAGAACCGTCGGCAGTTGTTTGAACATCATTGAGGTCTTTGTCAGCTACTTCTGCACCGGATACGCCGATACAAACGCTTGTGAGCAACAATGACATTGTAAGAACAAGAGCCAAAATCTTCTTTTTCATATACATCTTCCTTTCTAAAATTAATTAGATAAATTTTTAAGGATATTTGCTAATGATTATATTTAAAGCTGCCCTCCTTTACATTGGTCAACTGCGCCTAAAGTGAGAAAATACGCCATTTATGCTATTAAGCACAGTATTACTATGGTCATTATACAAAATCATTCATAAAATAGCAAGATTATCATATGTAGAATTATTTTTTCTACGTTTTGCACAAATTGATTGTTTTTTTATTAGGCATATTTTCGTTATAAGTTATACTTTTTTGACTCATTCTTATCAAAAACAGCTCCCTCTGACGAGGGAGCCGGTCGAGTGAAACGAGACTGAGAGAGAGAGAAAAACTGCTTTTTTGCAGGATTTTTAGCTTTTCTCTCCCTCCGTCAAAACTTCCTCAGCCTCCCTTGTGTAAAGGGAGGTGGATTTTGCGAAGCAAAAGACGGAGGGATTGTAGAGTAAATATATCATAAAAACAACCCCTCAGTCAGCGTTGCTGACAGCTCCCCTTTCACAGGGGAGCCTATCGAGCGAAACGAGACTGAGGGAGAGAAAATCTGCTTTTTTGCAGGATTTTTACCTTTTCTCTCCCTCCGTCAAAACTTCGTACATTTTTATTAAATTATATACATCAAATCATCAATCTAGACGCTGACTCCATTCACGCCAGCCCTCGCCTGTGACCTCATGTGCATCAGAAACCACTGTGAAAGCCCTGCTATCCACACTGTTTACTATCTTATATACAGTGTTCACCTGATTAGGCTTAACAGCGCACATCAGAGTGATCATATCAGCATTGCTATATCCACCTCTAGATTCAAACACAGTCACACTGCGGTCTATCTTTTTGAAAATTTCTGTTTTTATGCTGTTTTCATACTCCTGTTTTGTGACTATAAACATAATCTTTCCTGTGCCCGAATCGGTTATATACATTATAGCATCTATCATCTTTGTATAGATAAATAGCACGATTATAGCATACATAGGGCTCTCTACACTGTGAAATACAAAAGCCGATGCAAGCACCACAAAGCCATCCACAGCCATCAACAGCTTTCCTATAGAAAAATGCGGAAACGATTTGTTTACCATTCGTGCCACAATGTCTGTACCACCGGTGGTGGCGTTCCTCGTGAGCACCAGCGCAAGACCTGCGCCACCAATTACACCGCCAAACAATGCCGCAAGAAGTGGATCTTGCTTGTAATACCACTCGACGGGTATGACAGCCGGATTTTCAAAAATCGTAATCGCAACCGAAGTAACCAATGTGGCATATATGGTCTTTGCCAAAAACTTAAATCCCAACCCGATAGTTGCCCAAATAAGCAAAGGCAGGTTAAATATAAGCACAAGAGTACCGGTGCTAAGCACAGGGAAAAGCTTGTTTACTAATATAGATATACCTGTCACTCCGCCCGGCGCCATATTGTTAGGATCAATAAATATTGCGATTGATATCGAATAAAGCAACGAGCCTATCGTCAACAATCCAACTTCCTTAAAAAAACTAAACACAGTTTTTATCGTTAATGGAGTTTTAGGCGTTTTATTCTGTTTTAATTTACTCATCAGTCTCACCATCATTATTTTTGGAGTAAGAATACAGCTCACGTATTCTCTCAATATTATTTTGCAGATAAAGATACCCAAACAGTGCCTCCAAACCCGTTGCGCTGTGATAATCAGCGTTTGAGGCATTTTTAGGAGCCTTCACATGGGCGTTACGTCCACATTTATACACTTTCATTTCGTCTTCGGTCAAAATATTCTCTATAACGTGGAGCATCTCTGCCTGTGCCTTACAGCACACTCTTGATATTTTTTCTTTGTTTAGCTCTGCCACCGGACGATTACCGGCACACACCAGCTCTTCCCTTACAAGCAACTCAAACACGCTATCGCCAATAAAAGCAAGATTTAGCGGGCTGTATTCACGCACATTGCAGGGCAAATTAAGCAATCTTTCCATATGCGATATGTATAGGCATTGCACCCCGAAAAATTCAAAGTGCAATATCCTTTCCTTTCTATGACGGATTATTCTACGAAGTCAAATTCTATATCGTATATTACCACCGTGTCACCCTCGCCACAGCCTCTTCTGCGTAGCTCATCTATGACGCCGCCGGTGATAAGCATTCTCTGGAAATACTGCATTGACTCATAATCATCAAAATTGACAGATTTCATTATCTTGAGCAACCATTCACCCTCAACGAAATAAACATTATCGTTGTTTGTGATCTTAACTGCATATTTTTCGGTTCTATCCGGAATCACAACAGGCTCAGGATCAGGCTCATATTGCTTGATTGGAGGAAGCTTTGATAGCATCTCGACTATTTTGTTAAGCAATGGGTCTACATCATATCTTATAGCCGCCATTATCGGGAAGAAGTGATAGCCTTTGCTTTCTACATAATTTTTGAAATTCTCTATCTGCTCATCAGTGGCAAGATCGCACTTATTACCTGCCACAAGCATTGGGCGTTTGCTTAGTTCTTCGTTAAACTTTGCCAACTCGTTGTTGATTATATTAAAATCTTCAATAGGATCTCTGCCCTCACTGCCTGATATATCTACTATATGCACTAACATTCTGCATCTATCCACATGACGAAGGAATTGATGTCCTAATCCAACGCCTTGCCATGCGCCCTCGATGAGTCCCGGTATATCGGCAATTACAAACGAATTACCCTCTCCCATATTAACTACACCAAGGTTAGGTGTGATAGTAGTAAAATGGTAGTTAGCGATAACTGGCTTTGCCTCACTCACAACAGAAACGAGTGTTGATTTGCCCACATTAGGGAATCCAACAAGTCCCACATCTGCTAAAAGCTTTAGCTCTAGAGTAACGTCAAATTCCTCACCTGGCATACCCGGCTTTGAGAACCTAGGTGTCTGCCTTGTGGATGTGGAAAAGTGAGTGTTACCCCAGCCACCTTTGCCTCCTCGTGCGACTATTACAGGCTCTTTGCCTGAGATATCTGCCATCAATCTGCCGGTTTCGGTTTCTTTGATGATAGTACCAATCGGCACGTGTATCACAAGGTCTTTTGCACTTTTTCCTGTGCAGCGAGCAGCCTTACCATTTTCACCATTTGGTGCAACATATTTTCTTTTGTATCTAAAATCAGCCAGTGTGGAGATGTTGGAGTCTGCCACGAAAACTATGTTTCCGCCTTTGCCTCCGTCACCACCATCAGGGCCACCTGATGCCACATATTTTTCACGGTGAAACGACACTGCTCCGTCGCCACCATCACCGGCTTTTATCTTAATTTTTGCTATGTCAACAAACATTTATATTCCTCCTCGCTGTCACATCCGCTGTAAAATCAGATATGCAAAGAAAAAGTCCTTTTGCCTAATAATGCAAATCTACTGCTATTATTTATCGGATAATTCGTAACCAAGCAATTCTTTTGGTAGCTTTGCGAAATTGTGGTAGCCGTCCTTTGTAACAAGCACTATATCCTCTATTCTCACGCCAAACTCGCCCGGTAGATAGATTCCCGGCTCGATTGTGATCACCATGCCCTCTTCGAGAACAGTGTCGCACGATGGTGACACACCCGGCTTCTCGTGGATTTCAATGCCTACACCATGGCCTGTGGAATGACGGAAATAATCGCCATAGCCTGCCTCGGTGATAATATCACGTGCGGCTTTGTCTATATCACTGCACTTTACGCCGGCCTTTACCATTTCAAGCGCTGTGAGCTGTGCCTCTAATACAATACTATATATATCACACATTTTTTGGTTTACTTCGCCGATAGCTACTGTGCGTGTCATATCACTGTGATATCCATCATACACAGCACCTATGTCCATTGTGAAAAATGAGTTATTCTCTATCACGCTTTCGTCAGGCTCGCCATGTGGCATTGATGTCTTTTTGCCACTGATTGTAATTAAATCAAAAGACACCTCAGATGCACCTAGCTTTTTCATCTCATATTCAAGCTCCAGTGCAAACTCACGCTCTGTCATGCCTTTGTGGAGCTTTTCGAGAGTTTTGAGCATGGCTTCCTCTGAGATTTCTTGTGCTTTTTGTATTTTTAATTTTTCGTTTTCGTCTTTGATTAGTCTTAGCTCAGACAAAAGCTTGTCGAGAGTATTATCCGACACAGCCTTTACTCCTGTTTCCTCCAGCTTTGCACAAAATGCATTTGATGCACTCACGCAGAGATTATCCTGCTCAAAATAAACAGTAGTAATATTATCTGACTTTATTATTTCATTTATGCTTTCAAAAAGCTTTGAGAAGCACACCACCTTGCAGTGCTTTACAGCAAGCTCGCAAGCCTCTATATATCTGGAATCTACCAACAGATAGGCATTGTTTTTATCAATTAGCAATGCACCATCAGTAGATTTAAATCCCGTGAGATAAAAGTTGTGCAATTCTGATATAATCAGGTATGCACTGCCATCTGCCAAACTGTTTTGTAGCTTTTTTATTTTATTTATCATAAATTTCAATCCTCCGATCAAAATACAACATTGCAATTACATTAAAAAGGATTACTTCGGCTCATATTTTTATCATGAAAGCGTTTGAAAAGTCGTCTTCTAAATCCTACTGTACCCGCCTCGTTAGATGTGTCTATAGGCTCTATCAAAGCTGATTTTAAAAAGCTGATATTAGCACCGAGTATATCGGTGAAAATCTGATCACCGCACACAAGAACATTCTTTCTTTTTGACTTCGACTTTATGAGCGCTCTGGTATAGCCAAATGGCGATGGCTTGAGGCACATATGCACAAAGTCAATATCCACACGCTTTGCAAATGGCTCTACATTCTTTTTATAATTGTTTGAACACAAGATAATTTTAAATCCATTGCTTTTGATATCATCCAGCCACAACATCACATCCCCGCTCACGTTATCATCCGAAAACCTTTTGATAGTGTTATCGATATCGAGAAATAAAGTGTCTATATTCATTTTGCGAAGAATATCGGGCGTGATATCTGTAACCTTACTAAAATAACAATACGAGCGAAAAAGCATTGTGTCATTCCTTTTTTAGCTTCGATTGGTGATACGGACTGCATAAAGTTCAAAAGGAGCAACACAAAACCGTATGCGATCTTGCACTGCTCCCTTTTAATCCAAATCAATCCGAATAGATAAGAAGTCGATTATTTAAATTTTCTCTTACGAGCTGCTTCAGACTTCTTTTTACGCTTTACAGAAGGCTTCTCATAAGCTTGTCTTTTGCGAACTTCTGCAATAACGCCTTCTCTTGCATACTGTCTTTTAAATCTTCTCAAAGCACTTTCAAGAGACTCGTTGTCTTTAACTTTTACTTCAGCCATTATAATTTCCCTCCCATCCGCCGTACGGCAGGGGTTTAATTGCAAAACTGCTTTGCTGATTATACTACTAAAGATATAGTTTTGTCAATAGTAAAAAGTGAAAAATGACGAAAAAATATTTATTTTTCTTATTATTTTGCCAAATCAGGTATTATTTATGTGCTAAAATCTGTAAAAATTTATTTTTTCTCGCATACACAAATATATTTTACTAAATATATTGAAAATATGCAACTTTTTGGTATAATAAATAGGTATGTATAAAAAAGCAAAGGAGGAAAGATGCGTTCTTAGCGCATCAAAAGTATGAGCGAAAAAACAGTAAGAACCAGATATGCACCAAGCCCAACAGGCTTTATGCACGTAGGAAACCTTAGAACAGCATTATACGAATACCTTACCGCAAAATCACAAGGCGGAAAGTTTATTTTGAGAATAGAAGACACTGACCGTGAGAGATATGTCGATGGTGCTGTGGATATCATCTATAACACTCTTAGCCAAGCAGGATTAAAGCATGATGAAGGTCCTGATATCGGCGGTGACTTTGGGCCATATGTGCAGAGTGAGCGCAAAGATATGTATTTGCCATATGCTATGAAGCTAATTGAGGATGGCAAGGCTTATCGTTGCTTCTGCAGCAAAGAAAGACTCGAACAGCTTCGTGAGAGTGAGGAGTTTGCTGCCGGTGGATATGATAGAAAGTGCCGTGATCTCTCTGAAGAAGAAATTCAGAAGTTGCTCGATGCCGGCACACCATATGTTATTCGCCAAAAGATGCCAATAGATGGCGAAACATCTTTCACAGATTCTGTGTTTGGCACAATCACAGTAGACAATAAAGAGTTACAGGACCAAATCCTGATAAAAGAAGACGGCTACCCTACCTATAACTTTGCAAATGTTATTGACGACCACACAATGGGCATAACTCACGTGGTAAGAGGATGCGAGTATCTCTCCTCCACTCCAAAATATAATCTTCTTTATGAAGCATTCGGATGGGAAATACCCACTTATATCCATCTTCCACTTATCATGGGAAAAGATGCAGAGGGTACGGTTTCTAAGCTTTCTAAAAGACATGGCTCCACAGGTTTTGAAGACCTAGTTAAAGAAGGCTATCTGCCGGAGGCTATTATAAACTACATTGCTCTGCTTGGCTGGTGTCCTAAAGACAACCAAGAGATATTTACAATAGAAGAGCTTGAAAAGGCTTTCTTTATAGGTGGCATAAGTAAGTCACCATCTATATTTGACTATGACAAGCTGGCATGGTTTAACTCAGAATACATCAAAAATATGGAGCTTGAAAAATTCGCAGAGCTATGCGCTCCTTACTTTGAGCAGGCAGGCTGTGGCAACCTTGATAAAGTAAAGCTTGCGTCTATACTGCAAAAGAGAGTATCTAAGCTTACAGAGATACCTGAGATGGTAGAGTTTTTTGCAAACATACCGGATTATGACATAGAGCTTTTTGTAAACAAAAAGAGCAAAACCACACTCGAAAATGCACCTGTAATTCTCGGCAACGTTACAGAGGCACTCAGAGCTTTGGAGAGCTGGGATAGCGAGACTATTCACGACTGCTTTATGAAGCTTGCAGAGAAATACGAGCTCAAAAACGGCACAGTGATGTGGCCTGCAAGAATAGCTGTTTCGGGCAAAACTGTAACACCTGGTGGCGCTGTTGAAATACTTGATATTCTCGGAAGAGATGAGTCACTCAAAAGACTGGAAGCAGGTCTTGCAAAATTAGGATAATAATTAAAAAGGAATGATAAAATATGGCAGATGAAATTTTCAGCAATTTTATAGAAGATTTTGTAAAAGAAGATATCGCTGAGGGTGGCAGAGTAGCAGGACAACAGGTGCATACACGTTTTCCGCCTGAGCCAAACGGATATCTCCACATTGGTCATGCAAAGGCTATCTGCATAGATTTTGGCATAGCAGAAAAGTTTAACGGCATATGCAATCTGCGCATGGACGATACCAACCCAACTAAAGAAGACGTGGAATATGTGGATGCTATCAAAGAAGATATCAAATGGCTTGGCTTCACTTGGGATGACAGATTTTATTTTGCATCAGAATATTTTGATAAGATGTATGAATGTGCTGTAGAGCTGATAAAAAAAGGTCTTGCATATGTGTGCGAGCTTAGCCCTGAGGAAATGCGCTTAAACAGAGGCGACCTCTCTCATCCTGCTGTTAGTCCATATCGTGATAGACCAATGGAAGAGAGCCTAGACCTCTTCGAAAGAATGAAAAACGGTGAATTTGAAGACGGAAAAATGACTCTCCGTGCAAAAATAGACCTCAATTCAGGCAACTTTAATATGCGTGATCCTGTAATCTACAGAATCAACAGAATCAGGCATCACCGCACAGGTGACAAGTGGTGCATATATCCTATGTATGACTTTGCTCATCCTATCGAAGATGCTATGGAGTGTATCACTCACTCTCTCTGTTCACTAGAGTTTGAGGACCACCGTCCACTTTATGATTGGGTAGTAAACAATGTAACATTGCCATCAAGACCACGACAGATAGAGTTTGCCAGACTTGGCATAAACAACACTGTAATGAGTAAGAGAAAGCTGAGAAAGCTTGTGGAGGAAGGCTATGTAGATGGTTGGGACGATCCTAGAATGCCTACTCTTTGCGGACTTAGAAGACGTGGCTACACACCAACTTCTATTCGCAACTTCTGCGAGAGAATCGGCGTTTCTAAGGTAAACAGCATTGTAGAATACAGCTTTTTGGAGCACTGTCTGCGTGAGGACCTCAACGATAACGCAAAAAGAACAATGGCTGTAATAAACCCAATCAAGCTTATTCTTACCAACTATCCTGAAGACCTCACAGAGGAATTTGAGGTAGAGAACAATCCAAACAGACCCGAAGACGGCACTCGCACTGTAACTTTCTCCAGAGAAAGCTATATCGAAGCCGACGACTTTATGGAAGAGCCTATTAAGGGTTATCACCGTTTTTATGTTGGAAATGAGGTTAGACTAAAAACAACATATGTTGTAAAATGCACAGGCTTCAAAAAAGATGAAAACGGAAAAGTTGTTGAGGTTTATGCTGAGTATGACCCTGAAACAAGAGGCGGAAACACACCTGACGGCAGAAAGGTAAGAGGAACAGTTCACTGGGTAGATGCCAAAAACTGTCTTGACGCAGAAGTGAGATTGTATAACAATCTGTTTACAGTGCCGGACCCAGACACAGGTGATAAAGACTTCCTTGATTATCTCAATGATGAGTCACTCGTAGTAATCAAAAACTGTAAGGTAGAGAAATCTATGCGTGATGATGATGTTACATCATATCAGTTTATGAGATTAGGATATTTCTGCCGTGACAGCAAGCACAGCACACCTGATCACCTCGTTTATAACAGAAGCGTATCGTTAAAAGACGGCTTTAAAAAGAAATAATATAAAACTATAAAGTCTTAAATGTCGTGTTTTATACCAAAGCGACTTTAAGACTTTGTTTTTTTAGGAGGCTGACTTAAAAAGATGAACAAAAAAAGCGTGCAGGTGAAGGCGCCTGCTAAAATTAACCTCACCCTTAACATAGAAGAAAAGCGCACCGATGGCTATCACAATGTGGATATGATTATGCAGGCGGTGGATCTATACGATATTATCACTGTCACACCAAATGATAGTAGTGACATAACTATAAGCAGTAATGTGCAGGGTGTGCCTCTTGATGAAAGCAACCTTGTGCATAAGGCGGCGGTAGGATTTTTTGAGATGAATCCGGAGCTTTTTGGTGGAGTGCATATAGACATAGAAAAGCATATACCCATGCAGGC
This sequence comes from Clostridia bacterium, assembly GCA_029098305.1. GTDB lineage: Bacteria > Bacillota > Clostridia > Oscillospirales > Acutalibacteraceae > JAEEHZ01. The sequence continues at coordinate 69,422 of JAQXOB010000047.1, forward strand.
TGGGCTCGCAGGCGGCAGCACCGACTGCGCAGCTGCATTATTGGGGCTTAATTTTGCCTATGGCGAACCATTAATGTTAGATGAGCTGATGATTATAGGAGCAAAGCTTGGAGCAGATGTGCCGTTTTGCTTTAATGGTGCCACAGCGTATGCCACAGGCATTGGCACAACACTCGAAAAGATAAACGATATGCCACAGTGTCATATCATTCTGATCAAGCCTGAGATAAATGTTTCTACAAAAGAGGCATATCAAAAATCGGATGCTCGCACAGAATTTTATCCCAGAGCCAGCATTAAAATGATATCTGCAATAAACAAGGAAAGTTTTGACGGTGTGTGTGATGCTCTCCACAACGATTTTCAGCAGATTTTAAAAATTGATGAAGTCGAGGAAATTGTGGAGGCACTAAAAAGAGTCGGTGCAAGGAACGCTTGTATGAGCGGAAGCGGACCTAGCGTGTTTGGACTTTTTGACAATAAGGCTGTTGCTACGAGAGCTTTTGATGAGCTTAAAGGCAGATATAACAACATTTTTTTATGCATACCTATAAAATCCGGTTGTGAAATAGTAATTAATGAATAAATCTAAGAAAATCAGCCCATTATGTGATTATAAAAAATTACATAGTGGAGCTGATTTTTTGAAAAAGACAGATAGACTAATAAAATCGCTGGCTTGCGCATTTATATTTACACTGATTATTCAATCGCTTAGCTTGTATGGCGAGTGTCTTGGGATAGAAAAAAACACTTTCAGACTACATATTCTTGCAAACTCTGATAGCGAAGAAGATCAAGCACTCAAGCTTCAGCTAAGAGATGCTGTGCTAAAATACACGGAAAATATGTTTCAAAGTGCTGACACCTCACATAATGCCGAAAGGCTTGTGAAAAAAAAGATGGCCGAAATATCGTGTTTTTCACAAAAGTTCATACAATCAAAGGGATATGACTATGCCGTGAATATGCAGATTACAAATATGTATTTCACCACAAGGGTTTATGAAAATTTTACCCTACCTGCAGGCTACTATGATGCACTAAGAATCGTAATAGGCAGTGGCAATGGGCATAACTGGTGGTGCGTCATGTTTCCTCAGCTATGCTTGCCATCAGCAGAGAACAAATCTGACAAAATATACACTGAAGGGCAAAATGAGCTTATAAAAGGCGGTGTGAAATACGAATATAAATTTAAAATTGTAGAATGGTATCAGAATATTGTAAACTTTTTTAATGGTAACAGATAATGCCTTACCCGAAGCTTGAACTTAGCGTCGGGTAATATTATTTTACTTCGTTTTTGGGTATAATCTAATTTTTAAAAATGTATGTGATAAAATGATGTGACCCAATAAAAAAGAGAAGTAACTTCAAAATATGGTATAATGAAATTGCTAAAAACCATTAACCAAGAAAGAAGTACTTCTCATGAACATTTTAACACAAGAAGCAAGAAAAAAGCAAG
>JAQXOB010000048.1 GCA_029098305.1 Clostridia bacterium
AACCGCTATGAGCCTCGCAAGCCTATCAGCGGTATTTTGAAGCGCAATCTGTTCGATATTAATAATCTCTCTGACTTTCTTAGTAATTTTATTGCTGTAATTTTGATTACAGAATTATTGCTAAATTAGATTGACGTGATAATCAGTCCTAAAAACTTGACACATAGTAATTTATTTATTATAATGTGGATACGTGTATTTTTAATAACAATAATTATTTTTAAATGAAAAGGTGATATTTATGCAAAAACAATTCTTACTCACAGAAGAAGGTCTAAAAAAATTAGAAAATGAGCTAGACGAATTAAAAACCGTCAAAAGAAAAGAGATTGCTGAGAAAATCAAGGTTGCTCTCTCCTATGGTGATCTTTCTGAAAACAGCGAATATGATGATGCAAAAAACGAGCAGGCCGTTTTGGAAGCAAGAATTGCTGAAATAGATGCTACTCTTAAAAATGCAAAAATAATCGACAGCTCATCTATAAGCAAGGAGCAAGTTCACGTAGGCTCTAAGGTAGTTGTTTTTGATAGAAGTGAAAATGAAGAATGCGAATACTATATAGTTGGTTCAAACGAAGCTGACCCACTGGAAGGAAAGATTTCTGACGAATCCCCTGTTGGAAAGTCTCTTTTGGGTGCAAAAGTAGGAGATGTAGTAGAGGTTGAAACCCCTATTGGCATCGTAGAATATGAAATAAAAAAGCTTTTAGCTTAATTGTTTTATAAAATAAGGAAGGGTAATTGTTAAATGAGTGATAATAATAACATTATAGCATCAGAAGAGCAAGAACTGAGCGAAATATTACAAATAAGAAGAGACAAGCTCTCTACAATGCGTGAAAATGGATTTGATCCTTTTGAAAAGACAAAATACGAAGTAGATGCTTCATCTGTAGACATAAAAGCGAATTTTGAAAAATATGAAGGCAAGGTTGTTTCTATCGGTGGTAGAATCATGAGTCGTAGAATCATGGGTAAAGCAAGCTTTGTTGGATTTAGAGATGGAGATGGAGATATCCAGCTTTATGTTCGTCGTGATGATGTAGGTGAAGAAAACTATGCCGGTTTTAAAAAATGGGACATCGGCGATATAATTGGAATCAAAGGCTTTGTGTTCAAAACAAAGACCGGTGAGATATCTATACATGTACAACATATTGAACTCTTGGCGAAGTCACTTCTTCCTTTGCCGGAAAAATTCCATGGATTGAAAGATACTGACACACGATATCGTCAGCGTTATGTTGACCTGATTGTTAATCCTGAGGTTAGAGATACATTTATAAAGCGTTCTCAAATATTGACTGAAATACGCCATTATCTTGACTCAAAAGGATATCTTGAGGTTGATACACCTATCCTCTTGCCTATCGAGATTGGTGCTTCTGCTCGTCCTTTTAAGACACATCACAATACCTTGGATATTGATATGTATCTTAGAATTGAGACAGAGTTGTATTTGAAGCGTCTTATCGTCGGCGGTATGCATAAGGTATATGAGGTTGGCAGAATATTCAGAAATGAAGGCATGGACACTAAACATAATCCGGAATTCACCACCATCGAATTATACGAAGCTTTCACAGACTTCCATGGCATGATGGATCTTGTAGAAGAGCTATATACTATGCTTGCAGAGAAGATTTGTGGTAGCAAGGTGATAACATATCAAGGAAAAGAAATTGATATGGGCCATTGGGAAAGACTTACAATGGTTGAGGCTGTTAAAAAATACTCCGGCTGTGATTATAATGATTGGAAAACAGATGAAGATGCACGTAAGTGCGCAGCTGAACATCATGTAGAGGTTCCTAAGGATGCTACAAAGGGAACTGTACTTGTAGAATTCTTTGATGCTTTTGTCGAAGAAAATCTCATTCAGCCTACATTTATATACGATTATCCTGTTGAAAACAGTCCACTTGCAAAGCGTAAACCATATGATCCGGCATTTACAGAACGTTTTGAATATTTTATAAATGCAACAGAGTTTGGTAATGCATTTAGCGAACTAAATGACCCAATCGATCAGAAAGAGCGTTTTGAGCATCAGGTTGCTCTCAAAAAAGCTGCTGATCCTAACTGCAACTCTGAGGTAGACTATGACTACGTAACTGCACTTGAATATGGTATGCCTCCTACAGGTGGTTTGGGATTTGGTGTAGACAGACTTGTTATGTTGCTCACTGACAGCGCATCTATAAGAGATGTCTTGCTGTTCCCGACGATGAAGCCCCTCGCAGACTAAAAATCTACGAAAATCAGGTTTTGACAGCGTTTGCGGCGTTTTGTTAATCCAAAAATGAAACACGTCAGAGGGTTTACGACAAATTTACGACAAATGAATTTTTGAACCCTTCTCGAACCTTACGACAAACCGCTGTCGTAAACACATATAGTTTTCATTATAAGGCTTTAACCTTAATTGGTTAGAGCCTTATTTTTTTGCACATTTGAGAATACGCCCCCTTCCTTATATAATAATAGCAAAGGAGGAATTGCAAATGAAAAGCAGATACTATTACATAAATCTAACCGACCAAGAAAGAGTCAATATACTTCACTCCTTGATTAACAAGAGAAATAAACTTATTGAGCAAGGTAGATATACCGACTTGGTTGACGAGGTAATAACCAAAATAACCAAAGCAAAGCAGCGTACCTTTATTATAAAAACAATCTAATACTCAGAGCTATGAAGCCGTCTATTCCGTTTGGAGTAGGCGGCTTTTTTATTTTTTTCAAAAATTTTTAAGATTAGGGTGTGCATTTGCCATCTCCCAGTGGAAACAAATGAAGGGGTTATTTTCCTGACTCCGTTTAGGATGACTTCTTCACGCACATTGAAAATTGAATATACAGGCATATAGGACTTTATTTTTGACGCTTAGCCACCTTGACGGGTACGCCAAGACTTCCATATATGGAAAGAGCGAGAATCCCCGTTATAAGTATCAGGTTGCTCCTGATATGGCGACGACAGCAAAATGATAATGATACTTCTCTACGGAGCTGGCGGAATACCCGGCAGAGGTGAAATTCCTATGATACAGTTAAGCAGACTGTAACCTATATGTTTCCCGCACAAGCCATTGCTTTCACAGGGGGCGTTGAGAACAAATACTGTGTTGATACATAGCACCTTATTTTAAGATGCTAATTCTAAAGAAAGGAGAAAAGCGAAATGCCCCACTGTAACACGATTGCTATATGTAATCAAAAAGGCGGTGTCGGTAAAACAACCACCACAGTCAACCTAGGCGTAGGCTTGGCAATGCAAGGTAAAAAGGTACTCCTTGTAGATGCCGATCCGCAGGGCGACCTCACAACTTGTCTTGGATGGCAAGATACGGACAATCTACCCATTGCATTATCGGACAAAATGGTTGAAGTTATGCAGGACAAATGCAAAGAGCCAATGAAAGGTATTCTACGTCACAAAGAAGGTGTTGACCTTATCCCCTCTAACAGCGACTTGTTTGACTTTGAAATTAATCTTGTAACCGCAATGAATCGTGAAGCCATTTTGAGAAACTACCTGAACGAAGTAAAGCACAATTACGATTATATAATTATCGACTGCTCACCTTCGCTCGGTATGATGACTCTCAATGCTTTATCAGCGGCAGATAGCGTAATCATTCCCGTTCAGGCACATTACCTTCCGGCAAAGTGTATGACACAGTTGATGAGAACCATTACAAAGGTAAAGAAGCATATCAATCCAAAACTCAGAATAGACGGTATTCTCTTAACTCTTGTAGACAACAGAACGAACCTTGCCAAAAGCACCATAGATGCTTTGCGTGAGAACTTCGGTAGTTATATCAAAATATATAACACCCACATTCCCATTGCGATCAAAGCGGCAGAGGTTAGTTCCAAAGGCAAAAGCATTTATGCCTATGAACCCAATAGCACGGTGTCTAAAGCCTACACCGAATTTTCAAAGGAGGTGTTAGCTGATGGCAGGAAGAAAGAGCGACTTCACTCTGCCTAAGTTCGATGATATTTTCTCGACTCAGGAAATGAGAGATGATGAAAAGCTCGCCAAAATCCGAGATATTCCCTTAGAGCTGATTGATGATTTCCCTGACCACCCTTATAGAGTTCAGGATGATGAGGATATGGATCGGCTTGTTGAAAGTATCAAAGAGCGTGGTGTCATAACCCCCGCAATGGTAAGGCAAAAGGAAGATGGCAGATATGAACTCATTTCAGGTCATAGACGAAAGAGAGCGTGTGAGATTGCAGGCTTTGAAACGCTGAGATGCGAGGTTGTTGGACTGACAAGAGATGAAGCAATTATTTTGATGGTGGAAAGTAACTACCAACGAACACAGCAGCTTCCCTCTGAGAGAGCTTTTGCATACAAGATGCGGCTTGAAGCTATGGCACGACAAGGAAAACGAAGCGACTTAACTTGTGCAACCGAGTTGCACAAGTCGGACGGAAAGAAAAGCAGAGATACAGTCGCAGACAAAAGCGGCGAAACAGTCCGAAGATATATTCGCTTAACCAATCTAATTCCTGAATTGCTTGATATGGTAGATAATTCTGTACTTAAAGATAAAGGCTCTCTGCAAATGGCATTGAAGCCTGCTGTTGAGTTGTCATATCTTGACGAAGATTGTCAACGAGATGTGGTAGAAGAAATCGACTTGAATGACTGTACCCCTTCCCACGATCAAACAATCCGTATGCGAAAAATGTTTGAGGAAGGTAAACTCACACCTGAAGCAATCCAAGCCATTATGTCCGAACAAAAACCGAATCAGCGTGATAAGATAGTCCTTCGTGGTGATCGTGTGCGACAACTCATTCCCAAGAATGTCCCACTCAGTCAGACGGAGGATTTTGTTTGCAAGGCGTTGGAGCATTACAACAATTTTTTGCGAAAACGTGCAGAGCGTGATACAAGGTAGCAGGAGTACAATTTTTTCGTTCCCCTTTCTCACACTCCAACCCCTAATTACAAGCTAACTTACCGAAAAAGATATATACTATCTCCCTGAATAAACTATCTCAAAAGTATATGTCTTTCTCATAAAGAAATGGCACAATTTACACTTGAAGGAGGTGGTTGCTATGATTTAAGTTTGCCCTCATAAATTCGCACCTTTGTCGGA
>JAQXOB010000049.1 GCA_029098305.1 Clostridia bacterium
CGAGTAAACTTAAATATCTTGGCTTCGGCTTTTGGAATGATAAAGGCGAGTGGAAAGCAAGACCTCACGAGAGTTCAGTTGAAAAGTTCAAAAGAAAACTCAAACAACTGTGCAAAAGAAGTTGGAGCGTAGACCTCACATACCGCATTAAGAAGATAAATGAGGTAACGAGAGGCTGGATTAACTATTTCAGAATAGGCTCAATGAAGCAAAAACTTAAAAGCATAGACGAACATTTGAGGACAATGATAAGGGTGATAATTTGGAAACAGTGGAAAGTAGCCTCTAAAAGGGAATGGGGACTTTTAAAACTTGGCGTTCCAAAATGGATAGCACACAAGGTGGCAAATTGGGGAAATCATTACCAATTTGTAGCACAAAAGTCTGTTCTTAAAAGAGCAATTTCGAAAGAAATACTGACCAAGCGAGGCTTAGTCAGTATTTATGATTACTACTTAAAAGTAGCACATATTTAAATTTGAGTTGAACCGCCCTGTGCCGAACGGCACGCAGGGTGGTGTGAGAGGGCGATTAATTTCGCCCTACTCGATTTGAGAAATTTGATTATTATTTTTGATTTCTATGGTCAATTACTCTTACCGCTTTGCCCTCAGAGCGAGGGAGAGAGTTTTGCTCTACAAGCTTGATTATTGCAGATATATTGAGTGTGGATTTCATCTCCTGAGCAATATTTTTTTGTATTTTCTCAATGTCTTTTGTTGCATCAGGTGTAAAGTCACGAGGTATCTCTACCTTTACAACGAGTATATCTCGATTTTTTACTCTGTCTACTTCTATAAGATAGTTTGGCTCCTTACCCAACGAAAGCAGAACGCTTTCAATCTGTGACGGGAACACGTTTATTCCTCTTATTATCAGCATATCGTCGCTTCTGCCTCTAATTTTAGACATCTTTATAAGCGTTCTTCCGCATGAGCATTTTTCTTTTATTAATTTACATATGTCGCCTGTGCGATATCGTATAAGAGGAAGCGCCTCTTTTCCTATACAGGTGAAAACAAGCTCGCCATATTCACCGTAAGGCAGAACTTCCTCAGTGTCGGGATCGATTATTTCGGGATAGAAATAGTCTTCATTAATATGCATTCCTGATTGCTCGCTACATTCAAAAGAAACACCGGGTCCGCAAATCTCAGAAAGACCGTATATATCATATGCCTTTATATGCAGAAGCTCCTCTATTTCACTACGCATTTGATCTGTCCATGCTTCTGCACCGAAAATTCCTGCACGTAGCTTCAATTTAGAAGTATCTATGGCCCATGTTTTTAGCGGTTTCTCCTATGTAAGTCGCATAGGATGGAGTACAACATAATATATCAGACTCATAATCAACAAGTATATCCACCTGACGCTTTGTGTTTCCTGAAGAAACAGGAATAGCAGTAGCACCTAGCATTTCTGCGCCGTAATGAAGCCCTAAGCCTCCTGTGAAAAGTCCGTAACCGTAGCTGATATGCACAAAGTCGTCCTTAGTGCCACCTGCTGCACACAATGCTCTTGCACAGCACTGTGCCCAAACCTCCAAGTCTTCTTTTGTATACGGAACAACTGTCTGCTTTCCGGTGGTGCCTGATGAAGCGTGCACACGAGCAAGCTCACCTCTGGGTACTGCTGTCATGCCCAAGGGATAGGTGTCACGCAGGTCGTTTTTGTATGTAAATGGTAATTTTTTATGTCATCTAATGATTTTATGTCATCAGGAGATAATCCCATATCGTCAAATCGCTTTTTATAAAGTGGAAGATTGTTGTAGCAACGATACACCATATCAATAAGACGCTCTGTTTGAATTTTTTGTAGTTCCTCCTCAGAAGCACATTCAACCTCTTTGTTGTAGTAGCTATACATGCTGTATCTACCTATTTATGTATTTTTTTTATTTTTATTATCTGATTTTTTGTCCCTAATCAAGAAAATTATGGTTGAGACAAATATAAATATATTTGCGCCGACTCCTACATAATTGCGTATAACAAAGTTAAATATTCCAAACATTATAACAATACAGGCAAATACCATTTTTAATGCTCGCTCGTTGTTTTTAAAATAAAAAACAGCTAGTGAATATATGAGATTTCCAATAACAGGCAACCAACCGATTGCACCTAAGTTGTTAAAGCAAATACCCAAAATTACGCCAAGAGCAACCCAAACCCACTTCATAATTTTGTTAGGCTTTTCTCTGATTGCCTCCAAGTTTCTAAAGATACTTACAGCGTTTTGTACTGCACCGCTGTAGCCTTTAAGTATAATGGTACTTGCCGTATAAAAAACCTGACTCACGGTTTGCACTATTAGTACACCTTTGGCGGTTTTTCTTGACGAGCTTATAGAGTCGGATATCATAGCCAGCACGCTGAATATATTGCCCAGTATTAAATCAATACCCATATAAATCACCTTAATCAGAATTGATGTTTGTAGATTCTTGTCATCTCGGGTTTTCTGTCAACTTGAACCATAATCTGTGTATACCAATTGAGTTGAATTCATAGTAGTATAATTACATAAATATTATAGCAGAAAAATTTTACTCGAACAAGTTGACAGGTGTTAAATATTCATTTTTTATACATATATATGGTTTAAAATGTTTTAAGGCGTTGCAAAAAAGATTGGTAAAAGAAAAAGAGCAGTTTATAAACTGCTCTTTTTGCGTAATAATGACCTACGGTAATTGTGAAATTTGATGCTGACGCATCAAATGAAATGAAATAAATCCACCCACGCCCGCAGGCATTTCACATTGCGAAGCAATATTTCACAAATCTGCGAGGATTTATTTCGTTGAAAAGAAGCACCTTTTGTCTACTGACAAATGATGCTTCTTTTCTGCTAAAGAGCGACCAAAAGGTGTATAAGAGGGATAAGAAAGATTAAAAGTAGTATGACTGCATTATTTAATATGTCTTGGTTTTTGTAATATTTAGTTTATAATGCTTTTTTTAGAGTGAGAAATTTTTTTATTTATAATTATTATAAAAACAGAAATTAAAATAAAAATCAGCTCAAATACGCCAAAAAGTATCGATACTCCTATCCTGGCTTTCTGCTTATCTTCATTGAATCTTTCGTATGATAGATATGTATCATCGATTGAATACGCGTCAATAATTAGATTATATTTCCCAAACACATTGCACTCTTCTATGTAGGTTATTGTCAATGTGTCTCCCACATTGAGTTTTTTTGACATATCATACATACCTCTGTTTTCCGCTAACAAAGCACCTTTGGAAAACTTGTATTCTTTAGATCCGTCGTATATGTAAAGATTGGATTCGTTAAAATCTCTTCTATAATCAATTCCTTTCACGGTAATGTTAAGCTGTTTGGTTTGAGCTAAATCCAACGATTGTGTGCCACTCAGCAAACCAAGAAATAATATAAAAACAATGAACTGTACAATGGCTATCCCAACAATACTTTTCTTCACACACATCATCTCAACTTTATTTAAAATATAGCATAAAACAATGAATTTTTCAATGATATATCGCTGTTGCGATATGATATACGGCTTACGCCGCATGATATATTTGCTTTGCAAATGTGATATAATATCCGTTCCCTGCATACGCGAAGCGTATATCATCTGCGGAGCAGATATCATAGCGTTAGCTATATCATCCGTGACCGCAGGGAACGGATATCATTGAAAAAACCTCTTTTGTCTGGTAGACAAAAGAGGTTTTTTCGTGCGAAAGACGGGCAATAAGGTGCGTAAACAGGGGTAAAAACGAAGAAAAGGTGCGCACTGTACTGTTCGATATATTGGAATTTGTTTATTTCTTTTTCTTCGGTTCGGGAAGTTCCTCGTACATAGCTTCAAACAGTTTTTTTAGAAGCGCTCTATCCTCGATATCTTCTACAAGAAGCATCTCCTTTTCACCTTCGTATGGCAGTTCTCTCTGTGCGTTTGGTATCAATGCAACTGCCGATTTCGTGGGCTTTACAAGCAAGCGGTTATCGTAAACACCGCCAACGACTTTGCCGCCATAGTACAGCACATATTCGCCCATCATAGCACGGGCAGACAAGCCGCTACATTGTTCCAATACGAAATCTAAATATTCTTTACTACTTGCCATATTTACCTCTCATTAAATTCAAGTTTATCTTTCTCTTGGTTTCCAATTATACATCATGATTATGAGAATTTCTACCCGCCGTCTATTGACATCAAATAATTTGAAATACGGCAGTATAAATACAACTCATATTATTTCAGCGGAAAACAAATATCAATTTCCATATAGCCGTTTTCTTCAACTTTGCGATATATGTCAAAAACAGGTCGTTCGTCAATGTGGTTGCCTGTTTTTGAAAGCCATCGGCAAAAAA
>JAQXOB010000050.1 GCA_029098305.1 Clostridia bacterium
ATACCTTTTTTCTTTCATTTTAGCTTATTTCTCATACTAATTTCCGTCAATTTCCCAAGGTAACTTCTACTCCTTTCCTACTGTGGAACTTACTTTGGGAATTAACTTAAAAAATAACTATTTAAAAATCATATGATAAAACAGCTCCTAATATTCTTGCAAGAAGGGAAAAACGACAGCGCCACAAGGACAACTGCCGTTTTTCCTAAAAGAGAAAAATTATGAAAAAAAGAATAACTCTAAATTAATACTTCTTTCTTGCTACATATTCAGTATGAAGCAAGGAGTGAGCCTTATGACCGCCTGGCTCGCCGAGGTATTCCTCATAAAGCTTCTTTATTACCGGACTCTCGTGTGACTTTCTGAGTGGGAGGTTCTTGTCCTCATCATAAAGCACCTTAGCACGATCAGCTCTGATGTCTGAGAAGTTTCTTACATCAGCGTTTTGGATAGGCTGACCGCCACCGTTTACGCAACCGCCTGGGCAGCACATAATCTCTATGAACTGATAATCTGCCTCGCCTGCACGAACCTTGTCAAGAATCTTTGCGGCGTTCTTAAGTCCGCTTGCAACAGCAACCTTGATTTCCATGCCTGCTACGTCATACTTAGCTTCTTTGATACCTTCAGTACCTCTTACATCGTTATAATCGATTTCCTTGAGGTCTTCGCCTGTGAGCAAGTCTGCTGCTGTTCTAAGAGCAGCCTCCATAACACCGCCTGTTGCACCAAAAATAGCTGCTGCACCGGTTGTGATACCCAAAGCCGGATCAAAATCTTCATCAGGAAGATTAACAAAGTCGAGCTGAGCCATCTTAATCATCTTTGCAAGCTCTCTTGTTGTGATAGAGATATCAATATCTGCGATCTCCTCACCAACAGCATTCTGATGATCTCTCTTGATCTCAAACTTCTTAGCTATGCAAGGCATAACACTTACAACAACAATGTTCTTAGGATCAATGCCCTCTTTTTCAGCGTAATATGATTTGATTATTGCGCCTGTCATCTGTTGTGGTGATTTGCAAGTAGAGAGGTTATCCAAAAGATCAGGATAATAATGCTCGCAGAACTTGATCCATCCCGGTGAGCATGATGTGATCATTGGGAGTTTGCCTCCGTTTTTAACTCTATTTAAGAATTCTGTGGATTCTTCCATAATTGTGAGGTCTGCACCAAAGTCGGTATCAAATACCTTGTCAAAGCCAAGACGACGCAATGCTGCTACCATCTTACCCTTTACATTTGTACCAATCGGCATACCAAAGCTCTCGCCAAGAGCAGCTCTTACTGCCGGAGCAGTGTGAACTATAACAACCTTTTCAGGATCGTTGATAGCATCGAAAACTTCGCTTGTATTATCTCTCTCAGAGAGAGCGCCTGTTGGACAGGCTACAATACACTGACCGCAAGCTACACAAGCTACATCTGCAAGGTCTTTGTTGAATGCACAGCCGATAACTGTGTCAAAACCTCTGTTGTTTGAGCCGATAACGCCAACAAACTGATCTGTACAAGCAGCTTCACAACGACGGCAAAGAACACACTTGCTGTTATCTCTTACAAGATAAAGTGTTGATTCGTCCTTTGTAGTCTCTGTCATAGCGCCATCAAAGCGAGAAACATCGTCTACGCCAAGCTCTTTGCAAAGTGTCTGCAATTCGCAGTTAACACTTCTTGAGCAGGATAGACATTTTTTATTATGATTAGAAAGAATAAGCTCGAGAGTAGTCTTGCGAGACTCCTGAACCTTCTTTGTATTTGTGAAGATTTCCATACCCTCGTTTACAGGGTATACACAAGCAGCCACAAGGCTTCTTGCACCCTTTACTTCTACAACGCACATACGGCAAGCGCCTATCTCGTTGATATCTTTTAAGAAGCAAAGTGTAGGAATATGTATGCCGGCATATCTTGCAGCCTCCAAAATAGTGGAGCCTTGCGGTACGGCATAGGACATACCGTTAATTTTTATATTTACTAAATCCATTTTGCAGCACTCCTTAATTATTTCTTGGAAATTGCACCGAACTTACATTTCTCTATGCAAGCTCCGCACTTAACACACTTTGTAGTATCAATAGTATGTGGATTTTTAACTGTACCGCTGATAGCGCCAGCAGGACAAACTCTAGCACACATTGTGCAACCCTTACACTTGTCAGGGTCGATAGAAAGTGTGAGCAATGCCTTACATACGCCGGCAGGACACTTCTTATCAACTACGTGAGCTACATACTCATCTCTGAAGAACTTGAGTGTAGACAATACAGGGTTAGGAGCTGTCTGACCCAAACCACAGAGTGCATTATCCTTGATATAATAGCAAAGTTTTTCCATCTCGTCGAGTAGTTCAAGTGTACCATTGCCGTTTGTGATCTGCTCAAGCATTTCAAGAAGACGCTTTGTGCCGATACGGCATGGTGTACATTTACCGCAGGATTCATCAACTGTAAATTCGAGGAAGAATTTAGCGATATCAACCATACAAGTTGTTTCGTCCATTACGATAAGTCCGCCTGAACCCATCATAGAGCCGATAGCAATAAGGTTGTCATAATCGATCGGAACATCAAGATGATCTGCAGGAATACATCCACCGGAAGGACCACCTGTTTGTGCAGCCTTAAACTTCTTGCCATCCGGCACGCCACCACCGATTTCTTCTACTATTTCACGTAATGTTGTACCCATAGGTACTTCAACAAGACCTGTGTGCTCAATCTTACCACCAAGAGCAAATACCTTAGTACCCTTGCTCTTCTCTGTGCCGATAGAGCTAAACCACTTAGCGCCATTTAAGATAATCTGGCAGATGTTAGCATAAGTTTCTACGTTGTTAAGGATTGTTGGCTTCTGATAAAGTCCCTTAACAGCCGGGAATGGAGGACGTGGTCTTGGCTCGCCTCTGTTACCCTCGATAGATGTGATGAGAGCTGTCTCTTCACCGCATACGAATGCACCGGCACCCAGACGAAGCTGAATGTCAAACTTGAAGCCTGTGCCAAAGATGTTGTCACCCAACAAGCCATATTCGTGAGCCTGATCTATAGCTATCTGCAAACGCTTAACAGCGATAGGATACTCTGCACGAACATATATATAACCCTGTGATGCACCGATAGCGTAACCTGCGATTGCCATAGCCTCTAATACGGCGTGTGGGTCGCCTTCCAAAACGGAACGGTCCATAAATGCACCTGGATCGCCTTCGTCTGCATTACAGCAAACATATTTTTCATCTGATTTTTGAGCAGCTGCGAAGCTCCACTTTCTACCGGTTGGGAATCCGCCTCCGCCTCTGCCTCTGAGGCCTGATTCGAGGATCTCGTTTACTACATCCTCAGGTTTCATTTCTGTGAGAACCTTAGCAAGAGCTGAATAACCATCCATTGCGATGTATTCATCAATTCTTTCCGGATTGATAACACCGCAGTTTCTAAGAGCAAGACGCTGCTGCTTTGAGTAGAAAGCTGTCTCGTTAAGACCAACTACTTCATCACCTTTTACAGTCTCTTGATAAAGCAAACGCTTAACCACATTGCCCTTTACAAGGTGCTCTTCTACTATCTCCGGAATATCTTCTACTTCTACTTTGCTATAGAAGCTACCTTCCGGATAAACTATCATAATCGGACCCAAAGCACAAAGACCAAAGCAACCGGTCTGAACTACATTGATTTCTTCTTCAAGACCTCTTGCTGCAATCTCTTCTCTCAGCTTTGCGATGATTGCCTGACTGTTAGAGGAGGTACATCCCGTACCGCCGCAAACAAGTACATTAGAACGATACATTATTGCTGCCTCCTTATTTATCCTTTTTATCATCAGACTTTTTGTCTGCGCCAAGTCTGATTTCTATTTCTTTTCTTGTTTTATCTCTGATAACTTTTAATTCTTCAATCGTAATCATTACACAAATACCTCCGTCTAAACTTAAGCTCTGTATTTCTCTATGATTCCGGCGATCTGCTCCGGCACAAGTCTGCCATAAACATCATCGTTTACTGTGAGAACAGGTGCAAGACCGCAAGCGCCTATGCAACGGCAGGCTGTGAGAGAGAACTGACCATCAAGTGTACATTCCTCTGCTCCAATGCCAAGCTCCTTAGTAAGCTCGTCTAACAACAAGCCTGAGCCCTTAACATAACATGCTGTGCCAAGGCAAACAGAAATATTGTACTTGCCCTTTGGTGACAATGCAAATTGTGAATAAAAAGTGGAAACACCGTATACCTCTTCGAGTGGAACATTCAAGCCTTCTGCTATCATAGTCTGCACTTCGATAGGTAGGTAGCCGTAAATATCCTGAGCTTGCTGAAGCACAGGCATAACAGCACCGGGATCATCCTTATGATTTGAAATTACTTCCTTTAGTTTAGCCTCCTGTTCCGGAGTACCACTAAAAGGAATACTGCTGATTTTTTTCTGCATCAAACTTCCTCCTTAAATAATATCCAGACAAAACAACACGACCAAATGTGAATCAAAACACACATTTGATTCACATTCTGCCCCTACTGTTTCGTAGTACCATACTATAATACTACAAATATCGACGGTTGTCCAGTAATATTGATAAAAAAATAACGATTATATTTTTTCACATATTAAAATGATATTTTTACTAAATTCAAAAAATACATAATTACAAAACTAAAAGGGAAGCCACCAAAGATGACTTCCCTTTTAAAAATTATTCTCAGAAGGTAAAATTTTTAAATTAAATTAGGTTTGCAATATGCTTTTGCAGGAGAACAACGTCTTCCATTGTAACGCTGTCATTAGCATCAATATCAGATGCGCTGTGGCGATCGCCTTCAAGTGTTATCAATTTTGCAATAGCTCTCTGCATAATTACGACGTCTTGCATGGTAACAGTATTATCGCCGTCTGCATCGCCAAGCATATATGACTTTATAACTGATGTGTGTAGAGTAGGAGATGAGAGGAACTCTGCATCCTTAGCGTCTGAGTTATCAAAATCGCTCCAAGGATAAGTGATAGTTGTATCATCCTCTGTGTCTACGGTTATATCTATATCGGAGCTGTCATCATCTGTGATAACATCATCTGATGATCCCAAAGTATCTGTGAATGCCTTTATACGGTAGTTTATACCTGAAGCACTCTTGTCTGTCCATGTTGAGCTTGAAGCAGATTTGAAGAAGCTTTCGCCTGGCTTTGATACGTTTGTGAATACTACCCAAGACCAATCTTCAGATTGATCTACAAATAAGCAAGTCTGATCCTCTGCAACTGCTGATAATGTAACTACTATAGAGAAGCTCTTTCCCTTTGAAAGCTCAATAGCTTCGTCTAGCTTAATTGTGTGATAACCACAATAGTCTTCTGTACCTGTTATAGGTGTTGCAAGTGCGGATGTACCGCTTGTAGGATCACTGCTGTCTGTAAGATCTGTGTAAATGTCGATAGAATAGTCAACATAGTTTTGTGCTGTCCAGAATGAAACAGCCTTAAGCTCTTCTGATGATTGAGCTGTGAATACGTTTGCCATAGATGCAGAACCGTATACGTCTTGTGTGGCAAATACAGAAGATCCGTCATGCTGATAGTTTTTGTCAAAATTATCAGCCAATCCATACTCATAGAACTGTGACCAGCTTGAAAGTGCTGATGTATCTTCATAAGAAACCCAGAAGTAGCCGTTGTCACCCCATACGGTATCCCAGCTATTCTTTATAAGCCATGCGCCATCGTTCTTTGGCTGATAGCGACTGAGGAAGTTGTCTTTGCTGTAGTGATCATCCCAACCAACTACTGTAACCTGATGGTTTGTGGAAGATTCATTAGTGTTGCAGAAAGCTGCTGTAGATTCATTCATGTATTTGTCATCATGATAATATGAGAATGTGCCTGCGCCATACTTCATAATCATGTATTTCATATCATCTTTATCAGCAGGTGATACCCAATACATATTCTCAAGGTGAAGTGAAGAAAGGCTGTAAGCTTCGCTCTTTTCGCTTACGCTAAAGTTTTTTCTAGCTTTGCTGTAAGCATATTTAGGATTTATTTCTTCATCAACTGAGCTGGTCCAACGAGCCAATGTGAATGGTGTAAGGTATGGTGAACCGCCCATGTCAAGGAATCCATAATAGTATTCATACATTGGGCTCATTGCGTTCTTATCGCCCGAAAGCATAGAGAGAGCATCATAAGCCGGACTATAGTGGAAGTAAGCCAAATGAAGTTCAGAAATATTTGTAGAAAGCGGGAAGTCGAGGTTCTTGATAGCTGAGGCTTCTGTTGCGGCGGCTGTGGCGTGTGCCCAGCAAGTGCCATAATCACCCTGATTTTTAACAGATGTGATATATCCCTCGTCTACTGAACTATATGATGAAGGTGTTGTGCCCTTCTTGCCGGCTGCTATAGATACAATGCTTTTTTCGCCAAGCTGCTCATAGCTCTTAAAAGGAACCTCGCCGATATCAATATCACCAAAAGAGCTACCTACTCTCACTCTGTTTGGTGCCTTTGATTGAGCAAAACCGGTTGTAGCTACTGATGCTACCATAACCAATGCCAATGCTGCACATAATGTTTTCTTCAATAAATTCATAAAAATGACCTCCAATCAAATAGCACTTTAAATCGCTAAACTGATGTTGAGATTATACCAAGCATTTAAATCAATGTCAAGGATTTCTAAAATTATTGTAACTTTAACAAAATTTTAGATATGTATGTTAATTATTTTTTATTGGTTGCACAAAAATAACTTGATTTTTCGAAAAGCTCCCTCTTTTTATCTATAAATTTTATCTCAGAAAACATATTCAATGCAGGCAGATACAATCACTTTTTATGATATTATACTCATCATATGTCCATAATGTTTATGACGATATGAAGTATCGCAAAATCATCAGAATATAACGCATATTTTTGACACTTTTTTAAGCAAATAAGTAACCTATTTGTAATAATAAATACAATGCTTTAACAATACTTTACAAGTCATTTTTTTTGTAGTAAAATCACTTATAAGTTTGTAATAATGAGAGTATTTGTGTGTTAAATACTGATATATTTGATAAAAGAACGGAGGAACAAGCATGAGTGAAAACAAATTTAATCTGAGAAGCACTGCTTGCTCAATGCATTGCTCTGCCAGCAGAGAGTTTACCGACAGCTTCTATCTTGACTCTATGTTGCCCGGTGCTTATCTATCTGACAATACCCAAACAGAGGCATCTCCTGTGCTGGAAAAAGGTGTTTTTGCTGTTTTCTCACAGTTACATCCATCTGAAAAGTCAAAGGTAAGTATTATAAACGAATATAAATCAAGCATCATAAATGCCGGCAACGCTGCCGTGAATGCCTGCATGGAAGATCTGGAAGAACAGCTTGTGAGAAGCAAAAACTACAGCTTTGCCATGGTTAAGGTAAAAGGTGATGTGGCTCAGATATATTATAAGGGCGATTGCACAGTGTATATATATAGAAATCACAAGGTAATCCCACTTACTGACATTAATAATAAAACACAAAAGCAGAATAACGTAAAATTCAACTTTACTCCTGAATTTAAGTTTGTGAACAATGATGCAATCATACTTTGCACCGGCGGAGTGAAAGAAAAGCTTTCGCAGAATGTGCTTGCTCATATCATGGCAAATACATCGGGAAGTAAAGCGGCCGCACAATCTATCGTGCTTAGTGCAAACGAAAATCACTGTGTGGAAGATGCTACAGCTATTGTTATTCGTGCTACTGAGAAGCCAGCACGAGCAGAAAACAAGACTCCATCTCCAAAGGCTGATATAGCTCAGAATAAGGTGATGAACAAGCCGGGTAATACAACAAAAGAAGAAAAAGGTGACAGTCAACAGCAAACTAACTACAATAATTTTGTTGTCAGCGGAAAAAACGACGAAGCAAAGCATCTTTATAACGCTGTGCTAAATGATGAGGATGACGAAGATGATGCAGAGAGCTATTATCTGGGCCTTAGCAAGCCTGCATGGGTGATAATAGGAATACTCACAGCGGCACTTGGTGTTATCGGTGGATTAATAGTTCTTGTATTATGATAGAGGGGTGTGTGTAGAATGGCAAAAAGGAAAAAAAGCAAATATTTTCTCGTATATGTTATGATTGCTATTTTCTTAGCATCTTTTACTATAACTGTGGGCGTGGGAAAGATTCTTGACGGCAATGGTAAGATTCCTACAGATCATATTGACAATATCAGCTCTAGCAACTCCTTGCCCGATGTATCATCAAACCTGACAAGCAGTGTGGCATCATCTGATGCCGATACAAACACTAGTTCTGAATCAGATAGTGTTGAATCTGACGCAGAAGTTGCAGAACCTCCTGTAACATCAAGCATACCTGATAGTGAACAGCCTGCTGAGCTTACAGAGATGTTAACATCAGGTGGAATATCATACAGTGATATTAAAGGAACACAGATAGTAATAGCAAGCACAAGAAGTGTTTATTCTGATGTGTATTGCTACGAAAAACAGCCGTCGGGCGAGTGGAAGCAGATATATAGCTATGATGATGGCTTTATAGGCTACTGGGGTGTGGCTCCTGATCCGGGACAGAATGACAAGTTCACACCGGCAGGTTTCTTCGATATTGGAGATGCTTTTGGTATGGAAAAAAGCCTTGATACTAAGCTTGATTATTTTCAATTGGAGAGCAACTCATATTGGGTAACTGATAAAAATTCTTCAAGCTACAATAAATATGTGGTAGAAAGCAACGGCGACTGGGATAGCGCTGTGTCTATGTATGATGAAAGCGCATATAAATATGGTGCTGTGATAAAAACAACAGGCAATATGGTTGGTGTGTTCCTCTGCTGTGGCGACGAGTGCACAAGTAGGGATTTAGCACTATCCGAAGATAATGTAAAAGAAATTCTTCTTTGGCTGGACAAAAACAAACTGCCACAGATACTGATTTATTGATATTAACCCGAAAGGAAAGAAACGATTTGTCCGCTTTATTTTTTGCAGATAAAATAGAAAAGGTTCATACACTGTATGGTGAAGATGCCTCGCATATCGCAAGATCACTTAGGATGACTGTGGGCGAGATAGTTACTTTCTGCACACCTGATGGAATGTGTCACGACTGCGAAATTACCAATATTAGCAAAAGCGAGGTCGATTTTAAGGTAGTCAACGAATATATCTGCGAAAGTGAACCGAGCATAGAGGTTACATTGTATCAGGCACTCACAAAGAGTGACAAAATGGATTTGATAATACAAAAGTCTGTAGAATTGGGTGTGGGCAGGATCGTGCCTGTCATCACCGACAGATGCGTATCACGTCCTGATGCAAAATCTATGGATAAAAAGATAGAGCGCTGGCAAAAAATAGCCAAAAACGCCGCTATGCAGTCACGCAGAGGCAAAGTGCCGATGGTAATGCCTCTTCTCACACTAGAGAATGCTGCCAAAGATGCATCTGCTCTCGAAAAAGCCATAGTATATTATGAAAAATATGGCGAAAACACTAATTCTCTTATCACAGTAGATACAAAATCGCTTGGAATATTTGTGGGTAGTGAGGGAGGCTTCTCTGAGGATGACATCCGATTGCTGGAGGATAACGGCATAAGCTGTGCAAGCCTAGGCAAGCGTATATTACGCACAGAGACTGCTCCTCTGGCAGCGCTTACTATAATAATGTATATAACAGAAAATATGTAAAGAGATGATAAAGAATGACAGAACTGAATAACAACTGTCTTGTCACGCTGAAAAGCAGACAAATAATGCTTGGTGACGAAGATACCAGTGTTATCAAAGTGCCGGCTCTTCGCACAGAGAAGAACGGCAAAACATATATTTATTACACTGTCTTTTATGATGATGACAATCAGATAGCAAATAAAGAAACTGTAAAAATAGTATCTGATGATTGTGTGGAGCTACTTAGAAGCGGTCTGCTTAAATCGAAAATGGTTTTTAAAAAAGGCGAGACTACATCCAGTGTTTATGCCAGCCCTGCCGGACAAATGATGATGAGCATCACCACCGATGAGCTGGATATAGAACAGAGTGAAAAAAAGCTTGTCATTAATATGAAATACAAAATTGCCCTTGACAATGATGCCGATATTCTTATATACTTCAAGTTGACATCTGAGAGCAATTAAGGAAGGATAATATAAAAATGTATACATCTAATAAGGTTGTAAGCCAAATTAAAGAAGCATTGATAAATGCAGTTAATGCAGCTCAGGCAAACGGTGCGCTTGCCGAAGCAGAGATGCCTGATTTTATAATAGAAAGACCGGCAGACAGAAGCCATGGCGACTTTGCATCTAATATTGCCATGGTAGGCGCAAGAGTATTTCGTTCTGCACCTGCAAAGATAGCCGCCGCTATATGTGAGAATATCAGCTTTGATGGCACATTAATAGAAAAATGTGAAACAGCAGGCCCCGGATTTTTGAATTTCTTTGTGAAACCGGAATATTATGCCGAAGTGCTGTTTGATATCGAGCGTGATGGCAAAAGTTATGGTTCCAGTGATTTTGGCGGTAACAAAAAAGTTATGGTAGAATTTGTTTCTGCTAACCCAACAGGACCAATGCATATGGGAAATGCTCGTGGCGGTGCCTTGGGCGACTGTCTTGCAGCAGTGCTTGCAAAAGCAGGATATGATGTTTGGCGTGAGTTTTATGTAAATGATGCAGGTAACCAGATAGAAAAATTTGCAAATTCGCTCAATGTAAGATATTTGCAAAAGTTTGACCCAAGCCTAGAGTTTCCTGAGGATGGATATCAGGGTGCCGATATAATCGACCATGCAGAGGCTTTTTATGAGATAAACAAAGATAAATATCTCAACGTGCCTGAAGAAGAGAGAAAAAAAGCACTTGTAGACTATGCTTTGCCACTCAATATCAACAAAATGCAGTCTGATATCGCAAAGTATAAGATAATCTATGACAAGTGGTTCTTTGAGAGCGAGTTGCACAACAGCGGTGAGATTAACGAGGTTATCGAAATCCTCAAAAAAGAAGGTCTTACTTATGAAAAAGACGGTGCATTGTGGTATAAAAATAAAGAAGTGCTTACCAAAAAACTGCTTGCTGAGGGCAAGAGCCAAAGCGACATAGACAAGCTGGAGCTTAAAGATGATGTTTTGGTAAGAGGCAACGGAAATCCGACATATTTCACAGCTGATATAGCTTATCATCGTAATAAGTTTATTAAGCGTGGATTTGAGCTGTGTATAGATGTATGGGGTGCAGACCATCACGGTCACGTGGCAAGACTCAAGGGTGCTATGGACTCTGTGGGCTGTGACAGTGAAAATCTCCATGTGGTTCTCATGCAACTTGTAAAGCTTGTAAGAAACGGTGAGCTTGTAAGAATGAGCAAGCGTACAGGCAAGGCTATACAGCTTGCAGATCTGCTGGAGGAGGTGCCTACTGATAGTGCAAGATTCCTCTTTAATACCCGTGAGGCAAACACTCAAATGGATTTTGATCTTGATCTCGCAGTTCAGGAGGATTCTCAAAACCCTGTTTATTATGTGCAGTATGCTCATGCAAGAATATGTAGCATTATCAAGGCCCTAATGAGCAGTGGAGTAGCTCTGCGTAAGTGTAGCACAGACGAGCTGATGCTCCTTAGCAGTGACGAAGAAAAAGACCTCATAAATCACCTTGCATTATTTGAAAACGAGATAGTAACATCTGCAAAGAGCTATGACCCTACTGTTATCACAAAGTATGTGACACAGCTGGCTACATTGTTCCACAGATTCTATAATGCTTGCAGAGTAAAAGGCGATAACGAAAGTCTCACAGCAGCCAGACTAATGCTGTGTAATTGTGCAAAAACTGTTATAGCAAGTATACTAGAGATGTTCAACATCGATGCACCTGAGGTAATGTAAAAAAATATTGTCAAAAGGTTGACTAAAGGGAAAATATAGTTTATAATAGACCAACAAGGTTTTGTATATCCGAAAGGGGGCATTCAGAATGCTTAGAACGTATCAGCCTAAAAAGCTCCACAGAAAGAAAGAGCATGGCTTCAGAAAGAGAATGGCAGACAGAAACGGACGCAAAGTTCTTGCTCGTAGAAGAGCTAAGGGCAGAAAGCATTTGTCTTACTAAAAAATTTTTAGGCCACTGCTGTGGTCTATAATTTTTATATAATGCCTGTCGAATGAATTTAGATTGTTTTTTTGTATCTTGCTTCGGCAGACATTATATAAAAGACTGTGCTTTGTTATGTGACAAACAGTTTAAAATTAAAAAGGAATGAGAGCTCTTCGTCGCTTACAATGGGTTTGATATCTAGTTTTTGTAAAGCGGCGGGTTTTATTATGAAAAGAGTTACAGTCAAAAGTCGAAGGCAGTTCAGAAGAATTTATAACAGAGGCAAAAGCTTTGTTTCTCCTGAGCTTGTTACATATGTTTTGAAAAACAGAACCGGCGATAAAAAATATGGTATCACCACTGCGAAAAAGATTGGTAACGCCGTTAAGCGAAATCGTGCAAGAAGAATAATCAGGGCTGCTTATTATAATTTGTATGACAGCATAAAGCCCGGTTATGACTTTATCTTCGTGGCAAGAACTAAGACCACTTATCTCAAAAGCACCGATATAGAGCCTGTTATGCGTGCGCATCTAAAAGAAGCCGGACTGATTTAATATTTTTTGTTATGAAACGCTTGCTTATAGCATTAATTAAATTTTATCAAAAAAATCTCTCACCTTTAAAAAAACATCCCACGTGTAAATATGTTCCCACCTGCTCTGCATATGCACTGCAGGCTATCGAAATTCATGGAGCGTTTGTGGGTAGTATGCTCGCCGTGTGGCGAGTGCTCAGGTGTAATCCATTTTCTAAAGGTGGATATGACCCTGTGCCTCAGAAAAAGAGAAAATTATAGAAAAGCTATCGTTTTTATTTATATAATCTAATTGGAGGACAAGCCTTAAAATGCAATTATTTCAATGGATAGGAAGCCTATTTGGCTATGTTTTGTGGTTTTTGTATGATATACTGCAAAACTATGGTCTGGCTATCATTTTGTTCACAATACTAATTCGTATAATCATGTTTCCGCTGTCTGTTAAGCAACAAAAGACAATGGCTATTAATGCTAGAATGGCTGCGAAACAGCAGGAAATCCGCAAAAAATACGCAAACGATCAGGCAAGAATGAATCAGGAGATTCAAAAGCTCTATGAAAAAGAGGGCATCAGCCCTTCTAGTGGCTGTCTCACATCATTTTTTCCGTTATTATTACTTATGGGAGTTTTCTACTCTGTAATGTATCCACTCGACAACACACTTCATATTAGCACAGAGTATGTGTCTAGTGCGATTCAGAAGATTGCATCTCTGCCGGGCATGGGCATCTCTGCCTCAAGTGGAGTGAGATACGAGCAGATCAACTTCCTCACAAATTTCCACAGTCTAAAAGAACACTTTGGCAATGGTTTGCAAAGTTTTTTGGGCTTTAGCAATGCCGATTTTGCAAAGCTTGAGAGCTTTAGTAATGGCTTTAACTTTGGTATTAATCTTTTGGAAACACCAAGCAATAAGGGGATTTTCAGTGTTTACTTTTTGATACCATTCCTTTGCTTTGCTACAAGCGTAGCATCAACACTCATCACAATGAGAATAAATAAAACAGGTCAAACACAGCAAGGCTGTATGAAAATCATGTTTATCGCAATGCCATTGTTCACTGCGTGGATCGCATATAGCGTTCCGGCTGCTGTAGGATTCTATTGGATTTGCTCTACAGTAATCAGCTTTGGACTAACATTGATACTTAATATATTCTACAATGCAGGAGCAATGACAGCACAGCAAGAGGCACAAAGAGTGGCTCTGCTAGAGATAAAAGAAAAAGACGTGCATAGGAACTGATAAAAAATGGAGGTGTTTTAGCTTTGATTAGAGAAGCAATCGGTGTGGCAGATACCATAGAAAAAGCAAAAGAAGAAGCTTGCAAAGCATTAGGAGTAGACGCATCAGAAGCAGAGTTTGAGGTTTTACAGCTGCCGGAAAAGAAAGTATTGGGATTATTTGGAGGAAAGGAAGCAAAGGTTAGAGCTTTTGTAAATCCATCTCCACTAGATTTAGCTAAAGATTATATGGAGAAAATAATCTCTGCAATGGGAATAGAAGGCACAAGCATAGAGATGAGCTGTGAAGATAACAATGTTGATTTTGTTATCTCCGGTGACAACGCATCTATGCTGATAGGCAGACGTGGCGAAACATTGGATGCTCTGCAATATCTCACAAGCCTTGTGGCTAATCATGTAGATGATAACTACTATCGCATCAGCATTAATGTGGGCGATTACAGAGAAAAGCGCAAAGAAACTCTATCAGCACTTGGCAGAAAGCACGCTTTGCTTGCAGCAAGAAAGGGCTTCAAACATTCATTCGAGCCTATGAATCCTTATGAGAGAAGAATTATTCACACTGCTGTGCAGGAGATTGAGGGCGCTACATCATGGTCTGAGGGCGAAAATGCAAGACGTCACGTGGTTATCGGACCAGACCAGAACGCAAGACAAAACTACAGAAGAAGATCAGGCTACTCAAAGGGTGGCTACAACAAAAACAAGTCATACTCATCAAGCGAGAGCTTTGAAAAGAGAGAGCCAAAGGTTGTAGATGATCTTTCCGACAAGGGTGTTTCACTCTACGGCAAGGTAGAATATTAATCTGAATATCAAAAGCTATCAGGAAAAAATCGCCTGATAGCTTTATTTTTTTGTTTTTCTATAATTATATTTATATTTAGCCAAAAAATAGAAAAAATAATAAGTAGATGTTGTTTTGATAGGAAAACTATGGTATAATTTATTACGTTTAGTAGTATGAGCATATGTCATTTGCTCCCAAACTTGATTGAAAAGGTGTGATTAATTTTGTCTACAAAGAAACGCAGAAGCTATTCCGGCGGTGCAGACTCGACAGCTTCTAAGGAAAACTCCGGTGCGACAAGAGTTAGAAAGATGTCATCATCTTTTACCACTATATATGCGCCAAGAAAAAAGGTTGAGGGTTTAAATGAAAAATTAAGCTCTAATCCTCTGTTTTTAATTTTATGCTTTTTAGTACCGTTCATAATTATGGGTGTGTGCTTCTTTATGCAGAAGGTTTATCCGTTTGGTGATAGAACTGTGCTTTATTCCGATCTTAAGGCACAATATTTCCCATTTTTGCAGGAGCTTCAAGGCAAACTGCAAAATGGCGGTTCATTGCTGTATTCGTGGAATACAGGTATGGGTTCAAACTTCCTTGCAATGATAGGATATTATATCGCAAGCCCACTTAACTTCCTTACTGTGCTTGTTCCACAAAAATATCTGTCTGTTGCATTAGCTGTAATAATAATGACAAAGCTTTCTTGTGCATCGCTCTTTTTGGGTGTGTTTATAAAGAAGGTATTCCGCAGAAATGATATTTCACTTGTTGCTTTTGGTTGTTGCTATGCGTTTTCAAGCTTCACGATGGGTTATTACTGGAATATCATTTGGCTAGACGGTGTAGCTTTGTTGCCACTTGTCGCATTAGGCGTGTATGAGCTTGTTTACAACAAAAAATACAAGCTCTATATCATTTCGCTTGCATTAACAATGATAGCCAGCTATTATATCGGCTTTATGGTGTGTGTGTTCACAGCATTGTGGTTCTTTATGCTATGGATCAAAGCACCTAAGTACAGAGAAAAGAAAAAAGATTTCTTTAAGTCTTTGCTTTCAATAGCAATATACAGCGTGATTGCGATAGGTATAAGCGCAATAATTGTGTTGCCATCTTATCTTCAGCTTGCAAACACTGTAGCAAGTGACGAATCCTTAAAGTTTAATGAATGGTTTACCGCATACAACGATAAGTCGATGATAGATATTCTAGGCAGTGTGTTGGGATTCCATCAGCCTGTTACTATGCAGGGATTGCCAAATATTTATAGCGGTATTGCAGGTCTTGCACTGTTTGGTGTGTTCCTCAGTAACTCTAAGATTAACCCAAGAGAAAAGACTGTAGACTTGATATTTGTTCTATTTATGTTTTTTAGCCTATATTTCAATGGTCTCAATTTCTTGTGGCATGGTCTTCACTTCCCTAACCAGATTCCTTATCGTTTTGCATTTATATTCTGCTTCTTCATAGTTATAGTTGGTTATCGTGCGTTTTCTATGTCGGAGCATTATACCAGCTCAAATTTGGCATCTGTTGCAATTATGGCAATATTGTTTGTCGCAATCGGCTTTATTTCAGTAGGCTCTAACACCGACACATATGCCACACTCACACAAAAGAGTGTGCTTTATAGCATGGTTGCACTTGTAATATATGCATTTATAATTGCTCTCAGAGCAACCAATCTGTTGCCACAAAAATTCTTTGTGACTTCAATGAGCATTATCATCATAATAGAGATGTGCATGAGCTGTTACACAGGTGTGCAAACAGTAGGCACATCTGACATGGCTTATCCTAACAAGCTGAACGCAGCCGAGGCAGCTTTAGATTATATCGCAGAAAGTGATAATGACACCGACTTCTATAGAATAGAGATGACCGATATCAGCTCTAAGAACGATGGTGTTTATTATGGCTTTAAAGGAGTTTCACAGTTCTCCTCTACTTCTGATGAACGTGTGCTTAGATTTATGGGTAAGGTGGGCATCACAGCCAAGAGAAGTAGCTGGCACTTTATGCAGACTTCTCCGTTGGTAACATCACTATTTAATATTAAGCATATTATTTCACGTGATGGTTATATCGCAGATGAAACCAACCTCTCTTTTGTAGACTCAATAGAGGCAGAGAGCGTTAAGAAAAATGACGACGGTAGCCCTATAACCGAAAGTGTAGATTTATATGATTACAACTACTATCTGCCACTGGGCTTTATGGCAAACGATGATATAGCAGAAGCTGTTATATCCAGCTACAAAGACTATCATGCATTTGATACACAAAATGATCTTTTCCGCAGATTGACAGGCCTTGATGGAGATATCTTCTCTGAATTCGAGGCGGAGTCATATTCTATATCTGCTGGTACCATCGAGCCATACGAAAGTGACAAAATAGGTGAATATACCTACGACGCAGGCAACACTAACCAGAGTGCTACATTTACCTACAGAGTGCCAAAGGACGGCATGGTGTATGCTTACGCTAACTTTAGAGATTGTGCCACACGCATAAAAATAAACAGCGAGACTATTTCACACGAAGTTGATATAGATGCAAGAAGGTATGTTTGGCCTGCAGGTAACTATAAGGCTGGTGATATTATCACATTTACATCTGATCTTTCTGTAGGTGATAGTGGTTTGCTAAGACTATATGTAGCTACCTTTGACAAAGAGTTGTTTGAACAGGGTTATGAGATGTTGAGTGACGAAACCATGGATATATCCGAATTCAACGATACTAACATTAAAGGCACTATAAATGCTAAGACCGATGGCGTGATGTGGACTTCTATACCATACGAAGTGGGAGGATGGACACTCTTTGTAGACGGTCAGGAGCAAGAGATTACTTCTCTTTGCGATGCATTTATTGGTGTGGAGCTTGATGCCGGAGAACATTCTATCGAGCTAAAATATCAGCCACCCGGATTTAAGGCAGGCGTTATCATCAGCTTGGTATCTCTCCTTGCTTTTGTGGCACTATGCACACTTGAAATTATAAAAAAGAAAAAAGAAGTGCAAAACACAGCTGAGTAAAAATTTTACTCTACTATACCAGGAGTGAAAAATATGAAAAAAATAACAATAATAGTACCCTGCTATAATGAGCAGGAGGCTCTCCCGTTCTTTTATAACGAAATCACACGCGTGGCAAAAGAAATGTCTGAATGTGAGTTTGAATTTGTGTTTGTAAACGATGGCTCAAAGGACACTACACTGGATATTCTGCGTGACCTGAGTAAGAAAGATGAGAGAGTGAGATATATCTCATTTTCACGAAACTTTGGTAAAGAGTCTGCTATGTATGCAGGGCTTGAGGCATCAAGTGGTGACTATGTGGCTATTATGGATGCTGATATGCAAGATCCACCTGATCTTCTGCCGGAAATGTACAAGGCAATTACAGAAGAGGGCTACGACTGTGCTGCCACAAGGCGAACCACACGTCAGGGTGAACCGCCTATCCGAAGCTTCTTTGCAAGATGCTTCTATAAGCTCGTGAACAAGATGACGTCTGTAGAGATTGTGGATGGTGCACGTGATTTTAGGCTGATGACCCGACAGATGGTAGATTCAGTGCTATCTATGAGCGAACGCAACAGATTTTCAAAAGGTATATTCAGTTGGGTAGGTTATAAAACCAAGTGGCTGGAATATGTAAACAGAGAGCGTGTTGCCGGTGAAACAAAATGGAACTTCTGGAAGCTGTTTTTGTATTCTATCGAAGGCATAGTGGCTTTCACCACAGCTCCGCTGGCACTTGCATCTGTTTTAGGATTTATACTGTTTTTGGTGGCGTGTGTATACGGACTTTTTATCATTATAAAAACCCTCATATGGGGCGACCCTGTTACGGGATTTCCTACTTTAGCGTGCTTGGTTGTATTTATCGGCGGTATACAGCTACTTGTGATGGGTATTATGGGGCAATATCTCGCTAAGGCTTATCTCGAAACCAAAAACCGCCCTATCTATATAGTAAAAGAAACAGAAAAAGATAATAAATAGATTTTTAATAAACGGAGGAATTAATCATGTCAGACAAGTTTCCATTATACAGAGGAAAGCCACTGGTAAGATCAGGTGATGTATTATACTACGGTGATATGTCAGATAAATATGTGGTAAGATTAACAGTAAAATCTAAAAAAATGATAGGCGACAAAGAATGTGCAGATAAGGTGGCAATACAGCTTATGAGCACCGACCTCACACTTTCACCACGCAAGCAGATTATAAAAGCAAGCGAGAAGGAAGGACTTTTCCTTGCAATGGATATTGCCTCAGTATGGCTCGACAGAGCATTGGCAGGCAAGGCATAATATTTAGCTTTACACATAAAAAAGAGTGGTTGCCCTACATGGCATCCACTCTTTTTTATTCGTTTTAGCAAGTTGACAGTAAATATACAAAAAGATATAATTATGGTGTAGAATAATAATTATGCATAAAAGGAAAATGGTCGAGGCAACCGCTATGCGATTACCCCGACCCGGAGCTTAGAGATTTTTACTAAGGCTTATTAGCCGCAGCAACCACAATCTCTTGAGCAACCATTGTCATGACTGCCACCGCAGCAGCAGAAGAGGATTATAAGAAGTATAATCCATGTACAGCTGTTGTCACCAAACATGTTGTTGCACATATGTGTTTTCCTCCTTTCATTCTTTACACTAATATCTTATTAAGGACAAACTTTTTGTGTTACATAAAATCAAAAAAATTAGGAATGATTTTTATGAAATTTTTAAAAAGGGCATTAACACTAAAGATTTTTATAATATTAGTGACGTTTTTGTTGGCGGCTACGCTGTCAGTGGTGGCGATAAACGTAAATATGATAAGCATCTCTGCAAAGCGTATGCTTGATGCAGATTCTCTCATCAGCAATGGATTTGAAGATGACGTTGATTGCATACTGGTTTTGGGCTGTGGTGTGAACTCCGATGGCAATCCCAGCGCCATGCTGGAAGACAGACTCATAAGAGGTATCGAGCTTTATAAGGCAGGCGTCGCACCCAAACTGCTTATGAGCGGTGACCACAAAAACATAGACTATGACGAAGTAAATGTGATGAAAGACTATGCTATGCAAAGCGGAGTACCATCAGAAGATATCTTTATGGATCACGCAGGACTATCCACATACGAGAGTATGTATCGTGCTAAGGAGATTTTTCAGGCTGAAAAGATAATAATTGTTACGCAGGAGTATCATCTATACAGAGCGATATTTACAGCAGAGAAGCTCGGCATAGACGCCTACGGCTGTGAATCAGACCTGAGAACCTATTTTGGACAATCGAAAAGAGATTTGAGAGAGGTGCTTGCACGATGCAAAGACTTCTTCTACACTATCGCAAAACCGGAACCCGAATTTTTAGGAGATGCTATTCCCGTAAACGGTGATGGCAACGTAACAAATGATCGTTAAATTAGTTTTATTTTATGCACTGGTGGTGAGTATTTGAAAAAAGCAGGACTTTATATCCATATACCTTTTTGTTCTTCAAAGTGTCCTTATTGCGATTTTTATTCTGTAAAATTTGATGAGCAATCGGCTGACAAATATACATCAGCAGTGATAAAAAAACTCAGCAAGTACCATGACATAGAAGTGCAGACTATCTATTTTGGCGGTGGCACACCGGGTATACTCGGCACAGAGCGCATATTACAGATTATGGATGCTATAAAAAGGAATTTTGCCATAAAGCATAATTGTGAAGTGACACTGGAACTTAATCCTGAATCAGCAGGTAAGCTAGATTTTGCTATGTTATATCAAAACGGAATAAATCGTCTGTCTATGGGTTTGCAGTCATCAAACGACAAAGAGCTTAAATACCTCGGAAGACTCCACAGTGCAAAAATGCTTGAGCAAACTGTGAAAGATGCAAAGTCAGCAGGGTTTGAGAATATTTCGCTTGACCTAATACTCGGAGTGCCAAAGCAGACTATAGAAGGACTCAATCACTCTATAGAATACTGTGCGTCACTTGATGTAACTCATATATCCGCATATATACTCAAAATAGAGGAGAACACACCTTTTTATACTCATGCTGATAAGTTTGAATTTCCTGATGAAGATATGCAATCAGAGCTATACCTGTTCGCTGTAAAAAGGCTTGCAGAGTTGGGTTATGAGCAGTATGAGATATCAAACTTTTGCAAGCCCGGTTATCAGTCACAACACAATAATCTGTATTGGCTGTGTGAGGAATATATCGGCGTTGGGCCATCTGCTCATTCTTTTTTTGAGGGCAAGAGATTCTATTATCCTCGCTCATTTGAAGATTTTTATGAAGATATAATCATAGAAGATGGTGTCGGCGGTGACGAAGAGGAATTCTGTATGCTCCGCCTAAGATTAAAAAAAGGACTTAGCAACAAGGATTTTTACAATAGATTCGGCAAAAATCTACCTAATCAATATTTTACAAATGCCAAAAGGCTGACCGGCTATGTAGAATGTGATGACGAGTGCATTAGCTTGACCACACAAGGATTTTTGCTTTCTAACTATATTATTTCTGAAATACTGTATTAAGGAGATGTTTTAACATGGATTACATATTAGCTGCAATGATGTTTATCGTGATAGCACTGCTGGTGGTGCTTATAATAAACACAAATTCAAAGAAAAATTCTGACAACTCACAAAAAGAGCTTAAAGAGCTGGGAGATAAAATATCGTCTGATTTAAATGACAAAATAGCACTTTTGAGCAATGTTCAGGTGCAAAACCAGAATAATATGTCGCAGGCGCTTACCCAAAGCATGAGCGATATGGACAGACACATAAAAGAAAATCAGGAGCTTCTGAGAAAATCTGTGCTTGATTCGCTTAACTCTCAGGAAGCACGATTTAAAACTTTTTCACTTGAAAATGAACAAAAGCTTGATAACATAAGGGCTTCTGTAGAAAGAAGGCTGGCTTTCATTCAGCAAGATAACAACAAAAGACTGGATGAAATGCGTCAGACAGTTGACGAAAAACTGCAAAAAACTCTTGACGAAAAGCTCACAGGATCATTTAAGATGGTTAATGATAGACTGGAGCAGGTTTACAAGGGCTTGGGCGAGATGCAAAGCCTTGCTATGGGTGTGGGCGATCTCAAAAAGATTTTGTCTAATGTAAAGACAAGAGGTATTTTGGGAGAAATCCAGCTCGGAGCTATTTTGAAAGAAATACTCTCCACAGAGCAATACTGCGAGAATATAGCTACTAAAAAAGGTAGCCGTGAGGTAGTAGAGTTTGCTGTGAAGCTACCTGCCACAGACGACAGCTTCGTATATTTGCCGATAGATAGTAAGTTCCCGGCAGACACTTATCAACAACTTTATGAAGCATATGAGCTTGGTGATAAAGAGCTGATAGCCCTGAGAAAAAAGGCTCTCAGAGCTACAGTGCGCTCGGAGGCTAAGGATATTTATACCAAGTATGTATGCCCACCGCAGACAACTGACTTTGCAATAATGTTTTTGCCTTTTGAGGGTTTGTATAGTGAAGTTGTAAATATGGGACTTGTGGAAGAGCTTCAAAGAGATTTTAAGGTGAATATAGCTGGTCCGAGCACCATGGCAGCTATGCTCAATAGCTTGCAAATGGGCTTTCGCACTCTGGCTGTGCAAAAGAGAAGTGCCGAGGTATGGGATGTGCTTGGTGCAGTTAAAACAGAGTTTAATAAGTTTGAGGGAGTGTTGGCTGCTACACAACAGCGTCTCGACCAAGCTAACAAAGAGCTTGATGCACTTGTGGGAGTGCGCACAAGGCAGATTCAGAGAAAACTTAACTCGGTTAGTGAAATACCCGAAATTGAGGCAAGCGCCTTGCTTGATGATGTTAAATAATGGAGAGGTAGCTTACGTATATCACAAAACTAAGGATGAAGAGGTTGCTTTTTTTAAGCAATTGTGAACTTGGAAAGAAACAATATGTCCTAAATGCGGTGATGTACAGCTTTTTACACTCCACAAAGATGCTAAAAAGTAATAATGATTGAAAATTTTCCTCATGTCAAGAAATCTACAGAACCATAAATATACTTTATGAATTGCAAAAGAAACCTTGAAATTTTCTTAGCTGTTTGCTCTTGTTAAAATGAGATTAGCTGTCATTTTTATGCTCAGAAACGAATATATTTTTTAAAAAAATTGCGTTGTAATTTTTTATATGCTGTGATATAATAACAAATATATAAGTATGAGTAATAATATATGTTTTCGGAGTCTTTTTTATGGATGAAAAAAATGAAGAACTAAACATAATTGATGATGAAATAAAAGCTGATGAGAGTGTAGATGAAATCCGTTCGGAGGAAACGTTTGAAACTGTTTTATCATCAGAGCAGTCTGCTACCGGAAAAAAAGAGACATCAAAAGCATTTCTTTCACTAGCTATGCTTGCGATGGCAGCAGTTGTTATTGTGCTGGGCGTGGTAATAGTGAAATCATATATTTCACGTCCTACTGTGGAAGATACAGTAAAAGCTTGCATTACAGCGGCTTATGAATTTGATGTTGACCAATATGTGCAGTATTCTACAATGAATAAAGAGTGTAGGGAAAAGCTGAGTGATAGCGATTATGAATTTGATGTTACTTATGCTGATCTTAAAGAAGCCTTTGAGCAGACAGAGGCTAGCATAAAAGGCACTTATGGCAATTATGAAGTTAATATCAAGGTAGAGGGAACAAGCATATATAACAGCTCATCCGATAAATATGCAGAGTATTTGGAAAAATTTTCGGAGTATTATGGAGATGCAAGCAAGATATCCGCTTTTTCAAGCTCCGATGTAACTGTGAATGTTGTTTATGAATCTGAGGAAAAAGCCTCGGAACAAGAATCTCAAGAGGTTTATGGCGTGCTTGTGGATGGACAATGGTATTTGGTAGTATAAGAATTATGAAAAGATTAATTTGTGTTTTAACAGCTTTTGTTTTAGCTTTGTCGATTTGTGCGTGTGCAGAGAGAAAGCACGTTGCGAGCAATGCTCCACAGGATAATTATGTGGATCAGCTTTGCTCAACTGTGAGATCATGGGCAAACGCATATTATCAGAACGATGCAGAGGGATATTTGCACTACTCTTTTAAAAATCCCGATTGTATGCAGGCTTTGGGTAATAGTGAATATGATTTTGAGTCGATAAAAGCTTCTGTTATAGACGAGCTGGAGAGCTACAATGCATATATGAATGAAAACTATTCATTTTACTATGTAGAGGCAGAGCCATCTAATTATGAGATATATGATAAAAGTTCAGATATATATAATGATTATCTTGCAGAGCTTTCAAAATTATATTCAGGTGCAGACGTTGTAGATGCCTTTGCACTGGTCGAGTTTCAAATCCATATGGATTATAAAGAAGGCGAAAACTCTCTTTCGCAAGAACAAGAGACCGCAAACGCCGAATGTATGCTCATTGATGATGTGTGGTATGTTATAAATTAATTTTAAGATAAATATAGTAGTTTGCGTTACTTATAAACTGCTTTTTCTATATATCAGCTATAAAAAGGGGATGTTTCACTATGAGAGATCAGAACAACGAAAATCTATTTTATCCCGATAATCTCAATCAGGGTAATAGAGGCTACGAGCAAAATCCGGCAGGCTATGCTCCTGCAAACCAATATGATAGTAATAGACAGGCTAACAGCCAAAACCAGATGAATGGCACAGAGCAAGATGCTTATAGAGTTCAAAGACCTGTAGCACGTCCTGTACAACCACAAAATCCAATGGCAAGACAGCAACAGCCTATGGCACGTCCTGCACAACCGCAAAATCCAGTGGTTAGACAGCAACAGCCTATGGCACGTCCTGCACAGTCACAAAATCCAATGGCAAGACAGCAACAGCCCGTAGCACGTCCTGAACAACCGCAAAATCCAATAGTAGAGCAAAATCAGGCATCCCAGAAGTTTACTGATGAATCAATGACAAAACCTCAAGCTGTTCAAAGTCCTGTAGAACAGCCTGTAAACGTTGTTGAGCCTACTAATAATGAAACAAACCTCGGTTCTTTTGATAAGAACAATACTGAAGCTACCATGCCAAAATCTCTCGATGAACTGCAAAAAGAAATTGATAGATTAGAATCCGAGTACGAAAATATGTTTGGTAAATTGCCTGATGAATCTGATACAAATGCAGAGCCAATGGCGACACCGTCAGATGAAAAGCCTGCAGATTTTATGGGTGGCTTTAGAAATAATACATCAGAATTTGCACCACAGTCTTTTGAAAACAAGAGGAACTTTGATCCGGTGCAACATGGCAATATCCAAAAAACTAATTTTGAGAATAACTTTAATCAAATAAACGATAGCTTTATTCCTGAAAATCCAACAGCGCCAAAGAGCAAGAAGAAACAAAAGGCGAAAAAGGGTAAGAAGAAAACCAGTAAAAACGTCCTCATCATTACACTTATTATAGTAGCAATATGCTTATTGCTTGTGGGTGCATATTTTGCATTGCCGATGCTTGGTATAGATGTTTTTGGTGGCTTTAATACACCGTCTGATAATACCAATAACAGTGATGTGACATCTTCTTTCTCAGATGTGATTGACACAGAAAACAGCTTGTTGCCACCTGATACAGATGTTATTAATCCAAATAGCTCTGGTCTGGATGTAAATAGCCAGCCTGATATCGGAGTAACAGAATATTCTGCACAGTATGCTTACGAGGTGCTGTCGCCATCCGTTGTGGGTATATCATGCTACGAAAAGGGCCTCACATTGGCAGCAGATGGTGCTGCATCTGAGGGTACAGGCATTGTGGTTACAGCTGATGGCTATATCGCCACAAACAGCCATGTTATCGGTGATTCTAAAACAGCCTATGAAGTATATGTAACGCTTGGCAATGGAAATCAGATAGAGGCTATGATAGTTGGCTTTGATACAAAAACTGATCTCGCAGTGCTAAAGATAGACCCGGCAGGCGAAGTGCTAAAGCCGGCTACATTTGCAGATAGCGAAAAGATATTTGTAGGTCAAGATGTGGTTGCTATTGGTAATCCCGGTGGCAGTGCTTATTCCAATTCTATCACAAGAGGAATTATATCAGCTTTAAACAGAAGTGTTTCTACATTCAGCTATGTAGACTATATCCAAACTGATGCAGCTATCAACCCCGGAAACAGTGGTGGACCTTTGGCAAACCTCTATGGTCAGGTAATTGGTATTAACACAATTAAGATTGTTGATGAGGAATACGAAGGCATGGGATTTGCTATCCCTAGTGTAACTGTTAAAAAGATTTGCGACGATCTTATCAATCAAGGCTATGTTTCCGGCAGAGTGAGAATCGGCATCGTAGGTCAAGAACTTACATCTGCTGTAGCTGCTTCAGGTGGACTTGATCAGGGTGGTATCATTATTATTGAATTTAGTCCTGATAGTCCTTTCAATGGCACAGAGGCTAAGCCTAATGATATTATCACAGCATTTAATGGTGTTACTGTTACATCATTTAGTGAGCTTTACAAAGAGTTAGATAAATATCAGCCGGGCGACGAGGTCACTGTGACATTATATAGAGCAGGTCAAGGAACAAAGCCGGGTAAATCTATTGAGGTTAAGGTGAAATTACTTGCAGACCTTGGAGAAACTCAGTCAGCTGTTACTGATCCTAATGAATAATTATTGATTTAAAAACATAGTGCCCTTTCTTTCACATTAAAAGAGAGGGCACTAAATACAAAAAGCAAAAAAATATGCAGATTTTAAAAGTCTGTCGGATAACAGATATAGGAGAATATACTATGAAATATTGTGATATACATACCCATATTCTTCCAAAAATGGATGACGGATCGAAAAGCATCTCTGAGAGTGCACAACTGATAAGCCGACTAAATGTCTATGGAGTGGATGCAATCGCTTTTACTCCGCATTATTATAGCAACAAGGAATCTATAGAGAGCTTTGTGCAAAGAAGAACAGAGTGCTACGAAAACGCATTGCCAAATCTGCCACGTGGCATAAAATATACTGTTGGTGCTGAAGTGTTTGTAACAGACCTTCTCTTTTCTGCTGACGATATTACTCCTTTGTGCTACAATAATACCAGATATATGCTTACTGAGCTTAGTTATGATATCACCATAGAGAGAGCTATTAATTATATCGAGATGTTGCGCTCAAAATACAGCGTGATTCCAATCATAGCTCATATTGAACGCTATCCAAATATATTGAATCCAAATCATGTATCTAAACTTGTTGATAATGGTGCTTTTATACAAACAAATATTGATAGCGCAGCATCGGGATTCTTTCAGAGGAGAAAGATTGTAGCATTGGCAGAAAGCGGATTGATACATTTCTTAGGCACCGACACTCATTCTATAGATAAACGCTGTCCTGATTTTGCCGAGAATGTGCAAAAGATAGTAAAATATATCGGCAAGGAATTTTTTAAAGAATGTATGCTAAATGCATATGAATTGTTTGAAAACGACTAAAACAAAAAATCTCTCTGCAACATAACTAAATATGCTGATGAGAGATTTTATTTTTTCATTCTGTATAAAATTCAGGGGTATAAGATGCATCTGCAGATTCATCATCCTGCACAAAACCATCAAGTGATGACAAAAACAGGTGTTCTGATACCTTTTCATATTCTGCATCGGTCACTTTGCGCATAAGCTCAGGGAACGTATCCAGATTACACGCAGGATAATATTGTCTCATAAGACTAAATATGATGTTTTCTCCATATGCCTCGTCAAGATAGCTGATGATCTGCTTGCTCTCGTTAACAAGATTGGGCAGAACAAGATGTCTTACTATAACACCTTTTTGCATAATGCCGTCATTGTCAAAAATCGGTTTTTGCACCTGCGAGAACATCTCGGCGATTGCATCCTTTGCCACAGTGACATAATCGGGTGCGTTGCTGTATCTTAGAGCCGTGTTACCGGAATAATATTTAAAATCGGGCATATATATATCCACAATTCCATCCAGCTTTTTGAGTGTTTCAACGCTCTCATATCCTCCGCAATTATACACTACGGGAATTTTAGGTTTATATTTTTCAAATGCTTTGATTATAGCATATGTATAATGCGTGGGTGTGACTAGATTAATATTATGCACACCCTGCTGTTCCAGCTCTTTAAAAAGTTCTGCGAGCTCATCTATGCTATAAGCTTTGCCTTTCGGCTTTCGGCTGATTTTGTGATTCTGGCAATACACGCATTTTAGCACGCATCCTCCAAAAAAAACAGCACCGCTTCCTTTTTCGCCACTTATACAAGGCTCCTCCCAATAGTGAGGGGCTGCTCTGTTAATAATTGGCAAAAGGGCGGCACCGCAATAGCCGTTTGGCTGTGTTTCGCTTTTCGGTGCGTTGCATTTTCTTGGACAATCAGCACAATAATACACAAGGCATCACGCTCCTGATCCTTAATGAGGGTTTAAATTTAGATTTTAAAATCTTCCTCTTCAAATTTTGGCATCTCCGGCATGGCGTCCGGTATTCTCATAAGCGGATCATACACAAACTTAGGGCATTTTTCGTCTTTTATAGAACGATTTAACGTGCATATATAGATTTGCTTATCATCGATCTGACAGTTAGCACAATATTCACAACAAGGACTAATATCTTTATTAAAATATTTTGGAACTTTCATAATTGAACACTCACCTAACTCACTATAAATTCAAACATTATTATATCAAAACCAATAAATTAAATCAAGGAGTTTTTACAATGATTTTTAACAGCAACAAAATGAACTTAAATATAGTAGATTCTGTTCCTTTTCTCACGTTTAAGGAACTGGATAAGATAGACTGCATTACTCATGCTTTTTCCACCAGGTTGGGTGGCATAAGCAAAGGGATATACTCATCTATGAATCTCAGCTTCGGCAGAGGCGACTCTGACGAAAATGTTCTTGAAAACTATCGCATATTTGCACGTGCAGGAGGATTTGATTATGACAGCCTTGTGTCATCGCAACAAGATCACAATGCTAATGTGCGTGTTGTGACCGAAAAAGACCGAGGTGTAGGCATTTATAAGCCACAAAATATGCAATCGATAGATGCTCTCATTACAAATGATACTAATGTAACGCTAGTTACTCACTATGCAGATTGCACACCTATATTTTTGGTAGATCCTGTGAAAAAGTGCATTGGGTTGGTACATTCCGGATGGAAAGGCACAGTAAAGCAGATTGGAAAGGTTACAGTGCAGGCAATGCATGATAACTTTAGAACTGATCCTAAAGATATTGTGGCTGCTATAGGGCCTGCTATTTCAAAATGTTGCTTTGAGGTGGATAAACCGGTTGCAGATGAGTTTGCTCGTATAGATGGTTTTAACACTGATATGTTTATTATTGACGACAAAAACGGAAAATATCACATTGATCTTTTGGAATGTAATAGGCAGATTTTAGTTTCGGCCGGTGTGCGTGCAGAAAATATCAGCATAAGTGATCTTTGCACAAGATGCTGTTATGATATGCTCTTTTCTCACAGAGCGACAAATGGTGAGCGTGGCGGTATGATTGCAATGATGGCAATAAAAGGATAAATTTAACTGTCTATATAAATATTAGTAATAATATTAGGGAAAAATGTCTAATGTAGGGTGTGTGCGCTCTATGACAGACATTTTTTTATTGTCACATATAAATATGAGAGAAAATATATAAAAAATTTGCCTTAATCTATTGACAAATGCTGGATCGAGTGCTAAATTATAAATAGATTAGCACTCGCAAGCTTAGAGTGCTAATTAAAGAGGTGAAGGCATGGACTTGACAAACAAGCAAATGCTTGTGCTGAAAGCAATCGTAGAAGCATACATCGAAACAGGCGAGCCTGTAGGCTCGAAAAACATATGTGATGATCTGGGATATCAGGCTTCTCCTGCTACCATAAGAAACTATATGGCAGAGCTAACAAAAGCAGGCCTGATATTGCAACCCCACACTTCGGCTGGTCGTGTGCCGTCTGAAAAGGGATATCAGAGATATGTAGAGCAGTTTGCTGAGAACAGTCTGGATGAAGATTTAAAAGAATATATCGACAGCCGACTTTTTCAGTGTAATGCAGAACCGTATGAGCTTATGCAGACGGCAACCGATCTGCTCGCAGAGTTGCTTGGAGGATTTGCAGTTATTACTTCTCCGCAATCAGACGATTCGAGAATATATAGTGTCAAGTTCCTCAAGATAGGAAGATACACTGTGCTTGCTGTGCTGGTTTCGAGCAGTGGTTCTGTTAAGACAAGGCTTTTCAGATGTGAGTTTGTGATAACTGATGAGATTATCACAATTTTTGAAAAGCTGGTGAGCGACCGATTTACCGGTATGCCGTTAAAGGATATAACTCCCGCTCTCTTGCAAACAGAGGCCGCCACCATGGGTGAGCTTGGGCTACTGATGTCTAACGTGCTGTGGGTTCTCGGTGTGCTGTGTAGGCAGGCAGATGAGGTAGGAGTTGTTACCTCTGAAAACACACAAAACCTTTTCGAGAGTGACTGCCTTTATGATAAAATTTCAAAGGTGAGTGCTTTTTTGAAAGAAAAATCAAGAGTTTCTGATTTTCTTAATAGATATAGCAGTGGCGTTTACTTTGGCAGTAACACTGAAATAAGTCACTTAAACGGCTTTTCGATAATCTCTGAGGAATATTCCGCAGGCAGTGGTTCATCAGGTGTACTAGGTCTTATTTGCCCTGTTCGCACAAATTATTCTTTGTGTATATCCACGGTAAAATATGTGGCAGAGGTGACCGGCAAGGTAATAAGAGGCATCATTGGTGCCGATTATGAAGAATAAAAATTAAGGAGGGTGTTTTTGTTGGCGAAGGAAAAGAAAACAAAACACGTTACTGAAGAAGAAAAAATAAATGACAATGAGCAGAGCATAAATGCTGATGAAAAAGAGGCTATAGAAAATTCAGCTGAAACATCAAAAGATGATGCAGGCTCAAAAGAGATAGACACTCTCAAGGCTGAGATAGAAAGGCTAAAGGATGCGCATATGAGATGTGCCGCAGAATATGCCAACTATCGCACCAGAACTGATAAAGAAAAAACAGAAATTTACACAAATGCGACCATAGATGCAATAAAAAACATTCTTCCAATAGCAGATAGCATAGACATTGCTATAGCAGCCTCTGCCAATGCAAGCGAAGAATATAAAAAAGGCTTAGAGCTTATTAAGGCTCAGCTTGATAAATCTTTCGAAGCACTTGGTGTAGAGAGCTATGGCGAAGTGGGCGACAGCTTCGATCCTGAGTTATACAACGCTATCGCAAAGATAGAGGATGAATCACTAGGCGAAAATGTGGTTGCCACAGTATTTCAAAAAGGATATAAGTGTAAAGAAAAAATTATAAGATACTGTATGGTACAGGTAGCAAACTAGCATAATTAATATATAGAGATTTTATTTCAAAATTATAGGAGGCAATATATTATGGCAAAGACAATAGGTATTGATTTAGGTACAACAAATTCATGTGTAGCAGTTATTGAAGGTGGAGAACCGGTAGTTATCGCAAACGCTGAGGGTTCAAGAACAACTCCTT
Source organism: Clostridia bacterium (assembly GCA_029098305.1). Lineage (GTDB taxonomy): Bacteria > Bacillota > Clostridia > Oscillospirales > Acutalibacteraceae > JAEEHZ01. Next base: position 31,293 of record JAQXOB010000050.1, read on the forward strand.
CTGTGGTTGCATTTTCTAAAACAGGCGAAAGACTAATCGGCCAAGTGGCTAAGCGTCAGGCTATATCTAACCCTGATAAGACAATCTCTTCTATCAAGAGAGAGATGGGCACAAGCTACAAGGTAAATATAGATGATAAGTCTTATTCTCCACAAGAGATATCAGCAATGATTCTCCAAAAGCTAAAGGCTGATGCAGAGGCTTATCTCGGCGATAAGGTTACTCAGGCTGTTATCACAGTACCTGCTTACTTTACAGATGCACAGCGTCAGGCTACTAAGGACGCAGGCAAAATCGCAGGACTTGATGTTAAGAGAATTATCAACGAGCCTACAGCTGCTGCTCTCTCTTATGGTATTGATAAAGAAGCAGACCAGAAAGTTATGGTATACGACTTAGGTGGTGGTACTTTCGATGTATCTATCATCGAGATGGGCGACGGCGTTCAAGAGGTTCTCGCTACAGCAGGTAACAACCGCTTGGGTGGCGATGACTTTGATAAGAGAATTGTAGATTGGATAATCGCAGAATTTAGAAAAGATACAGGCATAAACCTTGCTAACGATGCTGTAGTAATGCAGAGATTAAAGGAAGCAGCAGAAAAAGCTAAGATTGAGCTTTCCGGTGTAACTACATCTCAGATCAATCTTCCATTTATCACAGCAGATGCTACAGGTCCTAAGCACCTCGACCTCACACTCACAAGAGCTAAGTTCGACGAGCTTACCGCAGATCTTGTAGAAGCTACAATGGGCCCTGTTCGCAGTGCTTTAAAGGATAGCGGACTTTCTCTCAGCCAGATAGACAAGGTTTTGATGGTTGGTGGTTCTTCCAGAATTCCGGCTGTTCAAGAAGCTGTTAAAAAGCTTATCGGCAAAGAGCCATTCAAGGGCATTAACCCAGACGAATGTGTTGCTATCGGTGCTGCTATTCAGGCTGGCGTACTTGGTGGAGAAGTAGAGGGATTGCTTCTTCTTGATGTTACTCCGCTTTCTCTTGGTGTAGAAACAATGGGCGGAATCATGACAAAGGTAATAGACAGAAATACAACTATTCCAACTAAGAAGAGCCAGATTTTCTCCACAGCAGCTGATAATCAGACACAGGTTCAAATCAACGTGTTGCAGGGTGAAAGAGAATTTGCAAGAGATAACAAACAGCTTGGTTTGTTCACACTTGATGGTATCGCACCAGCAATGAGAGGTGTGCCACAAATTGAGGTTACATTTGATATAGATGCTAACGGTATCGTAAATGTATCTGCAAAAGACCTTGGCACAGGCAAAGAGCAGAAGATTACTATCACTTCTAACACAAACATGAGCAAAGAAGACATCGAAAAGGCTGTTCAGGAAGCAGAGAAGTATGCAGCAGAAGATAAGAAGCGTCGTGAAGAAGTAGACGTGAAGAACGAAGCAGAAAACATGACTTACGCTGTAGAAAAGCTTCTTAACGAGAGTGGCGACAAGATAGATGAAGCAGACAAATCATCTCTCAGAACTAAATCAGATGAGCTTAAAGAAGCTCTCAAGGGTTCCGATGTAGAGAGAATCAAGACTCTCAAGGATGAGCTTCAGAAAAACCTCTATGATGTATCAGGTAAGCTCTATCAGCAGGCAGCTCCACAGGGTGCATCACCGGAGGATTTTGCAGGCGCTCAGGGCGGTCAGGGCTATGGTCCGGATGGCAATGTTTATGATGCTGATTTCAAAGATGTAGACTAATTTTTCTGATTATAAAATGCAATACCGCACTCGTTTTTTATGAGCTGTGGTATTGCATTAATTATCGTATTCTGATATAATAAGCCGTATTTTTCGCTTGATGTTTAACTTAAATACATAGCAACAGCGAAAAAAGGCATAACAGTATTTTTTACGCACACTATGTGCATCGTGTGCAAAAAGGAGAAAACACAATGGCTGACAAAAGAGATTACTATGAAGTCCTTGGCGTGGCAAAGGGTGCATCAGAGGACGAGATAAAAAAAGCCTATCGTCAAATGGCAAAAAAATATCATCCTGACCTGAACCCGGGCAACAAGGATGCTGAGGCAAAATTTAAAGAAGTAAATGAAGCTTATGAGGTTCTCTCCGATAGTGACAAACGCAGTAGGTATGACCAGTTTGGCCATGCAGGTGTAGACCCCAACTTTGGCGGTGGCAATCCTTATGGCGGATATGGTCAGGAAGTGGATTTTGGCGATATATTTAATAGCTTTTTCGGAGGATTCGGCTCACGCAGACAAGCCAACCCAAACGCACCACGCCGTGGTAGCGATGCAGAGGTTAGCATATCTATCGACTTTGAAGAAGCCGCAAAAGGTTGCAAAAAGACTGTCACCTATAAGGTGGTTTCCACTTGCAGTGAATGTAACGGTTCAGGTGCCAGAGCAGGCACATCACCAAAAGTCTGCACAGTGTGCCATGGTACAGGTAGCGTAAAAGTTAATCAAAGAACTATGTTTGGCGTGATGCAGACATCACGCACTTGTGATAGCTGTCGAGGAAAGGGCAAGATAATCGAAAAAGTCTGCCTGAAGTGTAACGGCAGTGGACATATGAACAGCAGTAACTCTGTAGAAATAACGATACCGGCAGGCATAAACGATGGCCAGATACTAAAAGTAGGTGGACGTGGCAATGCCGGAATAAACGGAGGCCCTGCAGGTGATTTGCACGTATATGTAACAGTACGTCCACATCCTATATATGAGCGCAAGGGCGATGACGTATGGTGCGATATACCGATCACATTTACACAGGCTGCTCTCGGTGCAGATATCACAGTGCCTACACTTGATGGCAAGGTAAGCTATTCTGTGCACGAGTCCACTCAGCCCGGAGATATCTTTAAGCTAAAGGGCAGAGGTATACCTCATATAAATGGTAGAGGTAGAGGAGATCAGTACATTAGAGTTACTATAGATGTACCAAAGAACCTCTCAAAATCTCAAAAGGAAATTCTAAAAGAGTTTGAAAAGGCTTTGAGTGAAAAAAATTACCACAAACGCACGTCGTTCTTTGAAAAACTAAAAAAAGTTTTTAATGAATAATTTAATATTTTGAGTTAAAAGGGGCTTTGCATATAAAGCCTCTTTTTTTATGAATTATGCTAATTTACAAATAAATCATTATGGTGTATAATACCAAATGCATCTGAGGAAGTGAGTGAGAATCTCACACGAGCACGTCGCCGTGTGTTGCTTTTTATTATGCTTAGCTCTTGCACATTGCCGCAAAATGTGGACAAGCCATTGAAAAATGAATTTTTGAGAAGGCGGGCTGAGCTGCAACAAGTCGAAATATTCAGATGCAAAAAAGTGTCCTATTTTTTATATTATTATGCTGCGAGTGCCGGCTGGATTGGGACAATATTAAAATAACAAATAAGGAGCGTACGAAAAGGTATGAAAAAGACAAGCTTAAAAAAATCCTTGTCGCTTATCCTTTGCACAGTGCTCATTGCGGCAACAGCACTTTTTGCAGGCGGATGTGGTGACAAAAACAAAGACGATACTAATTCTGTAGTATCAACAGTAAGCACACAGCTAGAGGTAGCTAGCGCAGAGGAAGAGCCACAAAGCGATGTTAGCGGTGTGATGGTAATCGGCAATGGTAACAAGACATTTGGCTTTACAGTGTCGGGTTCTGATGGCGAGAAAAAAGCATTTGAAGTACACACAGACCAAGTTACAGTTGGCGATGCCTTGATAGAGGTTGACCTCATTGATGGTGAACAAGGTCCATATGGCCTTTATGTAAAGACTGTAAACGGTGAGACATTCGATTATGACAAAGACGGCAAATACTGGGCTTTCTATGTAAACGATGAATATGCCTTGACCGGTGTAGAGTCTACTAATATTGAAGAAGGCGTTGAGTATTCTTTCCGTTTAGAATAATAATTTAATAAAAAAATAAAAGCAGACCATTGCAAGCTTGATTTTTAGCTTTGCGTTGGTCTGCGTTTTTATGCTATTTATGATGGTACCATTGTCTTTTGCGTTAACTCAGAGAGTGTGCCTTCATAGATGAGCTGTAGCTCGTTATGATGTGCAAAATCCATGGGCTGATATAGTGATGCAGGTTTTTTTAAGGTTAGCGCACCACTGACCTCCAAAACCTCTGCCACAAAGTGCGAGCAGAAGTATTTGTCCTTTTGCTTCGATTCATGACCAAAAAAACAGTACAGCGTGCCCAGAAGATTGTATTTGATTCGTTTCACATCATTGCGTTTTTCGTAGCTCTCTAAGGTGCTTGCAATATTGCTATACACTTTGTCATCTACACTTATTTTGAATAGTGCGCAGGGCTCTTTTCCGTTTTTTGCCATAACTCCTTCGCAGATATTTTCTCTGATAAAACCCGCCGGCAGTGGCAGTGACGGATAAATTCTGGCAAAGCTGTATAGACTTTGACAATCTGAATCAAGTCCGATAGAAGTATGTGTGTATTTTGCACGTGTCAGCACCTTTATCATTCGAGAAAAATACGAATTAGAACGCATGAGTAATATATATACATCTTTCATTTTCTTAAAACTCCTGTGTATTTTATACTTCCCATTTATATTCTCTTAATTCACCTTTGCATTTTAACTCGGGATAGTTCCATTGGCGCAAAATTTCATAAACGCCGATTGCAACCGAATTAGATAGATTAAGACTGCGTGCATCATCTATCATTGGTATACGAACTGTGAATTCAGGATTGTCATGCAAAAGATTTTCAGGCAAGCCTTTTGTCTCTTTGCCAAAAACGATATATGCACCATCGGGATATTCTACCTCTGTGTATATTTTGGGTGCTTTTGTAGAAAAATAGAAGTAAGGACCGCTTGTTTTCTCAAAAAAATCCTCAAGGTTTTCATAATATGTGATATCAAGCATATTCCAATAATCAAGACCGGCTCTTTTGAGGTGTTTATCGTCTATTTCAAAGCCAATTGGCTTCACTATATGCAGAGAGGCGCCTGTGGCAGCACAAGTGCGTGCTACGTTGCCTGTATTTTGCGGTATTTCCGGTTCTACCATAACAATATTTAACTGTTTCATTATCATTTACTTCCTTGACTAAATACTAATAAAAAAGGGGACACTAAATATGGACTGTGATTCATTATATATTGCAGCAAATAAAGCTTTAACTATATGGAGGGTGTTTATCATGGCTAAAAATACAATGAGCATAATAAAAGGTGTGGCAACAGGCCTTGCTGTTGGCATGGCTGTGGGATATGTGGGTAATATGGCACAATCCAACAAGAAGGAAACCAAAAAGCTTGCCAAAAAGGCTGCCACTACCATCACCGGTATGATGAGTAACTTTGTTAAAGGCTGATTTTTATTATCTTATTAAGAAATCGAAGCTTGCATAATGCACTTCGGTTTCTTTTTTTATTTTTCCAGTCCAAAAAGCTCACAGCCGTTGTTATATGTTATCTCCAGCAGTTCGCTGATAGACATTCCTCTGGCTTCGGCAATTTTTGCCGCCGTGTAGGTGATATACTCTGAGTTGCACCTTTTGCCTCTGAATGGTACAGGTGTCATATACGGTGCATCTGTTTCGAGAGTTAATCTATCCAACGGTACTTCTATGGCAGATTGCAGTGGCTTTTTTGCGTTTTTAAATGTAACGGCACCGCCTAAACTGATGTACATACCAAGATCAATAACCTCTTTCAGCATCTCTACACTGCCTGAGAAGCAATGTAGCAATCCCTTCGGTCTGTGTTTTTTTAACAATGCCAGTGTATCGCCATGTGCCTCTCTATCGTGCACAACTACCGGCATATCAAGCTCATTGGCAAGGATAAGTTGCTCTTCAAATATTTTTAGCTGTAGGTCTTTTGGTGTAAAGTCGTAATAATAGTCTAAGCCTATTTCGCCTATTGCTCTTACATTTTTGTTTTTGCAAAGATTAGCTATCTGTTCAATATAACCCTCGCCAGCTTTGTCACATTCATGCGGATGAAATCCCACCGCTGCCTTAATAAATGGATATTTTTCTGAAAGCTTTATCGAGTATAGCGATGTTTCCAGGTCTGTGCCATTATTCATAATATAAGCCACACCATTTTGATTTATTTTTGTGAGAAGCTCGTGTCTGTCCTCGTCAAATTGTTCATCATTATAGTGTGCGTGTGCATCAAAAATCATTTGTCATTCCTGTGCTTTATGATAAAAGCACAATCCTCCGTATGTTTATTTTAAAAGTCTGGTGATAAGCTCATATCCATGCTCCACCATTATTCCTGTGGATAAGGCGTTTTTCTCGTTAAAAATTTCTACACCGCTATCCTTTTGGTCATAGCTCTTATATATGAGATATGGCACAGGCTCATTGCTGTGAGTTTTTATAGCAATCGGCGTGGGATGATCAGGACATATCAAGAGTGCATAGTCGCCTAGCTTTTCGAGGTGATTCACCAGCGGAGTCAGAATTTTTTCATCTATCAGTTCTATGGATCTTATTTTGTTTTGTAATTCTCCACGATGTCCACATTCATCCGGTGCTTCTATGTGAATATACACAAAATCTCTGTCACCATCAATTTCTTTAAGTGCTGCATCGAGCTTGCCATCAAAGTTGGTGTCTATATAGCCTGTAGCTCCATCCACGCAAGGACGATTCATACCTGCACACGTGGCGATTCCTTTTAGCAAATCCACAGCGGAAATGATTGAGCCTTTAAGCCCGAATTTTTCTTCAAAGCTCTGGAGCTTTGGTGCTGTACCCTCGCCCCAAAACCACACAGAATTGGCTGGTCTTTTGCCGTTTTTGCGTCTTTCTATATTAATTGGATGATTGTTAAGCAGGTCATAGCTTTTTTTCATCATTTCATATAGCTTTGATGTGTTTCTGCCTTGCGGAAGATATTCTTTAATTTTTTTGCCTGTGATATCATGTGGCGGAGTTATAACGCCGGGTGTGGGATCACCGTTGTTCCACACAAGACAGTGACGATAGCTTATGCCACAATGCAAGGTGAATTCGTCATTATCAAAATAATTTTTCAAATATTTCACAAGCACTTCAGCCTCGTTTGTACTGATATCGTCGGCACAATAGTCTAATATGGTTTTGTCGTTATAATCACCATCATCTGAAAGTGTGACAAAGTTGCATCTAAGTGTGACATCAGTTGGCTTTAGCTCTATTCCAATACCTGCCGCTTCAAGTGGAGAACGACCAGTGTAATATTCTTTGGGATCATAGCCCAAAACAGACAGATTGGCAACATCACTGCCCGGTTTAAAGCCATCCGGCACTGTCTTTGCCATGCCAACCTCAGATTTTCTGGCAATTTCATCCATCTTAGGCTTGTGTGCCACTGTCATTGGAGTTTTATTGTCAAGTTCTAAAATGTCACGATCTGCCATTCCGTCACATAAAACTACTATATATTTCATATTAACAAAAACATCTGCAAACATCGTATTTTACTAATGTTTTGCAACCTTTCTTATTTTAAAATACACTTAAACAATAGTATACTACAAAAGCTCTATCCATATCAACAAAAAAAGAAATTATTAAAAAAATAAATTTTTTTGCTGTAAGCTATTGCCAAAATTGACAATTTATGGTAATATTAAGTCAACAAATAAATCCTTAATAAATTCTTGGAGGTAATTTTCGTGGAAAAACTAATTAACGTGCTTATAACAGAAGAAAAATCAGACTTTGAAAAAGAATATGGAAAACCAGATAGCTTTGGCATAAATGCAGAATTCTGTAAAAAGGATGGTACCCTACTTATAGAGCAAATAAAACAGAAGAAGCCTGATGTTGTAATTATGGATATGTTTATGAGCAGTATGGACAGTGTGGCAGTTTTGAGAACACTCGAAAAGGAATATCTCAAGCAACGTCCGCTCTTTGTGGTAGCATCGGCATTTGACAGCAATATACTCCAAAAGGAAGTAATGAGCATGGGAGCATCTTATTTTGTGCTAAAACCATATCGTCTTGATAATCTCGTTAACTCTATCAAATACCTGATGGGTAAAGGTAATGCTGTAGAAAAGGATGAAAAAATAAAGAAAACCGATTCCTTTGGAATGGAGATAAAGGTAACAGAGATTCTTCATGAAATTGGCGTGCCTGCTCACATAAAGGGTTATCATTATCTTAGAGAAGCTATATTAATGTCAATAGAAAATCCTGACATTATAAACGCAGTTACAAAACAGCTTTATCCATCTGTAGCCAAAAAGTTTGAAACTACAAGCTCCAGAGTTGAGCGTGCCATACGCCATGCCATAGAGGTGGCTTGGGACAGAGGCGATGTAGATATACTTAATTCATATTTCGGCTATACCATACATATTGGCAGAGGCAAGCCAACCAATAGCGAATTTGTCGCTATGATATCTGATAAGCTAAGCCTTCAGATCAAAAATGCAGGCTGATTTTGCAATAAAAACGATGATCATGCTGCTTAGTAATTAAAAATGTAAATTCCCAAGGTAATTTTCCTCCTTTTGTAGTGAAACTTAACTTGGGAATTTACTTTTAATGGCAAAAATTAACAATGATAATTTTTTCTCTTGATTTTGAAATAGTCATATGATATCATATTTTTTGCGATATATTGAATCCATCAATGGAGGTAAAAATATGAAAAAAATAGTAATAATTGGAGCTGGCCCTGCCGGATTGACCGCGGGTGCAGAGCTTTTAAAAGATAATAACGGAGAGTTCGAAGTTACGATACTTGAAGAGTCAGATGTTTTTGGTGGTATTTCCAGAACAGTACGCTATAATGGCAATAGAATGGATATTGGTGGACACCGCTTTTTCTCAAAGAGTGACGAGGTTATGAATTGGTGGGCAGATCTTATGCCACTTCAAGGAAAGCCATCGTTTGACGATGCTAAGCTGGGCAGAGAGAAGCCATTAGCAGATAATGGCCCTGCACCGGATGATGAAGATGTGGTTATGCTTGTGCGTGACCGTGTTTCCAGAATTTATTATCTCAATCACTTCTTTGATTATCCTATCTCAATGAAGATGCAGACAATAAAGAACATGGGCTTTGGCACAACTGTTGTAGCCGGATTTAGCTATCTCAAGTCTGCTATCTTTAAGAAAAAAGAAACAAATCTTGAAAATTTCTATATCAACCGCTTTGGCAAAAAGCTTTATAGTATGTTCTTTGAGGGTTACACAGAAAAGCTCTGGGGCAGACATCCAAGCGAGATTTCAGCAGACTGGGGTTCACAGCGTGTAAAGGGACTTTCTATCAGAGCATTGCTCAAGGATATGTTCAACAAAGCATTTGGCAAAAAAGATGCAAAAAATGTAGAAACTTCTCTTATAGAGCAGTTCTGGTATCCTAAGTTTGGCCCGGGTCAGCTTTGGGAGCTCACAGCAGACCTCGTAAAAGAGCGTGGTGGTAATATCCTCATCAACCATAGTGTTAAGGGTATAGAAATTGCTGATGGAAAGGTAAAATCTGTAACTTGTTCCACACCGGATGGCGAAAAGGTTATCGAGGGAGATATCTTTATTTCATCTATGCCTGTAAAAGACCTTGTAGAAGGTATGACCGGTGAGAAGCCTGCTAAAGAGATTGTTGATATAGCATCAGGACTTCCTTATCGTGATTTTGTCACAGTTGGCTTGCTGGTGAATAAGCTTAATCTCAAAAATGAAACTGATATCAAAACACTTGGCAATATAGTTCCTGACTGCTGGATTTATGTTCAGGAAACTAATGTTAAGCTTGGCAGAATTCAGATATTTAACAACTGGTCACCATATATGGTTAAAAATCCTGAAGAAACTGTATGGATCGGTATGGAATACTTCTGTACAGAGGGCGATAGCTTCTGGAATATGAGCGATGACGAGTGCATTAAGTTTGCTGCTGCCGAGCTAGAAAAAATGGGCGTTATCAAGTCCGGAGATGTTCTTGACTCTCACAGAGAAAGAGTTAAAAAAGCATATCCTGCTTATTTTGACACCTACAAAGATATGGATAAGCTTATTGAAGCACTCAATAAGTATGACAACCTATATTGCATAGGCAGAAACGGTCAGCACCGCTACAACAACATGGACCACTCTATGCTCACAGCTATGAGAACAGCAGATGCTATTAAATCAGGCAAGTCTGACAAGACAGAAATTTGGAATATCAACAGTGAAAAGGAATATCACGAGACAAAAAGCGAAAGCTAATTAGACTTTTGTGGAAATTTAAATAAACAAAATTTTACTACGGGTAGGCATATTATGCTTACCCGTACAATAATCTAAACAGGGGTAATACCAAATATGGAACATCGAAAAAAATCCGATGACAAGCCTTTGCTTAACGAAAAGGGTATGCTCTCAAGGGAAGGATACTCTATAACTCCTGCTTTGTATAACAGAAGTATGATCAAGCATCATCGTCTTAGTATACATGAGAGTGACTGTTATTATATCGCTAATCGTCAATTTGGGTTGTATATCGCAATATCAGATCGCACATTGACAGGCTATATCTCAGTTATACTGGCAGATTTTGAGCGAGGCACAGTAAAAAGTCGCACATTTACACAGTTTCTTCCGATGGGCGGAATGAGAATGCCGTCGCATCCTCACAAGGGTGAGCTAAGCTTTTCTAACGAAAAGTGCGGAATGTCCATTGTGTCAGTTGGAATGAAAAAATTTATAAAGTGTGACTTTATAGACTTTTACGATAACAAAAATTTATATATAAATCTAATTGTTGATACAGAAGAAAGCGTTTCGTTTTTTTCGTCACAGCAACAGAGCAAAGGAAGTAAGCGATTCCTTTATAATTGCTTCAATCCATCTATGACAGCAAAGGGCATTGTGCGTTGTGGTGGCGATGAATACTCTGCAGATTTCGATAGAACCTATGTTTTCCACACGTTTTATAGAGGAACGCAGACCAGACACAACAGAAATGCATATTTATATGCAAACCATTATCTATCAAATGATAAGCCTTTCTCTATTTGTTTCAGTGACTCGGCATATGTGACCGGCTCCAGTATGAGCAATGTGGTGATTTATGACGGATATATAAATAAGCTCAACAGAGTGAGAACTATGCAAAAAAACCGTATGAGCAAGCGAAATTTTGTGTTTGTAGAGCCTGCACATTCGATTAAGCTGGTGTTTACTCCTAACGAAAATCGCCGAGGATTGCCTATGAAAGCAACTTCTTATGACACCACAGTGCTTTTTGGAAGAATAGAAGGCGATATGTTGCTAGATGATGACACTCCGATCAGCTTTGACCGTCTGCCTGCTATCATGGAAATACCAATAGTATAATTTGCATAAAAATTCCTCTATTTTTAAGACAAAATTGACAAATGAATAAAAGATTGAATAATTGTATAAAAACGGTTGAAAAAATTCATATAATAAGTTATAATAGCTTATCGAAGTCATACTTCACAATTTTTATTACATAGGGGGCCCCTACAATGTTCAAGAAAATAGCAAGCGTTATTTTAGCAACTCTTTTAATCGCCGGTACAATGGCATTTGGTGCTACATCAGCATCAGCTTCTGTTACATCCGGTGGTACAATCTATCTCCAAGTTCCAGCATCTTGGAAAACTTATTCCACAGTATATTGCCACCTTTGGAAAGATGGCGGTGACGACCTTTATTCCTGGCAGACTAAGAAAGAAAAAGCAGTTAAGGTTTCTGATGGCCTTTACAGCTATGAAATTCCAGCAGGCGCAGATGTAAACATGGTTATCTGGTCTAACGATATCGGTATGCAGACATATGATCTCACAATGGGCGATTGTTGCATCGGTGATACAGTTTATAGCAAGAACGAAATCGTTGAGAACCCTGTAGACTCTCACAAGAGCTGTGAGCTAGTTTACTGGCAGAAGCACACAAGCTATGGTCCTAAGTATCAAGAGTCTTCAATCGGCACAAAGATTGGTGAGACTCCGGATCCAGAGGCTGTTTCATGCTCACATGGAGGTTCTGCTGATGCAGGTTCAACCGGTTCCTCAGGTTCTTCTAACAAAACTAACACTTCCGGCAAGGCTCCAACAGCCACAGGCGTTGCAGATTATGCAACTGTTGCTACAGTAGTTATGTTTGCAGGTGTTGCAACAGCAGTAGCACTCAGAAAAAGAGACGCTGAGTAATAAATAATGTGAAAATACATAGAGCAGATGCGATCATGCATCTGCTCTTTTTTCGTATAAAATCGGATTTTACTATTCATTTTTCAAAAAATATGTGATATAATCAGCATAGGAGTTGATATTTAATGGCAGAACATAACGCTTTTAATGCCGGAGTAGATCCGGTAGGACTGCACAACGTGACACTTATACGTTTATTAATATGTTATATCCTCAAAAATTCTGAATTCCCAATAGATAAAGAAACAGCCGCAACTGCATTGTATCAGTGCGGTATTGTGAATTATTTTGAAACAATTGATGCCTTTAATGAGCTTATCAACAAAGAGCTGATATCTGAAAAAGATGGAGTATACTCTTTAGAGCAATCTGGCGAAGAAATACTGAATGAGCTTGAAGTGGAGCTTTCTGTTGTGGTTAAGGAACGCTCTATGAACGCTATCAGAAGCATAATTGAAGCAGAGCGTCGTAAGCGAGAAAATCGTGTCGAGTTCCAAAAGATCGAGGATGGAATAATGGTTCGATGTCGTGTGCCTCAGGAAAAGTGCGACCTTATAGACCTCAGGCTATATATGCCTAACGAAGAGCAGGCAGAGGTAGTCAAAAACAACTTTGTCAAAAATGCACCGTTGATTTATAACTTTATCGTGGCGGCTATGCTCGGCAACGACGAAATGCTTGGCAGTGCGATTGAAAAATTTATGGACGAGGGCCTAGAAAAATAAATTTAAAATAAGCATTGTAATTACACCCGGTATGCCCATAATGAAGGACACAGCCACGCTAAACAAGCTAGTGGGTATCCCTACGCTTGTAAACTGACTGCTGAAATTTAGAATAAACAAAACAAGCGGTCCTGATATCGCAGATATAAGAGCTCTTGCAAAGGCACTTTTAACCTTGCATAGCCTGTTAATAACGAAAAAAACAATAACGCATATTATAAATATTGTAGCCAAAATTTTAATTTCCATTGTATCACCTTATTTATGTATATGCATGTACAGTTGCAGAGTTTCACCTAAGATGAAAAATAAAAAATGATAAACTGAAAGGTTTGCAGAGTGATATTGATGATTTGTTTGTCGGCATCACTATAAATATTGAATTTATGACGATAATAGTTTGTGTTGATGATAATAACGGTATACTTTTTAACAAAAGGCGTCAAAGTCGTGACAAGGCTGTGATAGCAGATATAATAAATTCTGTTGAGGATAATGCGGTTATAAGCGTTACGCCTTATTCTGCTTTGCTTTTTGAAGAGTATCAGAGCAGAATAAAGATCTGCGAAAGCTTTGATGATGATAGTTCAATTTGCTTTGTGGAGGATGCAGATATATCGCATCTCGAAGAAAGAATTGACCGAATAATATTGTATAAATGGAATAGGGTGTATCCTGCAAGTGTTTATTTTGATATAGAGCTTGATAGCTGGAAATGTATTTCGTCAGGTGAATTTTGTGGCAATTCACACGATACTATAACTAAGGAGATATACCTAAGATGAAAAAATATGCACGTGCCGGATTAACAGTGCTTGTTCTGGTGCTGGTATTCCTGATAGGTCCACGATTTTTAGATGATCAGGAAAGCAGTTTTCCGCTAGAACAAATTCCTGCTTATTCGGGTTCTCCTTATGTGGAGATTGATGGTAATATTCCTAATTTTGAGCAATCTATGCTTGTTACAAAATCTTATGAAGAATATGGTGAATTGGACTATCTCGGCAGATGCACCAATGCCATAGCTTGCATAGGCGAAGACCTCATGCCTACAGAAAAGAGAGGTAGTATAAGCAGAGTAAAGCCCAGTGGATGGCAGATATCAAAATATGATTTTGTAGATGGCAAATATCTTTATAATCGTTGCCATCTTATAGGTTATCAGCTCACAGGCGAAAACGCGAACGAGTGCAACCTCATAACAGGCACCAGATATATGAATGTAGATGGTATGTTACCTTTTGAAAATATGGTAGCAGACTATGTGAAAGAAACAGGAAACCATGTAATCTATGAGGTTACACCGGTTTTTAAAGAAGAAAACCTTATTGCAGATGGCGTACATATGCAGGCATATTCTGTGGAGGACAATGGCGAAGGAATATGTTTCAATGTGTTTGTGTATAATGTTCAGCCTAATGTAGAGATAAACTACGAGGACGGAAGCAATCACCTAAAATAAATATTGAAAAAATATTGATAAATTCTAAAGAAACTTTAAAAAACCCCTTGACGATAGGTAAAATGTGTGGTATCATATCTTTACCTCGAAAAAGGGGCTTTATTTTTTTGTCCTTTTGAGGGAGGCTAAAATTACCGATTAACCGGGAGGTGCCGCTACAATGAGAGTGAAAATTACATTGGCCTGCACAGAGTGCAAACAACGCAACTACAACACTATGAAAAACAAAAAGAATGATCCGGACAGGCTCGAAATGGAAAAGTATTGCAGATTCTGCAAAAAGCATACTCTGCACAAGGAAACAAAATAAGCGGAGGGAATTTACATGGATGACAAGAGATTAGAAAAAGCTGCTGAGTCTAAAAAAGCTAAAAAAGCTGAAAAAGAACCCGGCAAGCTTACTGCCATCAAAAAGTATTTTCGCGCATGCTGGGGTGAGGTTAAAAAAATAGTTTGGCCTACACCTAAGGCAACATTTAAGAACATGGGTATTGTTCTGGCAGTTGTTATTGTTGCCGGCTTATTCATTTTCGCATTAGACCGTGGCTTGTTTGCTTTATTACAACTTGTAATGGATGTTAGTGTAAGCTAACAGAGGAGGCACAAGCATTATGTCTGACGAGCTTAAATGGTACGTAGTTCATACCTATTCCGGGTATGAAAATAAGGTTAAGAGTAACCTTGAAAAAACAGTGGAAAATCGTGGTCTTCAAGATCTTATCTGCGATGTTCGTGTTCCTACCGAAACAGTTACTGAGATAGTAGAGGACAAGCAAAAAGAAGTCGAGAGAAAGATTTTCCCCGGATATGTTTTTGTAAAAATGGTGTATACCGACGACACCTGGTATGTTGTCAGAAATATCAGA
The DNA here is from genome assembly GCA_029098305.1 of Clostridia bacterium. Classification (GTDB taxonomy): domain Bacteria; phylum Bacillota; class Clostridia; order Oscillospirales; family Acutalibacteraceae; genus JAEEHZ01. The sequence continues at coordinate 46,488 of JAQXOB010000050.1, forward strand.
GGATGTACAGGATTTGTCGGTCCTTCATCTAAGCCGGTTCCTCTTACAGACGAGGAAGTGCGCAAGATGGGCGTAGAATCTAGAGTAGTTGAGGTTTCCTACGCCGTTGGGGATTCAGTTCGCATCATTGATGGTCCGCTTGATAACTTCATCGGAACTGTTGAGGATTTAGACGTGGAAAGAAACTTTGTAAAGGTTATCGTATCCATGTTTGGACGTGAAACTCCTGTAGAGCTTGAGCTAACACAAGTAGAGCTTTACGAATAATTTATGATTGCCTTATGGCGATTGTTGCTTTTATGGGATTTTCTTAAAAATCCCTGTGGGAGGAGTATAAATTCTTTTTAATGTACTCCGCTTTAACCACGAATTTTGGAGGTGCAAGAAAAATGGCTCAGAAGGTAACAGGCTTTATTAAGCTTCAGATACCTGCCGGCAAAGCAACACCGGCTCCGCCTGTTGGTCCTGCATTGGGACAGCATGGCGTAAACATTATGGCGTTCACAAAGGAATTTAATGAGCGCACAAAGAATGACGCAGGTCTTATCATTCCTGTAGTTATTACAGTATACGCAGATCGTTCATTTACATTTATAACAAAAACTCCTCCTGCAGCAGTTCTTATTAAGAAGGCTTGCGGAATAGAGAGTGGCTCCGGCGTACCTAACAAGACAAAGGTAGCTAAGATTACCCGTGAACAGGTCAGAAAGATTGCTGAGCAGAAGATGCCAGACTTAAACGCTGCTTCTATTGAAACTGCTGAAAGCATGATTGCGGGAACAGCACGCAGTATGGGTGTTGAAGTAGTTGACTGATAAGTCCACTCGATATGGAGGATAAACAATGAAACACGGTAAGAAATATGTTGATAGTGTAAAAACTATTGATAAATCTAAAGTTTATGATATAGACGAAGCTCTTGAGGCTTGCGTAAAATCTGCAAAAGCTAAGTTCGACGAAACTGTTGAAGTTCACGTAAAGCTTGGTGTTGACGGACGTCACGCAGATCAGCAGGTTAGAGGTGCTATCGTTCTTCCTAATGGTACAGGTAAAAGCGTAAAAGTTCTTGCAATCTGCAAGGGCGACAACGAAAAGCTTGCTCAGGAGGCTGGCGCTGATTTTGTTGGTGCTGAAGATATGACTCAGAAGATCATGTCTGAAGGCTGGACAGATTTCGACGTTCTTGTTACAACTCCTGACATGATGGGTCTTGTTGGTCGTCTTGGTAAGATTCTCGGACCTCGTGGACTTATGCCTAACCCAAAGGCAGGCACAGTTACACCTGACATCGCTAGAGCTATCAAAGATGCTAAGGCTGGTAAGATCGAGTATCGTCTTGATAAGACAAACATCATTCACTGCCCAATCGGCAAGGCAAGCTTTGGTAAGGATAAGCTCAAAGAGAACTTCGATGCTCTTCTTGGTGCTATCGTTAAGGCTAAGCCAGCAGCTGCAAAGGGTCAGTATATCAAGAGCTGTGCAGTAGCAGCTACAATGGGTCCTGGTGTTCGCATCAACCCTGCTAAGATTGGCTAATCTTAATTAAACAAAATTTTTACACAAGCAGGATTGATTGATCCTGCTTGTTTTTTTGCACTTTGGCAATAGTTGTGAGTATAATTATTATGATACATATGATTGTGAATGGTTATGGGAGATGTGTTTATGAATGATTTAAAAAAGATAAAGCTATTAGTTATGGATGTTGATGGCACTATGACAGATGGCAAGATATATATATCAGACAATGGAGAGGCGATGAAGGCTTTTAACTCAAAAGATGGATATGGACTATCTGTTATTCTTCCACCAACAGGGATAAAGACGGCAATTATAACAGGAAGGACATCTGATATTGTAAAATGGCGTGCAAATGAGCTGGGAATCAGCGAAATCTATCAAGGCATCAAAGACAAGCCTGCGGCTCTGGAGGATTTGCTTAAGAAACTCGGCTTAACCTATGAGAACGTAGCGTATATCGGAGATGACTTAAACGATCTTGAATGTATGAAGTTGTCTGCTGTTTCAGCTTGTCCTGCCGATTCTGTTGACGAGGTCAAGGAAGTTGCTGATTTAGTGTGCAAGAGCAATGGTGGCAACGGTGCTGTTCGTGAATTCATCAACTTACTTTCTTTTTCACGAGAAAAAGAAAGTAAGCAAAGAAAAAGCGCATTCGTGGGATAATTAGATGAGGTATAAGGCTTTCTTGCTCGATGATAGGCTGTTTGTCGGGCGATGAGAAAATAATACTTAGCATATCTTGGTGCGAAATCCCTGCCGACGAGGTCGGCTCACGAGAAAAAGAAAGTAAGCAAAGAAAAAGTGCATTCGTGGGATAATTAGATGAGGTATAAGGCTTTGTTGCTCGATGGTAGGCTATTTGTCGGGCAATGATAAAACAATACTTAACATATTTTGGTGCGAATCCCCTGCCGACGAGGTCGGCTCACGAGAAAAAGAAAGTAAGCAAAGAAAAAGCGAATTCGTGTGGTGATAATTATGAATGTAAAACTAATATCAATAGGCAAAGAGCTGTTACTTGGAGAAATAGTCGACACCAACTCTGTGTTTATTTCCGAACAGCTTTCTATATATGGTATCGAAGTAAGCAAAAAAATAGTCCTTGATGACAATTATGATGCCATAAAGGAAGCTATGAAATATGAGTTTATTGATGCGGATATTTTAATTTTAACCGGTGGACTTGGCCCTACAGACGATGATGTTACAAAAGAGGCTGTTTGTGATTTTTTTGAAAGTGAACTTGTTTTGTGTGATGATGTCTTGCAGAGTATATCTTCGTATTTTCAGCGTAGAGGCAGAAAAATGGTTAGTAGCAATCTGAAACAAGCCTATTTTCCAAAGAATTGCAAGATACTGCATAATCCTAATGGCACTGCGCCTGGGTTTATTATAGAAAAAGATAATAGGACTGCGATTGTGCTTCCGGGTCCACCACACGAGATGAAGCCTATGTTTTCTTCCTATGTTGAGCCATATTTATTAAAAAGAAGCGGAAAAAAGATTCTTACAACTAATATAAACACGTACGGTATAAGTGAATCAGAGCTAGAGTATAGATTGAAACCACTTATGGCTCAAAATAACAATTTATCCATGGCAACTTATGCGAATTTTGGAGAAATACGTGTCAGGTTATCAGTTTGTGATGAGAAGAATGATGATATTAGTGAAATATTATCTCAATACACGTTAAAAGCAAAACATCTTATAGGTGATGAGTTTGTGTATGGCGTGGATTGTGACAATATGCAGAGTGCTTTGGTTAAGCTGTTAATAGAAAAAAATATGAAGATTGCGACAGCAGAAAGCTGTACAGGTGGTTTGCTCTCGAAATGTATTACAGATGTAAGCGGTGCAAGTCAAGTGTTTGAATGTGGCGTTTGCTCTTATTCCAATCGAATAAAAGAGAAGATATTGGGAGTAGACCCACATACGCTACAAAAACATGGGGCAGTGTCTGAGCAAACTGCACGAGAAATGGCCCAAGGTGTATTAGAGCTTTCTGATGCGGATATTGCGGTGTCTATCACAGGGCTTGCAGGACCTGGAGGTGGCACAGCAGAAAAACCGGTTGGGCTTGTCTTCATAGGAGTTGCAACACGAAAGAAAACTATTGTTAAGCAATGTAATTTTAATACGCTCAATAACAAATCAAGAGAAAGCATACGCAGACATTCTCAGCTAGAAGCTATGAAGCTTTTGCTTGATGTAATAAATGAACAAAAGTAAAAAAGATTTTTTGTGCAAAAAAGAGATAGATAAACTTTTTCTATAAAAAGGTAAAAATGTACTAGACTTTTTTATAAAATAGTAATATAATAAATACACTCAAAACGGGGTTTGAATACAATTATTTTGTTCTAAGGAGAGCGTATTTTAATGAAATTTTTTAAAAAGGCTGTTTCAGTTATTTTGGCGGCAGTTTTGGTTATGTCTCTGTCTGCTTTGGCAGCCAACAGTGCATTTGCACAGGAGAATTCTAACAGGGGCAATTCTACTGTCATTCATTATAGTGGAAGCTACTATGATGTTCTCGGCGGTTTAGAGGACCTTGTTAACAGGGATGATCCTAAAACTGTCATCGGTGACTTGCGTGCATTGATAAACTATACCTCATCTACGGCAACCATTTCTAATGGTAAGACCATAAAGGGTACAGATGCTAAGCACCCAAGCTATTCAGGTACAGGAAGTAGTTCTCTTGCGGCTGTGTATAAGAAATCAGAGAGACTGGCAAATGACACAAATTCAGGATTTAGGCTCTTCTACACAAACGATTATACAACATCCAACAATTGGAACCGTGAGCACGTTTGGCCACAGTCAAAATCCGGCGGCTTGTATGGCAAAACAGGTGGTGGAAACGATCTCCACCATATTAGACCTACCTATAACGATGATAATTCTGTTCATGGTAGTTTTCCATATGGTGACGCAAAAGGTGGAGAGCCATATTATTGCAATGACAACTGTAGCAGTTATGTAGTGGCTTATATTGGCGATGATCATACTATGGAGGTTGTAGATGAATACAAGGGCGATATAGCTCGTATTTATGCCTACATGGTAACTCATTACGGAACTTTATACAATCTCATAGATAAAGTTATGGTTGGTGGATATGATACACTTGTAAAGTGGAATGCTATTGACCCTGTTGATGATTATGAAATCAACAGAAACAATGTTGCACATGATTATCAGGGCAACCGTAACCCATATATAGATTGTCCTGATCTTATCAATGTTATTTGGGGTAAGGGTACATCCGGTGATATCGTATATGATACAGATGATGACAATAATACCGGTACAGATAATCCATCACCTGATACCGATAACACACCAACATCTGATGCAGAGCCTGCGAACTATATTACTCTTGAAGAGGCAAAAAATACTCGTGTTGGCAAAGAGATAACCACTAGAGGTCAGGTTGCTTATATTTATGGAGATAGCACTGTTATTCTGGAAGAAGTAGACGAGAATGGCGAAGTGCATAGCTTCCAGCTATATGATCAGTCGGGTGTTTTAGCCGGCAAATATGAGATGAATTCAGTTGTTGAGGTGTATGGTGCTGTGTCAGAGCATCAAAGTGTTCGACAGATTAAAATGCCTTCCACTGTGAAAACTATTTCTAGAAATAACAAACCTATCCCAGCAGTAGAATGTGATTTTTACAATTTAAAGGATAACCTTTCTACAGTTGTAGTGCTAAGGGATGTAACTCTGGGTGAATATGACAGCTCAAATATTACCCTAACAGATGAGGTTGGCAATAAGCTTAACTGCTTTAAGCCTGCAGAGTATCCTGATGGTATCAAGGCAGGAGATGTTGTAAATGTTCGTTGTGTTCCATATATTTATAGCAACACTGTTCAAGTTAGAGTCTCATCTTCTTCCGACTATTTTATCGGAGATGCTATAGATACCAGCACAGATGAAGAAGCTTACCCTGAAGAGCCTGCAACAGACTCTGATGTTACAACAGATAGCGAATCCGATTTTGATAGCGATGCTGAGTCAGATATTGATGATGACACAGAATCTGATGTAGACACAGATGTTGATAGCGACTCTCAGAATAAACCAACCATATCGCTGCCAGGTGATGTAAACTGTGATTCAAAGGTTGATATGGAAGATGTAGTTCTAACTCAAAAGTATATAGCAAAGCTTGTAAAAACATTGTCTGATCTTGGCATGGTAAATGCAGATGTTAATGGCGATGGAGAGATTACTCTTGAGGATGTTGTAATGATACAAAGAATGATTGCAAAAATAGGCTAATTGATATTTATAAAAAATGGCGGCTGAGGGTTTTCCTTTCAGTCGCTGTTCTTTTAATAATCCAGTGTGAAAGGATATTATAAATGAAGATTATAAAAAAAGAAGAATGGAACAGAAGCGAAATATATAATTTTTTCTCAACAATATCACATCCATTTTATATGACTACATTTACCGTAGATATTACAAAACTTTATAACTTTGTAAAAGAAAATAAGCTATCTTTTTATTATTCTATGGTTTATATCTGCACAAAGGCTATAAATGAAGTAGAAGCTTTTCATTATGGTGCCAAGAATGGCAAGATAATATATTATAAAGAAAGACTTCCAAGCTTCACTGATATGCATAAGGACAGTGAAAATTTTCATATTGTTACTATGCTAAGCTGTGGTAATGATATCAGATCATTTTGCCATGATGCCGCCCAAAAGAGTAAAAATCAAAATCGTTTTATCGCTATGGAAGAAGAAGGAGATAATCTGATATATATATCCTCATTACCTTGGATAGAACTAACAGCACTTACAAATGAACGTGATATGAGTACTAATGATGCACTTGATGATTCTATACCAAGAATTGCATGGGGTAAATATACAAAACAATGCGAAAGCATAAAGCTAAATATTTCATTAGAAGTTAATCACAAATTTATTGATGGAATACATATTGGCAAATTTGCAGAAAAGCTTGAAAAACTAATAGAAAGTTTAAACGCCTTATAAATAATCCATATGTTGATTTTTATAAGCGTAATGTCATATAAATTATATTAAAAATACATTTCTCCTCAAGTTTGCAGCACATTGTGCAGGGCAATATGAGGAGAATTTTTTTAAAAAAATCCTGTCTTTTTTTATGTTAAAGTTATTGTGTTTTTATCATGTATCTTAGAGCGAATTACATTTTATTGTCCTAATTGTTTTTGTGCTACAAAATATACAAAAAAGTTCTTATTCGTTATTGAAAAAAAAATCGTTTTATAATATAATTAATCTGTATAGAAACATAGAGGGGCTGATGCCATGAATGAACAATATATCAAAACTTTTGATCGAACCAAAACCCACATATTGCTTGTATCGGTAACACCATTTGACATTGAGAGACCAAATTCTAATGTTCTTGCAAATGTGCGTAAGCAATATTATGAAAAGGGATATGTTCCACAAGGCAAGGTTACAGAGGCTTGGGGAGGCTCAACGTGCAAATATCTCTATAGCCTTTCAAAAAACCTACCCCTAAGATGGAGAAAATATGAGAATAGTGTACTTGTAGAGTCTGTAAATATCTCTAGCGATCACTATTTTATTGAAACCATAAACTCTGTTGACTTTTTTGCGCAGAAAAAGACATACTTTTCCAGAGAACATGATTGGATGAAAACAGAGTATTTTTCATGGGATCAGGTTGGTCCTGCAAAGACAATAAAATGTCATCTATCATCAAACAATATCAACCTGCTTTTAATAGAAAAGGGAGTAGAAACTATACTATATCCTTGTCTTATGCCCGACAGCGAGCTGGAAATGAAAAAAATGAGAGATATAGCTCATGTCCCCGAAATATCTGCACACACCACAGATGGTTATTTCTATTATGCACCGTATGAAGAAGCTATTAATTGGGGCAGAACTCTGCTAAAATTGAAGTCAGAATTTAGAAGTGAACCGGAAAATTATGACGAGAATGTAGATCGTGAAAATGGATTTTATGTTGATCTTGACGCAGTGGAAAACCTAAGCGGAGAGTATAAAATAAACATTCCTATGAACGCAGGAGAATTAGCTGCAAAGTTTGATGAGGAATATGAGAGTGTAGATATAGGTCGTGTAAAACCTAAAAATTATAGTAATTATGAGACTCCTCGTATCGTTGCAAAGAACAGAACCGAGGAAAACACCACAAACGATGTAAATGTTTCTAATGATTATTATAGTGATATGTTCAACGATGTTTATGATAACTCTGATGAGTTTACTTCTGATTATGATAATTACGGTATGAACTATGAAGATGTGCCTGAGTATGACAATTATGATATGAACTATGAAGACGTGCAAAACTATGATAATCAAGGTATGAGCTATGAAGATGCGCCTGAGTATGACAATCAAGGCATGAGCCATGAAGACGTTCAAGAGTATGACAATCAAGGCATGAGCTATGAAGACGTGCAAGATTATGATAATCAAGGCATGAATTATGAAGGCGTGCAAGAGTATGACAACAGCGAGCAGTTTGCCCATGATGATGCAGATCACTTATACGATGAGCAATACTTGAACAGTGAAAATGTTCAAATGCCAGAGTATGGTATGATAGACACTGAGGGTGACTATCTTGATGATTTGTTATATCAGGAAGAACCTTATAATAATACCGATATGCCTATGGTGAGTGATTATTATGATCAATCTGATGCAGATGATTATCAGATTGAAGAAATACCTCATGAGGATCTAGCTCAGCATAGTGCAGAGGTTGATAACATAGTCGATGATTTTGATTTGTTGGGTAATAGGATAGAGGACAACCCAACTGAATATGCTGAAACAGAAAGCAATATTGACACACAAGACAATCTATTTGAAGATGGCGTATGGAATGACAATATTGATACCAATGCTGATGATATGTTTGATCAACTCATGCAAGATGTAGGTATGCCATATGATAATGTGACTGATGATAGTCAACAATTCGTTGTTCCTGAAAATATTGGCGAAACGATAGATGAAGCAAGTGCCGAAACATCTCAATATGAATTTACCGAAGAGCAAAGTCTGCCACAACAGCCTGAGCCGGAGCTTGATAATAATACAGGATACATGGTGGACAAGATTATATCTGTTTCTCCTTCAAAGACCTATTACTATATAGGTGATCTTAATCAGGGTAAAAGAGATGGCTTTGGAAGAACCTTTATGGAATCGGGCAGAACAGCCTATGAGGGTGAATATAAAGATGATAAGCGTGACGGATTTGGCGTGTACTATTACAAATCCGGCAAGCTATGCCACATGGGTAGCTGGAAGAAAAATAAACGTAATGGTTTTGGTGTGGCACTCAACGGTACTCATGATCAGATGCGCATAGGAAGATGGGAAAACAACGAGCTTGTAGGTATGGAAACTGTGTTTGATGCAGATGGCAATATGCTTTTTGCCGGCTATAGGGAAGACGGAATCAAGAATGGCGCAGGACTGACAGTTACATCTGACGGTGGCTTTGAGCTTTGTAGATACAAAGACGATGTTGCTATGGAAACAAGCGCAGTTTTTGACCGAAATGGCAAGCTTGTATATAATGGTGCAATCAAGAACGGAGAGAAAAACGGATTTGGTATCTCTTTCAGAGATGACGGAACAATAGAATATAGCGGAATGTGGAAAAACGGAATCTATCACGGTGAGGGTAGACTATGCAGAGAAAACGGAGAAGTGATAGAGGGTACCTTCGATAACGGAAAATCCTCCGGATTTTGCAGATGCATAAGCTCAACCGGCGAGCCTTACTATATAGGTGAACTAAAAGATGGAGTCAAACACGGAAAAGGCAGATTGTATGAGAACGGTGTGCTGATCTACGATGGAGAGTTTGAAAACGATATCAAAAATGGAACAGGAAACCTTTATAAAAATGGAGAATTGATATATAGCGGAGAACTCAAAAACGGAATCAGAAGTGGCTTTGGCACACAGGTAGCTATAGATTTTGTCTACACAGGCTTATGGAAAAACGATGCTTATAACGGTATAGGATTATACTTAAAGAGCAATAAAGAAGGCTACGTGGGTAATTTCACAGGAGGTAAGCCCGACGGAAGAGTAAATCTTATCCAAAACGGAATAGTTTTCGCTGAGTGTATATTTAAAAACGATGCTTGTGTGTTTATGAAGCGATATTCTAATGACGGTAAGTCACTTGTGTACGAAGGTTCTGTGCGTGATGGCGTGCCTAATGGTATGGGCAGAGAATACAACGAATTTGGTGAAGTTGTATTTGAAGGACTATACAAATTAGGCAAACCTTATAAGAATGCTAAGATTATAATAAGGGAAATTGAGCCGTTGCCGGAGTGCGAAATGCTGGCAAATACAGACTACGAATTATACCGTTACCCAAATGCTATTAATAAATGATTAATAAAAAGTAAGATTGCCCGATATTTCGCTTTGTGCAAATATCGGGCAATTATGCTATTATCAGGTTGAGTATTTAGATAAGGAGAAGGAAATATTATGAGGCTACAACAATGTATAAGCATTGCTATATTCATTTCTGTGGTTCTTCAGATTGGCATAGTTGCCTCATATGCTGATGAAAAATATGATTTTGTCAGCATTGAGAGCGGATGTTATTATATCAAAAATATAAATACAGGTCTTTATCTCACAGTAGATATGGGCGATGACAACAATCAGCAAAATGTATCTGTAAGCGAAAAAACCGAAGATGATAGTCAAAGGTTTATGCTATATGATGCGCCGGAGGGTATATATTTGCGTCCTGAATCGAGTTCTAAGAGCGGTAGGGTGCTAAATGCAGATGCAGACAATGTGAAAAGCGGAAATAATGTAAATATTTTTAATTTTTTTGCTGAAAACACAATGATGTGGAAATTAAGCAAGCAAGGAAACGCTTTTATCATACATAACTCAAATAATACTGATTGCTTTGTGACTGTTAATGAAAATGGCAATGCAAAAATGACCGATAAAGTGAACGGTGAAAATATATTGTGGAGCTTTGAAAGAACAACAGGAAAAGAGACACTGACACCGTACACTACACTTGATGTGGTAAACGATACAAATGCTATTATTAACGCAACCGCTTTTAATCCGAATAATAAAGAAATCACAGAGATGGGATTTGTACTATTTGACAAAGACAAAAATAAAATTAAAGGATACAGCGAAAAAAACAGCACGTATGATTCATTTGTTTCGCTTTGCTATGACACACAAAAAACGCTAGATATGTTGCTATCGCCGGACACCACATATATGTATTCGTTCTATGTAGTGATAGATGGTATAAAAATTACAACAAAGAAAACATCATTTAAAACAGAGAGAAGCTATACTCCAATATTTGCATATGGTATAGATGTGTCTAGCTGGCAGGGAAGTGTGGATTGGGAAAAGGTGGCTTCCGGCGGTGTAGATTTTGCGATACTTCGTGCAGGATTTACCGACGGCGTGGATAACCGATTTGAAGAATATTATGCAAAAGCCCGCAAAGCAGGACTTGATCTGGGTTGCTATTTTTATACATATGCTGTTAGTGCCGAAGAGGCGAAAAAAGATGCCAATAATCTAATAAAACTAATTAAAGACAAAAAATTTGAGTACCCCGTGTATATAGATATAGAAGATGCAAATCAGCAAAAGCTCGATAATGAGGTTCGCACGGAGATTTGCACTACCTTTATGAAGACTCTGACAGATGCAGGTTTTTTGGCGGGCACATATTCGTCGCTATATTGGTATAACCATATGTTAGATAAGGATAGAATTGACGAGAACGGTGAAATCTGGATGGCTCATTGGACAGAAAGCAACAAAACCACAGACACCTATTATGGCTTATGGCAATACACCTCAAAAGGAAAAATCCCCGGAATATCCGGCAATGTTGATTTGGATGTTTCTTTCGTGAATTATCCTGATCTGATAAAATCACTTGGAAAAAACGGCTATGATAAATTACTGTGTGGTGATATTGATTCAGATGAAAAGGTGACTATGCTGGATGTCGTGTTATTGCAAAGAATTATAGCTTGTCTTAGCGAAATGCCATTAAAAAACAGTGATATGTTTTATTGTTGCGATGTAGATAAAGATGGCAGGATAAAAATGTCTGATGTTACATCTATGCAACTTATAGTGGCAGGTCTTATAGAATAAAAAATACGCCCGATATCGAGAAAAAACTTGATATCGGGCGTTAATTTTGCAATATTTTAAGATTATCTTTCTTTACCGATAAAGAAAAATGCTATTGTGCCTGGTCCTGAGTGAGATCCTATGATAGGGCCAATGTGTGTGATTATTTCGGCACGGACTCCGTATTTTTCGAAGAGCATATCGTCTAGCTCCTTTGCATCGTCTATGCAATCGCCGTGAGAGATAAATACAGTGCCTTCTCTAGGTGTTTGTGCCAGCTCATCATATTTATCTATTATAGCTTTTAGAGATGCCTTTCTTCCTCTTACCTTCAGCATATTTATGAGATGACCTTCGTCATCCATATGAAGCACCGGCTTGATACCGAGTATGCCGCCTACAAATGCAGCACTTGCACTTATTCTGCCACCTCTTTTTAAATATACAAGATCATCCACTGTGAACCAATGGCATAAATGCATTCTGGTTTCTAATGCGTATTCCACAGCTTCATCCATACATGCTCCGGCATCACGCTTCTTTGTGAGAAGATAAAGTAGCAGACCATATCCTGCTGATGCACTTAGACTATCTACCACAGAGATTTTTACATCAGGATATTTTTCCATAATCTCTTTTGCTGCCATCGTTGCAAAATTGCAAGTAGCACTAAGTCCACTTGAAAAAGCTAGATGCAAAACATCATGACCTTGCTTTGCTTCTTCTTCAAAAAGCTCTCTGTATATATCCACGTTTACAGCGGTAGTGCTTGGCGATTTACCATCACGCATTTTGTTATAAAACTCAGAATAAGTCATATCACCATTTACATAGGCTTTGTCGTCTCCTTCAAAAGTAAATTCCATAGGTACAGATTTTACATTCCATTTTTCGCATAGCTCTGCTGATATATCACAAGCGCAATCTACCATTATAGTATAGTTTGATTTAGTCATTTTTATATCAATCCTTTCTCTCAAATATCATTATATCAACACTTTATTATAAATTATAACACTATTTAGCAATATTTTTCAACTGACTTTTTAAAAAAACAATTATAGATTAATTTTATACATCATTAATAGTTATTATTTTATTATGTAGTAAAATTAGCATAATTTTAACAAATATTTATTGATTTATATTATGTGTTATGCTATAATAATAGAAAATCGATTTAGTGTTGTGTTTTACAACAAATATCGTATAAATTTGAGGTGCTTCCGGGTTTATGAATGTTTATGATTTTGACAAAACGATATACAATGGCGACAGCACCTTTCACTTTTATCTTTTTTGTTTGAAAAGGCATAAGATAATATTAAAGTTGACACCAAGGCTTGCAAAGAAATTTTTTCTTTTTAGGATAAAGAAGATTACAAAAACTGAGTTTAAAGAAAGTATGTATGAGTTTCTGAAATATATAGATTTAGACATTGATTTGCCGGAATTTTGGGATTCACACATAAAAAATATAAAAAAATGGTATCTGCAAAAACAGCGTGAAGATGATGTTATTATAAGTGCATCTCCCGAATTTTTATTGGAACCTGCTTGCAATAAATTGCAAATCAAAAACCTAATGGCATCCAGAGTTGATCCACACACAGGAAAGTATACAGGTGTGAATTGCAGTGGAGAAGAAAAAGTGAGACGATATCGTGAAGTGTTCGGAGATGAAAAGATAGACGAGTTTTATTCTGATTCTGAGTCAGATATGCCATTAGTGAGAATTTCTGAATTTTCTCAAAAGGTCAAAGGCGAGAGGCTTTGTAGCTGGTAATTGAAAAAATAAGAGGTACATCGAATGATAATACTTGGCGTGGATTATGGCAAGGCGCGCACAGGCCTTGCGATATGTGACAAAAGCGAGATGCTTGCTTCTCCTCTTTGTGTTATACATGAGTCTGATTTTTCTGTTTTATCAGATAAAATAGCAGAAAAAGCAACCGAGAATAGATGTGAATTGATTGTGGTAGGGTTGCCGAGAAATATGGACGGCACCGAAGGCGAAAGTGCTCAAAACGCACGATTGCTTGCCACTGCAATAGAAGAAAAAACATCGTTGCAGGTGTGTTTGTATGATGAGCGATGCACCACTATCACAGCGCATAGCTATCTCAATGATACAAACGTAAGAGGAAAAAAACGCAAAGGCGTTGTGGATAGCGTAGCTGCTACTATAATTCTTCAAAATTATATGGATTACAGAAAAAATCATATAAACAATAATTAAAAATTAGATAAACAAAAAACAAGGATAATAACATATTTAAATTAAAACCGGAGGATATTGCCATGAAGACAAAACTAAAAATGACCGTTTCTATAATGCTGGCAATGATGCTTATATTAAGTACTGTCACATTTTCTGTGTCTGCATCAGCCGCAACCAAGCTTACATACAATGACGGCGTGAGACACGAGGTTTGCACGTCATTTAGCAAAAATGCAGATGATTATTATAGTGGCAAATATTCCTTTGAAACTCTAAAGCTTTTGGAAGGAAATGATTCCGGTAGCTCTCTCGAAGCAATGGAAAGCGAGCTGTTTGAGTCGCTTTCTAATCTCATGAGCGACACTCAGAGCTACAACCCGAAGTATTCAGGCTATACAAAAAACAGCCTGGCATATTATTGGGAATACACAGATGCCGCTGATGGTGAGCCCGGTTATTATTATTTTTATACCGATTGCAAAAAAAATGATAAATATACAATGAACAGAGAGCACGTATGGGCAAAGAGCAACGCATCATTCTATCAGAAGAATGGAGGATCTGATTTGCACCATCTTCGTCCTGCTGTGGATTACGTCAACTCTTCCAGAAGCAACTATATGTTTGGCAATGTGAAAGGTGTTTTGAAAAATTATGACACTTCTGTTGCAAATGATACAGATGTTATATGGTATAGCAAAGCTGACAACTTGGTTGAGGTTGCAGACAATGTTAAGGGCGATGTGGCAAGAATAATTATGTATGTTTATGTGCGTTGGCAACAGCCAAATCTGCTTGAGCAAGTTACCAGCAGAAATTTGCCTGAGTTGGATGCCGATGACAGCCAAAACGACGGAAAGCCAATTTTTGAAAGCTTAGATACATTGTTAGAGTGGATGGAGCAAGACCCTGTAGACACTTGGGAAATGGGAAGAAACGACATAGTAGAGCAGATTCAAGGTAACAGAAATGTATTCATTGATTATCCTGAGCTTGCATGGATGCTCTTTGACGAGCCTATACCAAACGATATGCAGACACCATCCGGTTATGCTCTAACCTGTGGGGACACTGAGGTTGGCTGTAAGCATGATTACCATGTATCATCACAGAGTGCTACTTGCACAACGAATGGCTACAACAAATATGAGTGCCAAAACTGCAATTATTCTTATGTGGAGAAAATACACGCCATAGGCCATACTTTTGAATGTGTAGACGAAGACTTTAATATTTACTACTGCAATGTTTGCCATAAATATGAAATAATTAAATATTTATATTCAACTAAAACATTGAATGACGGTGACTCTATAGTAATTTATTGTCCGGGTGTAAACAAGGCTATGGGAAGTACACCTACAGAAAAACAGAGAATGAAGTCTATTCTTACCAAGCTTAACTCAGATGGGTCTCTAACACTTTCTGATGAAATGGCATTGTTCACAGTTATCGAAAATGATGACGGTACCTATAGCTTTATCGGTCAAGGAATGTATCTCACTTGTCCGGAAAAGGGAAATGGATTATATCTATCTGATAGAGATGATGACTACACCAAATGGTATATAGAAGAAGCAGGCCATGATTTGTTCTATATTGTCAACTTAAGTGCGAGATATGTAAACGGACAAGAGCAAACACAATTACGATATATTGAGTGTTATGATGATTTTACATCGTATGGAATGAATGAGAAACAACATTCACTGTTCCTAATGCAGTTTTATGGAATAGATGAGAGTGAATGTTCAGACAAAAATCATAAATGCGTGTCTATATCAAACAACGACGGAACTCATAACTGTGTGTGCAAAGAGTGTGGTCACACAGAAAACGAGGAATGTATATATGAGGATAATATCTGTATCGCTTGCGGATATGAGAGAAGCGAGTTCATACCACCTGTTTCTACAGATGATAAAGCAATGTACGGCGATGTAAATTGCGACAATACAGTAACATTAGAGGATGTTACACTTCTTCAAAAAATACTTGCTAGCCTAGCTTCGTATGATGATTATGGCAAAGCATCAAAGAAAAACGCAGACTGCTCACATGATGGCTATGTGACAATGCTGGATGTAACAACCATCCAAAAATATCTTGCTAATATCATCAAATCTTTTGAGTGATATTTAACTGAAAAACATAATAAAGCACATTTTCAGACTAAGTGCATTGGTTTGAAGATGTGCTTTCTATTTTTTGGGTATGGTTTTGGCAAGTGTTGACAATACTTTTTTTAGGTTATATAATACTACACGCTGTGAATATAGGTAAAGAAGAGAGGTTATAATATGGTAAAGGTGCGTTCTTCGGGTATAGAGTTACTTAGAATTGTTGCTATGTTAATGATTATTGTTGTCCATATTTATAATTTTGGAGGACTTACGCATCGTGCTAACGAGCTGGGAGGCTCATTTGATGCTGCTATGGATTTTATATGGATTTTTACACGTTGCTGTGTAAATGTCTATATTATGATTACGGGTTATTTTCTTGTTGAGAGCAGATTTGATCTTAAAAAGTCAGCAAAACGTGTTTTCTCAACATATGGTATGATGGTGTTTTATTCGGTGTGCCTTACAGCTGCACCACTAATAGTGATGCCTGATAAAATTCCTGAAGATAAGTCGTTGGCTGAAATTATTCTAAGAGGTCTGTTTCCTTTTACAAGCAGAACATGGTACTTTTTAACGCTTTTTCTAGTGCTGAGTGCCTTGGTGCCGTTTATCAATATAGTGTTGCAAAAGCTAGAAAACAAGCAATATCTGATGCTTTTAGGTGTGATGTTTTTCATTACTTCGATATTCCCTTTGCTTGAGAAAGTGCCATTTGCAAGAATTTGGGTGAATATAGACGATATAATAGACGCAAACGAAGGTAAAAGCTTGTATAGCTTTATTTTTATGTATTGTCTCGGCGGGTATCTCAAACGCTTCGTAAAAAAGCCTCAAAAAATTGATATTCGTTTTTTGTTGGCATATATAGGCATATGTAGCATAAACTTTATTATTAAGCTGTTCTCCGGAGTAGATAGTGCATATTCAGGTGCATATGGATGGTTTTCTAATCCTCTTGTGATTTTTAGTAGCATAGCGATATTTATATTCTTTTTAAGCTTGAATTTTTATAGTAAAACTATTAATAAAATTGCATCAACCACATTTGCAGTGTATATGATACATGAGTTTACATATTTGAGAAACTTTTTATGGAGCGTGTTTAGTTTTAAACAATATGATGGCTCGGTTTTTCAATGTGTTATTAAAATAATAGGAATTTCTCTGCTTGTTTTTGCAGTATGTATGACAATAGAACTCCTTCGTCAGCTTGTGTTTAATCTTGTGTCGGAACTGTTTAGGAGAGATAAGTCTGGTATCAAAATTTGATATATTGAATCCGTTTTACATTTGATTGAAAGGTTACAAAAAACTATTGACTTTTTTTGAAAAATTGTTTATCATACTTATATGAGAACGCTGTTCCTAAATTTATATGGAGGTGCATATTATGATGAAAAAGAGTAACTTAGGTCGCATTATCACGTTAATTGGTGTGGTTGCTTCGCTTACAGCAGCTATAACAGCTTTTTTGATGTATAGAGATAAGCTTAAGAAAGAGGAAGAGGATCTGGAAGAGTATCTCGATTGCTCTATTCTTTGATTGTCTGAATTATCAGTTGATTTGTGAGTAGAATAAGGTAAGTTTATTCTGTATAGATAATGTATATCAAAATAAGTTCAGCCTTCTCTTTTTAAGAGAGGGCTGATTTAGGTTGATGATCTTTAAGAGATTGGGGGATAGAAATGGATATAAGTGCACTTGGCGAAATTACTATCAGGCTTATAAGATGTGCAATTCATGGTTGTTCTCTGCCGGAGTTTCCTGAAAAATTTAATATTAAGGAGTTATATTCATTTTTAAGACGTCACCTTATCTCAGCCTCTTTGTATGATGTTATTAAGAGAGCTTGTAATGATGAAGCTGTGCTTAAAAAGCTCGAAGAGGAATACATATCTCTAAAAATACAAGCCGATTCACTAAAACAAGAAAACAAAAGAATATTAACATTGTTTGATGAAGAAAACCTTGATGTTATGCCGATAAAAGGCTATGAATTAGAACAGTATTATCCTGATGATTTTTTTCGGCGCAGTTTGGATATAGACATAGTTTTTGACGCTGACAAAACTGATAAGCTCAAGGAACTGATGGCACGAGATGGATATATTCTGGAATGTGAAAACGACAAAGATTTATCATATTATAAGCCACCTTTCTTCTGCTACGAGTTTCACAAACATATAACTGCTAATGATCAGGCATCTTTTGAATACTTTTCTGATATACTAATGCGTTCTCCATTGAATGATAATTACAAAAATATCCACCGTATGACAAAGGAAGGCTTATATATCTATACACTCGTGCATTTTCATAAGCACTTTGTAGGAGGTGGCGCCGGAATCAGGTTTCTGCTTGATTTATATTTTGTGGACAAGGCATTATTTGATGAGATTGACAAGACAGAGTTATTCGATTCATTGCAAAAAATGAATTTATATAATTTTTATCAAAAAATGAAGTCGCTTGCATACAAGCTATTTGATGAGGAATCAAATCTCGAATTGGATGATGGAGAGAGCCTGATATGCAAGTATATGTATATGCAGGGTTGCTTTGGAAGTGATTCGGGTCATATAATGGATTTAATAAAGAAAAAGTCACAAAATGCACGACATATGAAATACTTTTACTATATTTGGTATAAGTATTTATTTCAAGAAAGAAGATATAAAAATTATCCGATACTAAAAAAAAGCTATGCACTTCTGCCGTTGTGCTTTGTTCACAGAATAATAAAATGTAGCACTATCGACAGAAAAAAAGTTAAAAAGGACTATCAGTCTTTCTTGAAATATGAAGATTTCGTAGATAGTGTTTTTTTGGCGGCAGGTTTACAATAAAAATATTTAAAGAGAATATATAAAGAGGATAATATAAATGGACTTTATGTGTGAGCAAGTTGTGCGCTGTAATTTAGGCACAAAAAAATTTTTATACAAGCTGTTGATTTTGCTTTTGGCATTTGCTATACCGGCAATCATCGTCGTAATCGGAATGATAACACAAGTGTATTATTGTTTTATTGTGGCGGCATTTGTGGCACTTTTCTGCATATATGGTGTATGGTATTTTTGGTCTGAGCTTAATATTGATTTTGAATACGCTGTTTTTTCAGGAGAGCTTTCTATTAGCAAGGTTGTTGCAAATAGAAAGAGAAAAGATGTTTTGAAGCTGGATTTACGCATGGTAGAAAATATTGAGAGATATCAAAATCAGAAATTCGAAAGTAATGGATACGAAAAAATATACGAATGTGCAGAAAGTGAACAAAATGCATATATGATTGCTTTCAGAACTTCCAAACAAAAAGGACTGTGTATGTTGATCTTCTCGCCAAATGAAAAGATGTTAAAAACTGTTAACAGAGGTCTGAGAGCAGATGTGAGGTTTAATCTGCAATAATCGCAATCAATTAATTACACTAAAATAAAAAAGAGTCTACCACAGCTTAAACTGTTGGTAGACTTTTTTGTAGTCAAAAAAATTATTTTATTGGTTTGCTGTTGCCACGTCTTTGTTTGCGTTGGAAGCCATCATTTTTCTTAAGACTTGCCATTTTTTCATCGCTAGACTGTTTGAACTTAGACATCATATCCTCAAAGCTTGATGCACTTGAGTTGCTTGGAGACCATTCATAGCTTGTCAGACCTGATTTATTAGAATTTGTTCCTGCTGGAGCTCTTCTTGGTGGTCTTGGCAATGCTTTTTTTATAGAAAGAGCTATTTTACCGTTTTCGTCTATAGATAGTACCTTAACCTTAACCTCTTGACCGATTGTAAGATGTTGACTTACATCCTCCACATACTCTGAGGCAATTTCAGATATATGTACCATGCCTGATTTGTCCTTGTCAAGATCAATAAATGCGCCAAATTTTGTGATACCCGACACTTTTCCGCTTACTATCATTCCAGCTTCTAATTGCATAAACTGTTTATTTCTCCTTTTTGTAATTTGATATCAATCGCCGGCAATATTTATAAAAATTCTTTCGCCTTTGTAGGCATAATCATACTCATCACGAGCCACACGCTCGATATACTTTAACCCTTCCTGATAGTTCTCTAAGTTTGAAGAACCATCAAGATGTGAAATAATCTCATATGCATTTTTTAAATTCTCGTTTTTATCATCTTGAACCGCAATGCTTTGCTGTATCTCGTCCAGATTGTCTGTTTTTGTGGTTATTTGAGCTTGCTGATTGATTATTGTGAAAAAGGAGTAGACTGCAAACACTACAAATAATACGCCCAACATCGCAAAACGCCAGTTGAAATGCTTTTGCGTATTCTCTTGTGTTTTTTTATCTTTGTTTTTACGCAAAGCAATTCCTCATTTCATAATAAATTTGATGATCGGGTCTGTAAGCCGAGTTTTGTCTTGAACAGTCATCTATCTTGGCATGGTGTTGCCACCAATGCTCGGTGCCACCTCCTGGAGCACGCCGAGCAAGCGTATATATGCTCCTTACCACGGTGTTGCTTCAAATAGGGTTTACAGACCGACAGAGTTCCCTCGTCGGTGGTGAGCTCTTACCTCGCCTTTCCATCCTTACCTGCAAAAAACAGGCGGTTTATTTCTGTTGCACTTTCCCTAAGGTCGCCCTCGGCGGCGGTTAGCCGCTATTTTGCTCTGTGAAGCTCGGACTTTCCTCGGAATACTGCCTTTAGGCATTGCATCCGCGACTGTCCGACCCGGTCATATAAATCAATTGTAACCCTTTTGTATTAATTTGTCAAGGAATTTTTAAAAATTAGATTATACCCAAATCTGCGAGTTAATTCCCAAAGTAAGTTCCACAGTGGAAGTTGAGGTGGAATTTAATGTGGGAAAAGATTTGTGGTAGACTTAAGTCTGGGAAGGAGGTCCCAGACAATGAAAGAAAAAAAGTATAAACACATGACGTTGGATGACCGAATTGAAATTCAAGAGTGCCTAAACAAAGGCATCACATTTAAAGATATTGGTCGAAGGATAAGTAAAGATCCAACAACAATATCAAAGGAAGTGAAAAAGCACCTGGTTGTCTACACAAATTCATTTACTGCAACAGACAAATGTTGCCCCAAACTTTTAAAAGCTCCATTTGTTTGCAATGGATGCGAAAAAAGGAATCATAGTAATTGTCGCTATCCGAGACATAAGTATGTTGCTCGGGAAGCTCAAAAATCTTATGAGAATTTATTAGTAGAAGCCAGAGAAGGTATACCGCTCAATCAAGAAAGCTTTTATGAAACTGAAAAAATCATTTCAAAAGCTGTTAAGCAAGGTCAGCATATATACCACATTCTTCAAACACATAACCTGCCAGTTTCTAAATCTTCTGTCTACAGACATATTAACAAAGGTTACTACACAATTTCAAACATCGATTTACCCCGTGCTGTTAAGTTTAAACCTCGACATTCAAAGACAAGTAAATTTGTTCCAAAGAAGGCTAAAGAAGGGCGCACTTATGCTGATTTCCTTGAGCACATATCTGACAACAATATCATTAATTTTGTCGAGATGGATACTGTAATTGGAAGAATCGGAGGCAAGGTTATTTTAACATTACATTTTAATGCTTTTAACTTTATGGTTGGTATTCTTATCGAAAACAAAACTGCTGCAGAGGTGTCTGCTAAAATTACAGCATTAAAAACAAAACTCAAATTAGATGGTTTTTCTTTTGGCAAGATCATGCCATTAATTTTGACGGATAATGGTGGAGAATTTAGTAATGTATCTGCCATTGAAAATGATGATTCCGGTACAAAAGAAACACATCTTTTCTTTTGTGATCCAAATGCTCCCTATGAGAAACCTCATATCGAAAAAAATCACACCCTATTCAGAGACATTGTTCCAAAAGGTAGTTCCTTTGATGGTTTTACTCAGGATACTGTTAATTTAATTTTCTCTCATGTTAATGCTATTAAAAGACAAAATTTTAACGGCAAAAGCGCTTATGATTTATTTTCTTTTGCTTATTCTCCTGAGCTTGCACAATCCTTTGGGATTTCCTTTGTAAATCCTAAAAATGTTATTCAATCTCCAAACTTATTGAAGTAATTTCTTCCCAACTTAAAATCCACCGTGGTGGAACTTAGTCTGAGAAATTTATCTCTCAGGCTTATTTGAGTTGCGTCTTTTTCCGATTTTATACCTTTTTTCTTTCATTTTAGCTTATTTCTCATACTAATTTCCGTCAATTTCCCAAGGTAACTTCTACTCCTTTCCTACTGTGGAACTTACTTTGGAAATTAACTTTTTTATAAATTGCAGTAAATTTCATCATTCGTTTCATCAATCAACGCACTTGAATAATGAGCGATGATGGGGTATAATAAGAACGAGGTGAGAAGTTATGTATAATAAAAAACCACCATTTGAAATTACAAATGAGATTTTAGCAGCAATTACAGAAATTGCTGAGTTAGTAGGGCAAGTTAGTGCTACGCAAGGACTGTCTGCAAACCCTACATTGCGTCGTACTAATCGTATACGAACAATTTATTCCTCTTTGGCAATCGAACAAAACACATTGAGTTTAGAACAAGTAACAGCTGTTCTAAACGGCAAACGAGTCCTCGCTCCACCTAGAGATATTGCCGAAGTTAAAAATGCATATGGAATTTATGAAATGATGGATATGTTAAATCCGTATTCTGTTGACGATTTATTAAACGCTCACGGAGTTATGACCAAAGGATTAGTTGAAGAATCCGGTTGTTTTCGTTCCCGTCCGGTTGGAGTTGTGGACAAGCAAGGCAATGTTCTGCACTTGGGTACACTCCCTGATTATGTTCCAGGTTTGATTGTTGATTTGCTTAATTGGGTAGAAAACAGTGACATTCATATGCTGATCAAAAGTTGTGTATTCCATTATGAGTTTGAACTGATTCATCCTTTTGCGGATGGCAACGGTAGAATGGGTCGGCTTTGGCACACACTTTTGTTAACTAGATGGAAACCTCTATTTGCTTGGCTTCCTGTGGAATCTATCATCCATGACCGACAAGCCGAATATTACAAAGCCATCAATCAGTCGAATTGCGATGGCGAATCCACGATTTTTATCACGTTTATGCTTTCTGCTATTAGGGAAGCATTGATGGAAGCGGTAGAAACTGTCGATGTAGCCGAAAACATGTCCACCTCTGAATTGCGTTGGTATAAAATCGAACGATTTCTTCAAAGGAACGAAACCATCACAAATGCAGATGTTCGACAGATGTTTACGGTATCTGCCGCAACGGCAAACCGCATCCTCGCAAAATTAACCGAAGAAGGCAAACTCCACAAGGTTCGTATTGGTAAATCTTGGGGATATGTTATTGGATGAAAAAGGAGAATTAACTGTGGATAAAATTGTTCCTGCATTTAAAACAACATTACTTGATTCAACTTTAAGCGATGCTTGTGTTGATATGGCGTAATTGGGAATTGAAAGTCTCTTAGATGATGGTGTCTTCAAGAGTGTTCCTATCGTCAGCGTATTGGTTGTAAATGGAAAAACCACTCACAATATACACGATAGAAATTTGTTGAAACAGACAATTAGATTTATCAAATCTATGAGCATCGGTAGCATTAGCGGTAGTCACACGCATCGATATATTCAAACTAATGAACTTGGAAAAACATTCTACGTTTTAAGTAAATAAAAGAAAAAAGACATTACTACACATCGTATGATATATATGCACGTGGGATAAAACACTAATATAAGGATTTCTTTATCCTGTTTTATAGATTTAATCATTGACTTTCTTGCTTAATTTGTTCATTAAATTAAGCAAGAGAGTCAATTTTTTATCTGCGGAAAATCAGTTTGTCGTGTACCTTTTGTGTACTCGCAAAAATGAGAAAACCCCAAAAACTCGCATTAATACTGGAGGTTTCGGACGTCGATTTTAAGAAAATTTTATTCCCGCTTGATGGTTTTCAAAAAATATGTAACATTTGCTTGTGAAAAAGGATAATTTATAGTATTATTAATCTATATTGGTGTATGATTGTTATTTTATCTCATAACAAAGCATAGAATTGTATGAGGTGATTATTGTGAAAGAGCTTACATTGCTTTTTATAAGAACAATCATATGTGCTGTTGTGGTATTATCAGTGTTTGTGATTAAAAACTTTTTTTATGATATATTTAGCGATTTTTCTGATTTATATCACACCTACTATTATGATACAATGATAGTAGATGATAACAATGTGCATTAAGCTGGCTGGATTAAATGTCTTTATCAGCTATCCCTTTTTTGCAATGCTCACATTTGCACTAATGTTTGATGCTGATGGCAAAAAGTCATTATGCATACTAGCTTCAGCCATACACGAGCTTGCGCATATCGTTGCCATGAAGGTGCTATATAATAGTCATATTAGGATAAGTCTATCATTGTTTGATTTCTGCATAGCATCTGATAACGATATTAAGCACACGTATTCTAGTGATATCATAGTATCGTGCGTGGGTCCTGCAGTGAATTTTTTGCTTTTTGCTGTTTTTAGATTGCTTGGCGTCTGCGATACTTTTGCTTATGCAAATCTGTTACTCGGAGTTTTTAATATGCTACCGCTTGCATCGTTTGATGGTGGCAGGGTGTTGTGTTGTGTGCTTTCAAAAAGATTTGATCTCGAAAAAAGCATAAAAATATGTAATATAATAGCAGGAATTTTTCTCGTGCCATTATTTATGATTGGTATTTATGTATGGAGAAGCACAAAGTATAATTATTCTATATTTGTAATCAGTATCTATTTAATTTCACTTATGTTTTTCAAGAAAAACTAAAACCAATGCATAGAATCCGCTACGTTATAGTTTTTCGTCCTTGGAGAGGGACACTAATAACTACTACTTTATTATAAGAGGATAAGAAAATGAAAAGAGAAGTAGAAAAGGTTTTGCTCAAAGTTCAAAAACCGGGACGATATACCGGTGGTGAGCTTAACAGTGTTATAAAAAATAAAGATGAGGTAGATGTTCGATTCGCCTTTTGTTTTCCTGATACTTATGAAATTGGTATGTCTCACCTTGGGTTGAAAATATTATATAGCATTTTCAACGAAGTTCCATATATATGGTGCGAGCGTGTTTTTG
Source organism: Clostridia bacterium (assembly GCA_029098305.1). Classification (GTDB taxonomy): domain Bacteria; phylum Bacillota; class Clostridia; order Oscillospirales; family Acutalibacteraceae; genus JAEEHZ01. Next base: position 71,654 of record JAQXOB010000050.1, read on the forward strand.
CTCCATGGATAGATATGGAAGAGCAGATGATAAAAAATAATATTCCTCTTTTTGCTCTTGAGAGCGGAGATTATATCACAGATTTTGATTTTATAGGCTTTACATTGCAGTATGAGTTAAGCTACACCAACGTGCTAAATATGCTCAAGCTGGCTAATATACCTATAAAAAGCTGTGACAGAAAATCTCTAAAACAGATAGTAGTTGCAGGTGGACCATGTGCCTGCAATCCCGATGTGCTTGCTGATTTTATAGATATATTTTTCATTGGCGAGGGCGAAGAGGTAGATTTAGAGGTTATAGAGTTATACAGAAAGTGCCGTGATGAAAACAAGTCACGTGAAGAATTCTTGCAAGAAGCCGCAAAGATATCGGGCGTATATGTTCCATCACTATATGATGTTACTTATAATACTGATGGCACAATCAAGGCGATTACACCTAAAGGTGATGCACCGGTAAAAGTGAAAAAGCGTATTATGATGGATCTTGATAATACATATTATCCTGATAAATTTGTAATACCAATGATAGAGATTGTGCATGATAGAGTAGTTTCAGAGATATTCAGAGGTTGTATCAGAGGATGTAGATTCTGTCAGGCGGGCTTTATGAACAGACCTGTGAGAGAAAAATCAGTCGAAACTATTAACAAGCAGTGCTATGATCTTTGTCAAAATACAGGATATGATGAAATTTCCTTATCTTCGCTTAGCTCCAGTGACTACACACAGATTGATTCGCTTCTTGATAAGCTTCACGAATGGACAGAAAAAGACGGAGTGAGCGTATCATTGCCTTCACTTCGTGTAGATGGATTTTCCAATAAACTGATGTCTAAGATAAAGTCAGTGAGAAAAAGTGGACTCACCTTTGCACCGGAGGCCGGAAGCCAAAGGATGCGTGATGTAATAAATAAAAATGTAAAAGAGGACGAGCTTATACAAACCTGCTCTACTGCGTTTTCTGGTGGATGGAACAAGGTTAAGCTCTACTTTATGATAGGACTTCCCACAGAGACTCTCGATGATGTGGCAGATATAGCGCATCTGGGTCAAAAGGTTGTAGATGCCTATTATAGATGCGAAAACAGACAAAAAGGCAAGGCGGTTACAGTTACCTTAAGTGCATCGTCATTTGTGCCGAAGCCTTTTACACCATTTCAGTGGGAGCCACAAGATACACGAGATGTGCTTGTAGAAAAACAGCATCATATAAAAGATAGCATAACATCAAGAAAAATAACATTCAATTATCATAATAGTTCCACCAGCTTTTTAGAGGCGGTTTTTGCCCGTGGTGACAGAAGACTGTGCAAGGTACTAGAAAAAGCCTGCGAATATGGACTGAGATTTGATGGCTGGGACGAATGTTTTGATTTTGATAAGTGGATGAGCGTTTTTGAGGAATGTGGCATTGATCCTTCGTTCTATGCCAATAGACGCAGAAGCTTTGATGAGGTTCTTCCATGGGATCATATCGACTATGGTGTAACTAAAGAGTTTTTGATAAAAGAATGTAAAAAGGCATATGAGGCTCAAACAACAGATAACTGCCGTCAAGAATGTTCTGCTTGCGGAGCTGCTCAATGGAAAGGTGGAATTTGCTATGAAAAACGTGAGGGTTAAGTATATCAAAAAGGGTAGAAGCAAATATATATCTCATCTTGATATGAATAGATGTATGACAAGAGCCTTGCAGTGTGCCAAGCTTCCTATATGGCACACAGAGGGATTTAATCCGCATCTTTTTATCACATTTGCATTGCCTCTATCATTGGGCTACACCGGCGAAGCTGAATATATGGATACAAGGCTGACAGAAGATATTAGCTTTGACGATATGAAAGATCGTATGAACGAAAAGCTCCCTGAGGGTATAGAGGTTGTAAATGTTTATGAGCCTGTCTATTCTCCAAATGAGATCGAAACAGCCCTTTTTGAAATAGTTTTTTATGATGAGGATAATGATCTTAATCTTGTGAAAAGTAAAATAGAACAGATTTTATCACAAGATGAGATTATAGTTAAGAAAAAGTCGAAATCAGGTATGAAAGATATTAATCTCAAACAATATATAACAGACTATTCGCTTTTTCTTGGTTGCGATAGGCTTGTGTTTAAAATATATCTTCCTGCGGGCAACACGGTGAATATCAATCCATCATTGTTGCTTGGCAAGGTGGAGGAGAGTGTAGGCTGTGAACTATACTCCGATATCACGAGAAAGGAGATATATATTGAAAACGGCAAGGTTTTTCGATAATGTGAAGATACAATGAAATTTGATTATATTTTTATTGATATAGATGATACGTTGTTTGATTTTTCAAAGGCAGAAGAAATATCACTCAAAAACCTTCTTGAAGGACATAATATAAAGTTTACAAAAGAATTTTTAAATGAATATCGCAACCATAACCTAAAATTATGGCAAAGAATAGAACAAGGAACTCTCACAACGGACGAGCTACCTGAGCTTAGATTTGAGGGACTTATAGATGAATCATTGTTTGATTCGCACGAGGCTTTCATAAAGTTTAGCAATGGATATATAGATGGACTTGCAAACTGTCCTTTTATATTTGATGATACAAAATCATTGCTTGATAAGCTTTTCGGAAAGTGTAAAATCTATGTTGTGACAAATGGATTGCATCGTGTGCAACATCCAAGATTAGATGCTTCCGGATTGAGAAAGTATTTTGACGGTATATTCATCTCAGAAGAGATGGGTGTTCAAAAACCGGAAAAAGTGTTCTTTGATTATATCTTTGAAAAAGAAAATATAAAAGATAGAGAAAAATGCATTATTCTGGGTGATTCGCTCACATCTGATATGCAAGGAGGCAGAAATGCAGGTATTACAACCTGCAGAATCGTAAGGAATGGCAAGCCGATATCAGAAAGCGATTTGTGTGATTATCAGATAAGAAGCCTAGATGAATTTTTAAATATTGTAGAATAGTGCTTTGTAAATTTGGAGGTGCAAATTTATTTGAACTTTTTTATATATACACTTGGATGTAAGGTCAATCAGTATGAGTCGGAGTTTATAGCGTCGTTGCTTGAGAAAAAGGGTTTTGTAAGAAAATCTGACTTTAATGCTGATATTATTATAATAAATTCCTGTACTGTCACCTCTACCGGTGATAACAAGGTGTGTAAGTATCTCCGCCGAGCCAGAAGAGAAAATCCTGATAGCGTTATAGCTCTTACAGGATGTATGACACAAGCTTTTCCTGATGAAGATTACTCCGAAGCGGATATTATTCTAGGTAATTATTCCAGAAAACAAACGATAGAAGCCATAGAATCATTTTTAATCAATCGTGAAAAAATTGTAGATATTAAGCCTCATATGGAGAAGCGAGGAGAATCTTTTGAGGAGATGCACATCGAAAAATATGATGAGCGCACACGTGCTTTTGTAAAAATAGAAGATGGCTGCAACAGATTTTGCTCATATTGCATCATTCCATATGCTAGAGGAAGAGTTCGCTCAAAGCCTCTTGATATGATAAAAAGAGAAATAGAAACATTATCTAAGAATGGCTACAAAGAGATTGTCCTTGTAGGAATAAATCTCTCGTGCTATGGTCAGGATCTTTCTCTTACCTTGTGCGATGCTGTAGAGTGTGCTTGTAGTGTGGAGGGCATCGAGCGAGTGAGATTGGGCTCATTAGAGCCTGAAAAGATGGACGAAGATGTAATTGCAAGACTCTCTAAGCAATCTAAGCTTTGCCCACAATTTCACCTTTCGCTCCAAAGCGGTAGCACAACAGTGCTAAAACGTATGAATAGACACTACACAGCGGAAGAATATAAAAAAATTGTTAATGACCTTAGAGCATCATTCCCAAACTGTTCTATTACTACAGATATAATGACAGGTTTTGTCGGCGAGACAAAGGCAGAGCATATCGAGAGCATGAATTTTGCTAAGAAAATTGCATTTGCCAAGGTGCATGTTTTCCCTTATTCAAGAAGAAAAGGAACTGTTGCTGACGAAATGGACGGCCAGCTCGACAATTCCTTGAAAAACAAAAGATGTATAGAAATGATAGAGGCTACTGATTACTCAAGACGAGAATTTTTATCCTTGCAGGTTGGCAGAGAAGAAAAGGTTCTTGTAGAAAGAATGAAAGAGGACGGCATTTGTACAGGCTACACTATAAACTATACTCCGGTGAAAATTCATGGTAGCAGTGATTTGTGTGGAAAGACCGTCACAGTGAAAATCACTGAAGTTGAAGATGATTATGTTCTAGGCGAAATTATCGACTAATTACGCCAGCACAGACATCATATTAGTCACCTCTGCTTTTGTTTGTTTATTTACAAGATATTCAGATGAATATAATGCAAATCCATCGGTTTTGATTTTTCTGGTGTATTCTATTTGTGACTTGATGATATCGTCTGCGTTTTGCCATGTACCCTCATCGACGTCACTGCCTGCTTTATAAAGACCCAATCCTATGTATAGCTCTATATTATCTTTTTTAACTAACTTTTTCCAAGCATCTGCCGTTTTGTCAAATGGCAGAATAGGATTTTCAGAGTTTACATAAAGCTGAGGACAAAGATAATCCACATATCCCGAAACACTTCCCCAGGTGTACACATCGGCACCCATGCTGATATCGTTTTCGATGTTTCCCTGCGGAGATATGCCAAAAACTACGTCTTTATCGCTTGAGTGCACAGCGTTGTACACCCCGTTTATAAGCATATTTACATTGTTTGTTCTCCATTCGCTCAGGGTTAGTGGAATACTGGTGTCATCTAGTTTAGATACATAGTTTTGGTATGAGGTTTTGTCATAGTCGCTTGATGTGGTGGGATAGAAATAATCATCAAAGTGGATTCCATCTATATCATATTTATCTATGATTTCTCTTACACCGTCTATTATCAGCTTGCGAACATCATTGCTTGAGGGATCGAGATATAGTCCGTTTTCCCATTCCAGCACAGTTCCGTCAGGTAGCGACTTAATTGGATTTTTATTTGAAATTTCAAAGCTTGTTTTGTTGCTGGTAACACGAAAAGGATTTATCCATGCGTGGATTTTTAATTTTTTTTTGTGTGCAGTTTTTGCCATATATTCTAGAGCATCAAAGTCGACAGCCTTGCCTTGTAATCCACTCAAAACATGAGAGCAAGGAAAAATATCAGATTCATACAGTGCATCGCAGAATGGTCTTACATGTACGATTAATGTGTTAAGCTTTTTATCTTCTGCATCGCTTACTATTTTGTCAAATTTTTGCTTAAACGAATCAAATGAACCATTGCTACTTTTAATATCTAAGCTCGTAAAAGGTATCCACAAGGCTCGCATTTCTGATAAATCATCAGTTTGTTTATCTGAGTTTGACTTATTGAATAAAGGAATCTGGATCGAATTTAACTGATATCCGGTGCTGTTGATTGTGACTACACCGACTGCGATAGCGATTACTATTAAAAGCGAAATTATCTTGAAAAATTTTTTCATTTTATTTATCCTTTCTGTTTAGGAGGAGATCTTTTTGATTGATTTTTTTAATAATCGCAAGACCTTGTGCCTGATTATTATAATTTATATTTTTGTCATCAGCTTGATTTCCATTATATTTACTATATATGATAAGCTGGCGGCGAAACACCGAAGATATAGGGTTCCTGAGGCAACACTTATGGCACTATCTGCTCTGGGAGGCTCATTAGCAATGTATATCACTATGAGGCTTATCAGACATAAAACCCTACATTATAAGTTTATGTTTGGCATACCTGCGATAATAGTTGTTCAGGTTGCTATCATTATATTAATAGTGTGCAAATTAAATGGAGTATTCTAAAACAATGAACGGGACAAACTCATCTGATAAATTAATATTCACAGTGACTGCTGAATATGACAACTCAGATATTAAATCATTTTTGAGAAAAGAGTGTAAAATCTCTTCAAGACTTCTCAAAAAGCTTAAACTAATATATAACGGAATATTATTAAACGGCAAACATGCTTATGTTACGCATACGGTGAACACAGGTGATGTTATTACTTTGACATTACCGTCAAGCTCCACCAATGTTGTGTGCTCCGAGATGCAGATCGATATTTTATATGAAGATAATGAGATAATTATCTTCGATAAACCGACTGGTGTGACAGTTCATCCTGTGCATGAATATGTAGATAATACACTTGCTAACTTTGCGATGTATCATGCAAAGCAAAATAATGAAAATTATATATTTAGGGCAATCAATAGATTGGATAAAGACACTTCGGGTTGTGTAGTTTGTGCTAAAAATGCGTATATAGCGAACTTGATAAAAAACAGTGTCAAAAAAACATATTTTGCAGTATGCGAGGGCGTAATAGAACATAGTGGTACTATAAATAAACAAATAAGACTAAAGTCTGACAGCAAAATGGTTCGAGAGGCTGTTTTTGAAGGTGGCAAAGAATCAATAACTCATTATAAACCTATATCGGGCAATTCAACGCACACTTTACTTGAAATAAACCTCGAAACAGGTAGAACACATCAGATAAGAGTTCATATGTCTGATATGGGATTTCCTCTTGCAGGCGATGATTTGTATGGAGGTAGTTTACAATACATTTCAAGACAGGCTTTGCACTGTGGTAAAGTAACACTAATTAATCCGGTAACACAAAACTTAATTAATATATCCAGCAAAATTCCAGATGATATGATGAATATTTTAAAATAATGATAGGCTTGCTTATGTAGTTTTGGCTTAGATAGAAGAATATAATGAAAAAACATAGTGTTTATCAATACAATTTTTAATATTGAAAATAAAATAAAAAAACTTCAAAAAAGGTATTGACAAGAGTGTTTGAAAGTGATAGAATAGACGAGCTGCGTTGAGGAAAGCACTTCTGAGCGAACGAAAAAAGTTCGAAAAAAGAAGAAAAAAGTACTTGACAGAGCGGATAAGATATGATATAATATCTGAGCTGTTCAGGCAGCGAAAAGGACCTTGAAAATTAAACAACACGAAATAAAGAAGAAACCCGTAATTACTTTGAGGAAGAAAAGAACTTCCTAAAAAAGAAAAATTACGAACAAACACAGTAAACTGTGAACTAACGAAGTTAGTGTTCGAAGAAATGAGCATCAAGCTCTAAGATAGGTTATAGCATCTCGATGAGGTGAAATAATACAATATTTTAGAGAGTTTGATCCTGGCTCAGGACGAACGCTGGCGGCGTGCCTAACACATGCAAGTCGAACGGAGACATATGACGGAAGTTTTCGGATGGAAGATATATGTCTTAGTGGCGGACGGGTGAG